>NZ_JAJNQP010000003.1:0-232561 GCF_022227985.1 Halorhodospira sp. M38
GTACATGTCTCCTCCTGACGTTCAACCGGGGGCCCTTTGGGACGTAATTCCTTGTTTTTATTAGGGCCGTTGCTGTTTTTTTCGCCGCAGAAAGTCCGCGGCTATCTGCCTCATATATTCAGACTATATTCATCAGCACGTCCGGAATAAAGGGGGGGAAGGCGAAAAAATTGATCTGACGCAAACGTCACCCTGGGGCGGCGCATGCTGCACCGGACCGCTGCGCGCGGACGAAGTCCACGAAGCGCTCGGCCCATGGCGTGGCCCACGTATGGCGCAGGTGGGCGTACGAGGCCAGGGTGTTGCCGGTGACCAGGCCGTCCCGGCCCCCGCCCAGGCCCTGGCCGCGATCAACGAGGTAGGCGCACGGCAGTTCCTGTGGCAGAGGCGCGCGGAGTCGGGAGTAATGGAATTCGTGGGCCGGGATCCCGGCCGTCCCGGCCCCCGGGTTCCACGGGGCCTGCGGCGAGGCGTGCAGCGTCATGTATCCGTGCCCCTGGGGCCGGTCGGTCATCTCGGCGTCCACCGGGAAAACACCAGCCATGGCGTGATAGCCATCGTGGGTGTGGAGCTGCCGGCACAGGTAGAGCAGTCCGCCACACTCGGCGTAGACGGGCAGTCCCGCCGCCGCAAGCCGGGCAACCGCTCGCCTCATGGCCTGGTTGGCAGCGAGTTCGGCGGCGTGACGCTCAGGGAATCCGCCACCGAGGATGAGCCCGTCGAGCGCTGGAAGGCGCGTGTCGGAGATCAGGTCGATCCAGTGAAGCCGGGCACCGGCCCGTTCGAGGGCCTCCAGGTCCCCGGGGTAGTAGAAGTTGAACGCCCGGTCGTGGGCGATCCCGATGTCCACATCCGCCGCCCGCCCCAGGGCCGCGGGTCGGGCTGGGGCTGGTAGTGGCGGGGCCGTCGCCGCCAGAGCCTGTAGGCCGTCAAGATCGAGGTGCGTCTCGGCCCGGTCGGCCCAGCGATCGATCACCCGCTGGGCCTGCGCCTGCTCCGCCGCCGGGATCAGCCCCAGATACGGGGCGTCGATGTGCAGCGTGCGGTCGTCGGGAACGGCCCCGAACACGGGCAGATCGGTGTAGGTCTCCAGGGCCTGGCGTAGCTTGCGTTCGTGGCGGGAGCCGCCGACGCGGTTGAGGATCACCCCGGCGACCGGGGCCTGCGGGTCGAAGCCGGCGTGGCCGAGGACCGTGGGGGCGATCCCGCGGGTCATGCCCCGGGTGTCGACGATGAGCACGATCGGTGCCTGCAGCTCTGCGGCCAGTGCGGCGTTGCTGTCCCGGCCGCCGGGGTCGACGCCATCGTGCAGGCCCTTGTTGCCCTCGATCAGCGCCAGGCTGTCGCCGGCCCCGGCCACCTCGGCGCGGATCTCGTCGCGCGCCATGGTGTGGTGGTCGAGGTTGCGGCACGGGTGGCCGCTGGCCAGCGTCAGCCAGCCGGGGTCGATATAGTCCGGCCCGCGCTTGTAGGGTCGCACCCCGACCCCCTGGCGGATCAGGGCTGCGGCCAGGCCGACGCTCAGGGAGGTCTTGCCGGAGCCCTTGTGCAGGGCCGAGAGGTAGAGCCTGGCTGGGTGTCCGGTCATGCCGCGGGTCACTGGCCCGGCTCGGCGTTTGCCCGGGTTTCGGAGTCGGCTGCTGGCGGGTCTTCCGCCGCCGTTCGCTCCTCCGGGGGGTGCACCGCTGCCAGGGGCAGCGCGCGCAGCGCCAGCAGGAGGATGAGCAGGGCCAGCCCGGGGCCGGCCAAGCTCAGCAGGGCCTCCCAGGCGCTGGGGAGGTAGGAGGCAGCCTCCCCGTCGAAGACGGCGCCCTGGACCTCGCGCCCCGGAAAGATCTGCAGCGGAAAGGCCTGGGCACCGACGATCATCACGAAAAGATGGGCGAACCCGCCGATCAGGGCAACCCCCGAGGCCCAGGCGAGGGCCTGACCACGAGCGCGGGCCGCCTTCCGCAGCAGGAGGAGAGTGGGCGTGATGATGCCGACGGCGACTGCCCCGAGCCAGAACACGATCGGGTAGACGCCGCCGTCGACGAGGAGGAAACGGGCAATGTCCCTATGGCCCGGCTGGTAGGCAAGGGTCACGAAGTGCAGCGCCAGCAGGGTGGCCAGGGCCAGCAGTGCGACGAGCAGGATGCTGCCGAGCCGCTCCGTGGCCCGGGGCGGCGGCGCCTGGCCCTGGGCGCGCAGCACCGCCAGCCAGATCAGGGAGAGGGCCGCCGTGCCCAGGGTGAGTGCGGCGGCGAGGAAAAGCGGCATCATGATGGCGCCGCCGTAGACCGGACGGGCGGCGAGCATGGCGAAGATCGAGCCGACGTTCAGCGCCAGCAGGACCGCTACCACCGCGGCCAGGGCGCCGGCGGTCACCGTGTAGCGACGCATGTGCGGCTCGATCAGGGTGGCCAGGTAGAGCAGGGCGACGGCCAGAAACGCCGTGTACAGGAAGAGGTTGCGGCTGAAGCTCGACATCAGGTTGAGTTCCAGCGGCGGAAGGATGCGCTGCGGGCTGCCCAGATCCAGGCTGAGGACCGCCAGCCCGCCGACCAGCAGTGCCGCCGCGGACGCCGTGCCCAGGCGGGCCCACGGCTCGCCGGATTGCCCCAGGGCGCCGGGGGCCAGTGCCGCCAAGGCGAAGGCCCCGGCGCCGGCGAGGATCAGGCCGATGGCGACGACGTGTGGCCACCCCCAGACCACCTGCTGGCCCATGCCGGTCAGGTGGTGGCCGGCCACGATGAGATAGAGGCCTGTTGCCGCCCCGATCAGCGCCAGCACGCCGGCGCCAGCCATGGCGGCAGCCCAGCGCAGTGGGTAGCGCGTGCCCAGGTGTTGATAGCGAATCCGTGTCGCCATGACTGATGCTCCCTCAGGACAGTCCGTGGTAGCGCACGCCGGCATCCAGCGCCAGGTCCGGCCGCAGAGATTCGGCGCTGCGCTCGCGCAGGGCGTGGCGTATCTCGCTGTCGGGGTCGTTGAGATCGCCGAAGACGAGGGCCGCGTGCCCCGCCTCGGCGCAGCGTGCCACGCAGGCCGGGGCCTCGCCCCGGTCGATGCGGTGGACGCAGAGGGTGCATGACTCCACGGTACCCTTGCCCCGTGGGTGGTTGGGCGAGCGTTCGTCGACCGGCGCATGGACGAAGGCGCGGGCGTGGAAGGGGCAGGCCACCATGCAGTAGCGACAGCCGATGCAGCGATGCTTGTCGACCAACACGATGCCGTCGGCGCGCCGGAACGAGGCCCGTGTGGGGCAGACACTGACGCAGGGCGGTTCGGCGCAGTGCTGGCACATCACCGGCGCAGAGTGGCCGGGACCGTCTGCCTCGGCCGGCTGCAGGTCCACCTTGCGGATCCAGTGGATGTCGCCGCCCGCGTTGTCGGCGGCGGGCCAGCCGTTCTCCTCGCGGCAGGCGTCCACGCAGGCCCGGCAATCCCGGCGGCAGCGGTTGGTATCCACCAGCAGTCCCCAGCGGGCCCCGGCATCGGCCCCGCCATCCGGGTGTGCCTGGACTAGGAAAAGCCCGGGGGCGAGCGCGGCGCCGGCAAGCGCCGCGGCGCTGCCGAGCAGCCGCCGGCGGCTGATGCCGCCCGGATCCCTATCGCTCATCGTGCCCCTCCGTGTCGTCGCTGCTGTGGCATTGGAAGCACGCCATCTCCACGGCGGTGTACTCGTGGCAGCTGGTGCAGAAGGCCATCTCCGGGACGCCCTGCGCCTGCTGCTCGGCAGGGGTGGTGTGGCAGTTCACGCACCCCTGCAGGCTCTTGTCGGCGTCTCGCCGGCCCTCGCGCACTGACTCATCCTTGTGCGCCCGGAGCAGGTCAATGTGCTCGCGGCGCATGGTGCCGGCATCGTCGTGGATGCAAGCGTCGCCCCGGGGCTCGGGACGGTCGGCGAGGGCTGACGGCTCGCCACCGTTGCCGGGCAGGCCGCCGATGGCCAGGGCAAGGCCGGTGGCCACCAGCACCAGTGCGGCCCCGGAGCCGATCCACGCCAGTCGATGTCTCCGCCGCATGGCCGGTTCCCCCTACTCGCCCAAGCCCATCTCGATGTACCCCGTGGGGCAGACGTCTCGGCAGATGTGGCAGCCCACGCAGCGGCTGTAGTCGGTCTGCACGTAGCGGCCGATGGCCCGCTCAGTTTTGGGCACGCGCTGCACGGCGGTCTGTGGGCAGTAGACGAGGCAGTTGTCGCACTCGAAGCAGAGCCCACAGCTCATGCACCGGCGAGCCTCGCCAACGGCCGTCTCGGCGGGCAGCGGCTGGATGCGTTCGCTGAAGTCGCCGATCACGCCTTCCGGGTCGATGGCTCGGCGTTCGCGCTCGGGGCGTTCCCCGGGGGTGAAGTGGCCGAGGTAGAGCCGGTCGTGGCGAATCACCTCGTGGGTGGCGCGGTCCTCGAAGTTGTGGATGGCGAAGCCGCTCGTATCGGTGCCGCGCACCGCTGCCGGCTCATAGGGTTCGGGTTCGCGGCCTGCCCGCCGCAGCGCGTCGAGCAGTCGGAAATGGTGGGCATTGACCTTGGGCGGCCGGGACGGCTCGCGGCCCTGGAGGTAGGCGTCGATGCCCTGCACTGCCGTGGCCGCCTGGCCGATGGCTGTGGTCAGCAGGTGCGGCTGGATGATGTCGCCGGCGACGAAGTGGCCCGGACGGCCGCTGAGCTGGTAGGACTGGTCCGCATCCATGAATCCGTGGCCGTTATCCAGCGCCTCGAGCCCCTCGAGGTTGCCCCGCTGGCCGATGGCGGCGATGACCAGGTCGGTTTCGACCCGGAACTCCGTGCCTTCGATCGGGTGCGGGGTGTTGCCCTCCATGCGGCACTCGGCGAAGCGCACCGCGCAGGCGCGGCCGTCGGCGTCGCGCTCGACGGCCAGGGGCATCACCCCGTCGCGGATGGTCACCCCCTCGCGCAGCGCGTCCTCGATCTCCTGCTCCGAGGCGGCCATCTCCTCACGGGGAAACAGGGAGGTGAGAACCACCTCCGCTCCCTCGCGGATCGCCAGGTTGGCGGCGTCGTGGGCGGTGTAACCGAGCACGGCGTGCTCCGGCCGGTCCTCGTCGGGCAGCTCGGCACTGTAGCCCAGGCGCCGGGCCACGGAGGCCACATCGATGGAGGTGTCGCCGCCGCCGATGACCAGGATCCGGTCGCTGACCGCACCTAGACGGCCCTCGTTGAAGGCGCGCAGGAACTCGACGCCGGTCAGGCAGTTGGACGCCTCGTCCCAGCCGTCTACCGGCAGGGGACGCCCCTCGTGGGTGCCCACGGCCCAGAGTACGGCGTCGTAGTTGCTTTCGAGCTGTTCAAGGGTGACCTGCTCGCCGACCCGGTAGCCGGTGCGGACGTTGACGCCGAGGTCGAGGATGCGCTGGATCTCGGTGTCGACGACCTCGCGCGGAACGCGGTAGCCGGGGATCCCGTAGCGCATCATGCCGCCGAGCTCTGGCTGCGCCTCGAACAGGGTGCAGCGGTGGCCGCGCTTGCGCAGCTGGTAGGCGGCGGACAGCCCTGCCGGGCCACCGCCAATGACGGCCACGTGGTGCCCGGTGTCCGCTCCGGGCTCGCCGAGGTCCAGGCCGTGATCGCGGGCGTAGTCGCCGATCGTGTGCTCGATGGCGTTGATGGCGATGTGGTCGTCGACGACCCGCCGGTTGCAACCCTGCTGGCAGGGCGCGGGGCAGACGCGCCCCATCACCGCGGGGAAGGGGTTGGCGGCGGCCAGGCGGCGGAAGGCGAGCGCCTGCCAGGCCTCGCCTTCGGCGGGTTTCTCCAGGCCGCGGGCGGCGTGCAGCCAGCCGCGGATCTCTTCGCCGGCCGGGCAGTTGGCCTGGCACGGCGGTGTGCGGTGGACGTACGTCGGGCATTTATGGGACGTGTCCGCCTTGAAGATCTGCTCGCGCCAGGCGCGCTGCCGGTCGTCGCCGTCGCGGTAGCGACGGAACGTAAAGGGGATCTCTTCCGCGTGGGTCGCCATGACTCTCTCCCTCGTTATTCGGCCGGGGCCCGCGGGCCCAGCGCCGGCTTAAGCCTCGCTGCGGTCCAGCCGCACCGCGTTGCCCACCACCTCGTGGAGGCTGATGACGGTCTCGCGCGGGATGTCGTAATACGGCAGGACCTTGCTGAACTGGGCCTTGCAGATGGCGCAGATGGCCACCATGCGGTCGACCCCGTGCTCGTCCATGGTCTCGCGCAGTGCGGAGACGCGGGGCTGCGCGCCCTTGACGCGCAGCTCCATGAGTTCATCGGTGAGCAGCCCGCCCCCGCCGCCGCAGCAGAAGGTCTCGTCGCCGATGGTGGCGTCGGCCATGTCCCGGAAGTTGTGCACGCTGGCGCGCAGCAGACGGCGGGGGATCTCCAGCTGCCCCCCGGGGCGCTGACCCATGCGGGAGGCCCGGGCGACGTTGCAGGAGTCGTGGAAGGTGACGCCGCCGTAGTGGCTGTTGGCCTCCGGGTCGAGGCGGATGGCGCCGCTGTCTACCAGGTCCTGGGTCAGCTCGCAGATGTGCTGCGGTACCGGGTAGCGCGGATCGAGCTGGCGCTGCAGCGCCCGCGCGTAGGTGTCGTCGGCATCCGCCCCGCGGCCGATGCCAGCCAGGGTGTTCCAGAAGCTGTACGCAACGCGCCAGGCGTGGCCGCACTCGCCGACCACGATGCGTTTGACACCCAGGTCCACGGCGGCCTTGCGGATGCGCTCGGCGATCTGCTTCATCTGCTCGTAGCTGCCGATGAACATGCCGAAGTTGGCCGCCTCCGAGGCGTAGGAACTCAGCGTCCAGGAGAGGCCGGCCTGGTGAAGGACCTTCGCGTAGCCCATCAGGCCGTCGACGTGGGGCTCGGCGAAGAAGTCCGCCGACGGTGTGACCAGGAGGATGTCCGCGCCCTCCTGATCGAGCGGGATGCGGATGTCGTGACCGGTGTCGTCCTTGAGATCCTCCTCCAGGCCCTCGAGGGTGTCCTCGAGGGCTGGGCCGGGGAGGCCGAGGTTGTTGCCGACCTTGTGGACCTTGCCGATGATCTCGTTGGTGTACTTCTGGCCGAAGCCGGCGGCGTCGAGGATCTCCCGGGCCGCCATGGAGATCTCCGCGGTGTCGATGCCGTAGGGGCAGAAGACCGAGCAGCGCCGGCACTGCGAGCACTGATGGAAGTAGGTGAACCACGCCTCCATGACCTCGCGGGTGAGCTCGCGGCCGCGGACCAGACCCGGGAAGTTGCGGCCGGCCGCCGTGAAGTGGCGGCGGTAGACATCGCGCATCAGGTCCTGGCGTGCCACTGGCATATTCCGCGGATCGGTGGTGCCCAGGTAGAAGTGGCATTTGTCGGTGCAGGCACCGCAGCGCACGCAGGCGTCCATGTAGACGCGCAGCGAGCGGTTGCGCTCGAGCAGGCTCTCCATGCGCGCCAGGGCGCGCTCCTGCCAGTCCTCCGGGATCTCGCCCGGGAAGCCGAGCGCCTCCTGGTGATCGCTGCTTGCCGGGTGCGGGCGCACGTGCCCGGTCGCCTCGTTCTCCATGCGCGGCGGGCCGTTGGCCTCGGGGTCCGCGGCAAGGGGCGGCACTTGGAAGGGATCCTGGCTCACGGCATCCTCACTCGTGCGGTTGGTGGGTGGCTTCCTGCTCCAGGGCGCGTGCCCACGGGGCGGTATGCCGGCGCTCCCGCGGGTTGTCCGGCTGATTGCGGGTGGGGCTGAAGAACACCCCGGCGGCGTGCAGCAGCTTGCTGAACGGGAAGACCATCATCAGTAGGGCGACCAGCGCCAGGTGGAGGAGCAGGAGCGGTTCGGCGGGCAGCGGCTGCCAGCTGAACTGCATCAGTCCGATGAAGAACGCCTTCACCGCCACGATATCGGTGGGCTGGAAGTGCTGCAGGCCCAGCCCGGTGAAGCCGATGGCCAGCAACAGGGCCAAGGCGGCGTGATCGGAGGGGGTGCTGATGTGGCGCACCCGCTCGATCCACAGGCGCCGCAGCCACAGGCCGATCAGGGCTGCCGCGAGTACGTAGGCGGCATACAGCCCGAGCGGCTGGATCCAGACCAGCCATTGCGGCACCGGATCGAGGAAGTAGCGCAGGTGGCGCAGGATGACCAGCAGCAGGGCCACGTGGAAGGCCCAGCTGAGCAGCCAGAGCAGCTTCTCGCCGCGGAAGAGGCTGCGGAAGGCCACCACCTCGCCGGTCACGCATAGGGCGGCGCCGCCCCGGGAAGTCGGGGCGGGCGTGGTGGGGATGCGCAGCGGCGCTGGCGTGCGGGCGTAGAGGTAGACCCGCGCCGCCAGGCCGAGCACCAGCACCACGGTGGCTGTGTAGAACAGCACGGCAAAGGTTGCTGTCAGCACGGTACTCGCTCTCCCTGTCGCTCCCCGGGGCGGCGCTGTTGCCGTGGGCCTAGACGCAGCCGGTGGGCTTGGGCAGGCCGGCGTAGCGGCAGGCCTGCTTGGCCGGGCCGTAAGGGAAGAGTTCGTAGAGGTATTTGCTGTTGCCCTTCTCCGGGCCCAGGCGCTTGCCGATCTGCTTGGTCAGCACCCGCACCGCTGGTGCGATCTGGTACTCGTCGTAGTACTCGCGCAGGAAGTTGATGACCTCCCAGTGCTGCTCGGTCAGCTCCTGGCCATCTTCCTGCGCCATGATCTCGGCCACCTCGGGGCTCCAGAGGCTCAGGTCCTCGATGTAGCCTTCCTCGTCGGTGGGGATGGTGGTGCCGTTGACCTGGATTGCCATGGTTCGCTCTCCTCTTCTGCGGTCGTCTCTCTTCTCGTGGAGCCGGTGCGGCCTTGCCTCCGGTGCTCAGAGCCAGGCCTGGTGCGGCCCGTGCTCGGCAACCAGTTGCACGAAGCCGGTGTAATCGACCACCTCGATACCCTCGGCGATCTGCTCGGGGTCGATGCCGCGGGCCTCCAGATCGGGGCCGAGGACGTAGACCCGCCCGTCGCGGGCCGGGGTGTCGAGCTTGCCGGCCGCGTCACTGCGTGCCACGGCGGCGTAGACCCCGTCCTCGATCAGCAGCAGACGCTCGTTGCCGAGATGGGCCAGGCAGGCGTCGAGGTTGGGGGTCTGCCAGGGGGATTTGTTGACGGTGTGCAGCACGACGATTCCTCCTAGAACGACAGCACGACATCCTGGTCGGCCATCAGCGCGCCCATGCGCGCCCGATCGACGACTTCGACGGGGACGATCAGGTCCGCTTCCGTGAGCCCTCGCTCGTCGAGGGACTCGCGCTCGACGTAAAGCTTCTCGATGTCGTAGTCCTCCAGGGCGCGGAAGGTGGGTGCGAAGTTCTTCATGTCGATGGCCTTCGCGTTCTGCCCCTGGCGCAGCTGGAAGACCCCGTCGTCCAGGAACGCCAGGCTGACGTCCTGGTCGAAGGCGGCGGCGATCAGCACGACCTCCAGTGCCTCCAGGGCGTAGATGCTCCCGTGCGGCGCCTTGCGGTTAATGAACATGAACCGCTTGATATCGCCTTCCTGTTCCAGATCCATTGCCTCGCTCACGGTCTCGCCTCCTGTCGAATTGCCTGCGCCGGCGTCGCTAGTCGCCGAAGGTCACCAGCCGGTCCGCCTGGATGCCCACCTCGACCAGTTGACCGAGCCCGGAGATGCGGAAGCCCGGGGCCAGGATCTCGTCCTTGATGCCGCGACGCAGGGCGGCAGCGACGCAGACCACCAGATCGGTGTGATGGCGCTCGGCGAGCTCGGACCAGCGTCGGACCATGTTGCGGTCGTCCTGCTGCGGCTCCTGGAGCCGGTTGGCGTTGTGCACCCCGTCCATGTAGAAAAAGACGCGGGGCACCTCGTGGCCCTGTTCCAAGGCTGCGACGGCGAACTGGTAGGCGCTGTCCGATGCCTGGTGCTGGTACGGCCCCTCGTTGACCAGGATTCCGAATTGCATGGGTCCTCCTTGCCTAGAAGCGCAGATGGGCCGAGGCGTTGAGCTTGTGCCGCGAGCCCTGCCAGTTCTCGATGTGGTGCTTGGTGAAGGGCAGGCCGGTGAGCTCGAAGAAGCGCTTCCAGCCAATGCGCTCGATCCACTCGCCGACGCGTTCGTAGTCCCGAGCGTTGTCGCGGTAGGTGTAGAGGATCTTCTTCACGTGCTCGGCGACCTCGGGCCAGCGCGGCGGGTTGTTGGGCAGGCCGGCCACCACCAGCTTGTGGAACGTCGGCACGCCGCGGGCGTTGGAGTGGTTGCCGCCCACCCAGATAGCCAGGCGCGAGTGCTCCGGGTCGTTGATCTGCATCGGCGGGCAGGGCGGGTAGCAGGCGCCGCAGGCGACGCACTTGCTCTCGTCCACCTCCAGCGAGGGTTTGCCGTCGACCACCGCCGGGCGGATGGCGGCCACCGGGCAGCGGGCCACCACCGAGGGGCGCTCGCAGACCTGTCCGACCAGGTCGTGCTGGATCTTCGGCGGCTTGGTGTGCTGGATGTTGATGGCGATATCGCCCTGGCCGCCGCAGTTGATCTGGCAGCACGAGGTGGTGATGTGCACGCGGTTGGGCATCTCCTCGCGGACGAACTCCTGGTGCAGTTCGTCCATGAGCGCCTTGACCACGCCGGAGGCGTCGGTGGCGGGGATGTCGCAGTGTAGCCAGCCCTGGGTGTGCGAGATCATGGTCACCGACGGGCCGGTGCCGCCCACCGGGAAACCGGCGCCGCGTAGGGCGTCGATCAGCGGCTGGACCTTCTCTTCGCGGTCGACGGTGATCTCGGCGTTGGAGCGGATGGTGAAGCGCAGGTAGCCGTCGGCGTATTCGTCGGCGATGTCGCAGAGCTTACGCACCGTGGCCAGGTCCATCTGCCGCTGGGTGCCGGCGCGCACCGTCCAGACCTCCTCGCCGGTCTCCGAGACGTGGTGGAGCACGCCCGGCTGCGGCCGGTCGTGGTGGCGCCACAGCCCGAAGTTGCGGCGCAGCGTGGCGTGCATGTGCGGGAACGGATCCGGGGTCCCGCTCTCGACGGGGGACCGCGGTTGGTTGGTGGTGCTTGCTTCAGCCATGATTCGCTCTTCCTCCGCTGCTGAGCGCCCGGGGCGTTGACGCGTGCCTCACGAGGCTTGCTCGGACTGCATGTGCTGGCGCCGGTACCACTTCTCGGCCTCTTCGTCCCAGTCGTCGGTGCGGACGTAGGAGATCGAGCGCGGCTCGTGGATCATGTTCGGGTCGACCTCCAGGCCCACCGCCTCGAGGAAGTTGACCAAGCCGATGCGCTCGATCATCTCGCCGACCCGCTCGTGCTCGAGGGCGTTCTCGGCGAAGAAGTCGACGATCTCCTGGGCGATCTCGAGGATGCGCTGGTAGTCGGCGTCGCTGCGCAGGGGCAGGAAGGGCACCACTACCGTGCCGAAGAGGTCGCCGATGCGCAGGGTGCGCTTGCCCCCGACGAGGATGGTGACGCCCCGGTCCTGTCCCGGCGCCAGGGCCCGCGTCATGACGTTGATGCAGTGCATGCAGCGCACGCAGCTGGCGTTGTCGATCTCCAGGGTGTTGTCGTCGTTCAGGCTCAGGGAGCCGGAAGGGCAGCGGCTGACCACGTTGTCGATGGTGTGCTTGCGGCCCTTGGTCTCGACAAAGGCCTGGACTTCGGCCTGATCCACCTGGATGTCGTCGCGCCAGGTGCCGATGACCGCGAAGTCCGAGCGCTCGATGCTGTTCATGCAGTCGTTGGCGCAGCCCGAGACCTTGAACTTGAACTTGTACGGCAGGCTGGGCCGGTGCATGTCGTCGAGGAAGTTGTTGACGAGTAGGCGGTGGATCTTCTGCTCGTTGCAGCACGAGTGCTCGCAGCGGGCGGCGCCGACGCAGGACATGCCGGTGCGCACCGCCGGCCCGGCGCCGCCGAGATCGAGGCCGTAGGCGTTGAGCTCATCGAAGCAGGCCTGGACGTTGTCCGCGGTGATGCCCTGGAGCATGATGTCGCCGGTCTGTCCGTGCAGGGCGATCAGCCCCGAACCGTGCTTCTCCCAGATGTCGCAGATGTCGCGTAGCAGTTCCGTGGAGTAGTGCATCCCGGCCGGCGGGATGAAGCGCATGGTGTGGAACTCCTGGGCCTCCGGGTAGATCGGGTTGCCGTCTTCGTCCTTGAGCTCGGTGAAGCGGGGAATGATGCCGCCGCCGTACCCATAGACGCCGATGGTGCCGCCCTTCCAGTACCCCTTGCGGTCGGTGTAGGAGTGCTCCAGCTGCCCGAGCACGCCGGCGATCATGGGCTTGTCCTCGGCCAGGCGCTTGAGCCCGGTGACGAAACTCGGCCACGGGCCGCTCTCCAGCTCGTCGAGTTTCGGGGTGTTGTACGTCTTGTCGGTCATGGCGCTGATCCTCACCTCGCCTGCGGCTGACGGATCTCAGGGCCGCGGGAGGCGGCCCGGTCTCGGTTGGTGACCAAGCTAGCCAGAGGGCCGGGGCGAGGGAATATCCATTCAAGGAGCTGAATAGGAATACGGCGTATCCCTTTCGGGATATAGAGCGCTGCTCGGTGCGCGGTTGTACTCGGGTCAGCCCGAACGGTGTGGAGGCCGCGGTGTACTGGGAAACCGAGCAGGAGCAGGCACAGGAGACCGCTGAGGCGGTGGACGTGGCCTTCGCGCTGAGCGGTCGCGCACTGCCCGAGGCCTACGCCGCGCCCCTGGCGGATGCCCTGGCCCAGCGCCTGGTGCCGCAGCTCGATCCCGACGAGGTGGGGGTGCGCATCACCCACCTGCCTGCCAGCGGCCACGGTTGGTGGCGCACGCCGGATCAACCGATCCTCTTGCCGCGGCGCAGCCGCCTGGTGCTGCGCGTGCCCCGCGAGCACGCCGGGGCCGTGGCCGGGCTGACCGGGACGACGCTGGATGTCGCCGGCGAGATCCTCGCGCTGGGGCAGGCCCAGAACTTTGAGATCCCCGCCGCGGCTACCGTCTACGCCCATCGGGTTCTGGGGCCACAGCGCGGCGCAGTGGAGGAGACTGCACTGCTGGCGGCGGCGCGTGAGGAGCTCGCCGAGATGGATATCCACCCCAAGCGCCTGCTCTGCGGCCGCCAGGAGACCCTCATGACGCCAGACGGGCCCGTGGCTACGCGCAGCCTGCTGGTCGACGGCATGGGGTCCCAGGCCGGGCGCAGGCTCCAGGCCCGCGGTCTGGGTCCCGGCCGCTGCTGGGGCTGCGGGCTGTTCATTCCCCACAAGGCGGTGACCTGAGCATGCGTACCAAGACCCACTGGTTCCGTCCCCGCGATGAGCAGCAGCCCGAGGAGGTGGGTGCCGCGGCGTCGATCCGTGCCTGGCGTGCCGCCACCGCGGCGGTGCGCACCCTCTCCGAGGATGGCCCGATCACCGATCGCACCGGGGGGCATCTGGCCCTGGTGGAGGAGCTACTGCTCTTCGCCGTGCAGTACACCGACCGGCTGGCGTGGTTACGGGGGCTGGACGACGAGTCGCGCCGCCGGCTGGTCGAGGCGATGGTCAAGCGTCTGGCCGACGGCATCCGCGATAACGCCAGCAACCCCGATGCGGGGCAGGCGTTCCTGGTCCGCGCCGGCGAGCGCCTCAACGAGTACGCGCGCATCGCCTACGCCGGCGAGGATCCGGGCTTCCCGGCCTACAACCTGCTCGGCCAGCGCGGGTGTGACGCCAGTGACCGGCCGCGGGATCTGTGGTTACACGGGCGGTTGACCGAGGTCGAGGGGCCCGAGATGGTCGCCGATCTGCGTCCGGTCATTGGTGGGTTGTTGGGCAATCTCGGGGTCGGTGCGGGGGGTGAGCATCCAGCCCGGGCCTGATCGGCCCGCGCGCCGGCGGGGGCGTTGTTTGCGGCTCCGGTCGCAACACGGCCGCGGCCCGATGTTCGGGGCCGCGGCCGTGGCGGGCCGCCAGGGTGGTGGGCGCCGGTCAGTGGGCGTAGCGCGGGACCAGCACCTCCTCGCCCTGCTGTTCGGAGATGATGTAGGTCTCCAGGTCCGCGTACTCCGGCGCGTCTCCCGGCAGGTAGTTGGTACCCACCGGTGTCATGCACCACTGGAAGCGGGTGCGCAGGTCCCACACCCGGCTCTGTGCCGTGCGCCAGTAGGGATGATTGGTCATGATGGTGTCGTCGGCCTCGATGTTGGCCAGCTTTCGGCCGCTGAGCCACTTATCGCCGCCGCCGCGGTCGGTATGGCAATTGGCGCAGGCGTGGGCCCGCTGCCCCACCGGGCGGTGGAAGAGTTCCTCGCCCCGCTCGATGGCCGCCTGGACGTTGGGATCCTCGTCATCCAGGTCGTAGGCCATGCCGTTGGACTGGCTGTGTACCAAGATCGACATGTAGAGGTTTTCCTGGGATTGCGTGGGCAGTTCCATGTCCTGCTCCTCCTTGGCGTGCACCGCCAGGAAGTCCTCGATGGACATCATCCGGTCGTACTCATCGAACCACTTCGGGTACTCGGCGGCCACGCCCTCCAGGTCCTCGATGACGCCGACCGGACGCCGCTCGTCCGCCGGCTCCAGATCACCGTGGCAGCTGGCGCAGGACTCGCCGTTGGGACCCGGTTCGTCCCACAGTGGCACCGCGACCTGCTCGGCCTCCATCAGCGCCGGGTTGTCGAATGGGTCCAGGTGGTCGCCCGCGGGTTGCAGCGGGGGACGAGTGTTCGGATCCCAGTGCCGATCCACCCCCTCCGGAGTGATCGGCTCGCCGTCCTCGTCGCTCTCGAGGGTCATCAGATAGGCGACCACGTCGATGATCTGCTCTTCGGACCACATGCCGTTGAGGCCGAAGGGGGGCATGGGGCTGTCCTCGCCGTAAAAGACCCGGGGATCGTAGATCACCTGATAGAGCCACTCCTTGTCCGCGGCCCACTCGCCGACGGTGCGCAGGTCGGTGCCCACATTACCCGGCGAATCGATCCCCGCCTCGGGAACCAGGTGACAGGCCGAGCAGGGGCCGAGCTCGTCCTTGGCGAAGAGCTCGCGGCCACGTTCGGGATCACCCTCAAGGTCGTCGGGGATCTCCGCCTCCTGCGGCTCCGGGTATTCGGTGTCGTCGGCGTAGGAGTGGGTCGGCCAGTCGCCGAAGTCCTCGTTCTCCTCGCCCGGGAAGCCGCCGAACTCGTAGCGGATCTGTCGCGTCTCGCCGTCCTCTTCCACGATCCGGCCCTCGGACGGTTCGGTGGCAAGGGATTCCCAGGTCTCGCTGGTGTGGTGATCCATGCCGTCGGGGGCCGGGCGCGGCTCGATGCTGCGCTCCTGCTCTCCGGCGTCGGCGCCGTGGACGGCCAGCAGGCCGATGGCTGCCGCGCCGGTGCAAAGCCCCAGGGTGGCTGCGATTCGTGCCGAGCGTGTCGGGCTGCGCGCTTTCATGGAACCCCCTCCTTGAAATCCGGAATATGGATTGTCCGATTGGCCATTTCTGGTCACATCGTGGGCTGGGTAGCCTGTGTTGGCAGGCTAGCGGGCGGGGGTGGAGGTGCGAATACCCTTTTTAGGGTGAGCTGTCGTTCACAGCCCTATCCCCATCGGGCAGGCCGGGCTGCCCAACTGGGCGATTGTGGCCTCTGTGGGGTTGCAACAGGCTGGCCGGTGCGAGAGCGGGCTGGCGAGACGGCGAAGGTCCTGCGCGGACGCGGCGCGGTCTCCGGCCCGGAACCCCATCAGGCACCGGAGGCAGGCAGCATGAGCAGAACACGAACCGTGGCGGCGGTGGCAGGACTGCTGGGTTTCGCTGGCGCGCCGTGGGTGGCGCAGGCCGGTGAGTTGACCCTGTTTGGACAGATTCATGCGGGGCTGAATCACTTCGACTACGAACATGCCGCCGACGTGACCAAGCTCACCGACCAGGGCCGAACCCGCTGGGGGATTTCCGGGATCCAGCCCCTGGATGGGGACTGGCGGGTCATCGGCCAGCTGGAGTGGGGTGCCGAAACGCACTTGGGAGAACCCGAGTCGAGTAGGCGGATTAGTTTCCTTGGAGTGGACGGTCCTTACGGTGAGGTGGCGGTCGGGTTGCTTCACGGGGCTTATAAGATTCTCGGTGGCGTCCGCTGGGATCCGCTGGTGACCACCGAACTGCAGCAGCGGCGCACCGGGGGAATGGCCGGCGGGTCGTTTGGCCAGAACGACTACGTTAATCGGGCGATCCAGTACGTCAGTCCGGAGTTGGCCGGATTGCAGCTGCATGCCCAGATCGGGGTGGAGGACGATAACCAAGTGCGTACCACTGATGATCCCGATGATGATTTTGATTCGGATCTGCAGCAGGGCGATGTCATCCTCGGTGCGGACTACACCGGCCTGCCCGACTGGCAGTTCATCGCTGCGGTGGTGCACCTCGACGAGCCGTTCACGGGTGTAGACGAGGTGGGTGACGGCGATACCAACTGGAAAGCGGGGGCGCGTTGGGCGCCGGAGCGTTTCTCCCTGGCCTACCAGTACGAATCGGTGGAGATTGTCCGCGGTCCGGCAGGTACTGGCCGGATCGACAATTTGGTGGACGATCCGTCGAATCGCGTCGGTGGGGGAGAGGCTCGTTTCACCGACGCCGTGGACCACCACGCGCTGATCGGCACCTACGAACAGGGGCACAATACCTGGGTGCTGGCCCTGGGGCATGCCGATGCGGACGCCGACGACGAGGACGTCGACACGGTCACCGGCGCGCTGGTCCACCGGCCCCACGCGGATTTCCGTGTCTACGCTGGTGTGCAGCACCAGGCCTTCGACGAGGGGATCGGTCAGGTCGGTGATGCTGAGGATGATTACCTGACCACCTATGCCGTCGGCGCCCGGTACGACTTTGGGGCCACGTTCTGAGCGGGGCGGCCGTGGCCGCCCCCGACCATGTGAGAAGGAGGAGGGGATCCATGCAGCAATCAGCGCGCAGGGCACTGCTCGGCGGTGCCGTCACCCTGGGGCTGGTGCTCGGGGGGAGCACGGCAGCGGCCGGTGACGGTGCGATCTCCGAGGGCGAGATGATCGCCAACAGCTGCCTGGCCTGCCACGGCCCCGGCGGACAGGGTGCGGAGAGCATGCCGCCACTGGCCGGCTGGGACGAGGAGGCCCTGGTCGAGGTGATGAAGGAGTTCCGCGAGGGACGGGGCGACCCCACGGTCATGGACCGGCACGCCACCGGCTACACCGATGAGCAGCTGCGCGCGGCGGCTGCCTATATCGCCGAGATGGATCAATAAGGGAAGGGCAGGCATGAGCAAACGTCTTACGCGAAGGGATTTCATCCGCCTCGCGGGTCTCGGGACCGCGGGTGCCGGACTGGGTCTGGCCGGCTGCGCCCCCAGAGAACCGGAAGTCAATGGCCGGGTCGAGGGGCGCGTGGTGGTGGTCGGCGGCGGCTCGGGCGGTGCCACCGCCGCGCGCTACCTCAAGCACCACGCGCCGGAGCTGGAGGTGACCCTCATCGAACCCAACGAGAGCTACTACACCTGCTACGCCGGCAACTGGTATCTGGGTGGCTTCCGCGAGCTGCGTACCCTTCGCCACGGCTACCACACCCTGCGCGACGAGTACGGCATCCAGGTTATCCACGATCGGGCCCGGGACATTGACCTGGATGGTCACCGGGTGGAGACCGCCGAGAACGGCCCCATCGCCTACGACCGGCTGGTGGTGGCGCCGGGCATCGCCTTCGACTGGGACCGGGTCGAGGGGATGGACGGCGACGACACCATTGCTGTCCCCCACGCCTGGTGGGGCGGGGCGCAGTACTCCATCCTCCGCGGCCAGATCGAGGCCATGGACGACGGCGGTACCGTGGTCATCTGCCCGCCGGACGGGCCGTATCGCTGCCCCCCGGGGCCGTATGAGCGCATGAGTCTGATCGCCCACTACCTCAAGCAGCACAAGCCGCGGGCCAAGGTCCTCGCCCTGGATCCGAAGGACAGCTTCTCCAAACAGGGGCTGTTCGAGGAGGCGTGGGAGGAACTCTACGGCGATATGATCGAGTGGGTGCCGGCCGCGGACGGCGGCAAGCCGGACCGGATTTCGGTGCGTGATCGCAAGGTCTTCACCGATGGCGGTGGTGCCGAGCACCGCGCCGACGTGCTCAACGTGATCCCGCCGCAGAAGGCTGGCGCCATCGCCGAGCGGGCCGGGCTGACCGACGACGACGGCTGGTGCCCGGTGGACCAGCGTACCTTCCGCTCGACCCGTCACGACGACGTCTACGTGGTCGGGGACGCCGCCGTCGCCGGCGACATGCCCAAGTCGGGCCACGCCGCCAACAACCAGGCCAAGCTGGTGGCGGCGAGCATCGTCAGTGAGTTGCGCGGCCACGAGGTGCCCAGCTTCCCCACGGTGAATACCTGCTACAGCCTGGCCGCGCCGGACTGGGGTGTAACCGTCGCAGCGGTCTACGAGTACCGGGACGGTGCGATGCGCTCGGTGGAGGGGGCCGGTGGCCTGAGTCCCGAGGGCGCCTCGCGGGAGTTCCGCAAGCGCGAGGCCGACTACGCCCCCGGCTGGTACGCCTCGATCACCCGAGACATCTTCGGTTAGCGAGGGAGGACGCCATGCGCAGGGAGCCGACCAGAACCCGGGCACCGTTCCCCCGGACCGGCCGCGGCGCCGTCCGGGGGCTGGTGCTGGGGGGGTGTATGGGCGCGGCGATGGCCGCCTCCGGCGCCATGCCGGAGGAGATCGCCGAGACCCTCGAGGCGATGCCGGAGGAGGATCTGATCATCTTCGAGCCCGAAGCGGGGGAGGCGCAGCACAGCGTCACGGTCTTCACCGACGTGACCTGCCCGCACTGTCAGGATCTCCACGCCGACCTGGATGATTACCTGGAGCAGGGTATCCGCGTGCGCTACGCCGCCTTCGCCCTCTCAGATGCCTCGCGGGAGCTGATGGACCGGGTCTGGTGTAGCGAGGATCGGCACCAGGCGCTGGAGTCGGCCAAATCCGGTGAACAGCCGGAGGCCGAGGCCTGCGACGCCTCGCCGGTGGATCGCCATCAGGAAACGGCGCAGCAGATCGGTGTGCCCGGCACACCGACCATGGCCACCCCGGGGGGCGAGCTCTCCTTCCGCCTGACGCCCGAGGACCTTGCCGATCTGCTCGAGCAGGAAGCGCAGTAGGTGGGTCGGCCCGCAGGAGGGATCACCATGACCGTACAGAGCCGTTCACGGGGCCGCCAGGGGGTGTTGGCCGCCGGCCTGGTGGCACTCGGGTTCTCGCTGGGCGGGGTCTCCGCGGAGGAATTCCCCGAGCCCCGGTTGGTCTTCCACGTGGATATGGAGGAGCCGCAACGGGTCAGTTCCACCATCTTCAACGCCAACAACGCCGCCAGCCACTACGAGGGGCAGCTGCTCGACTACGATGTGCGGATTGTCCTGCACGGGTTCGGCCTGCAGTACGTCACCGAGGACCGGCTGGCGGATACCGCCTATGAGGTCGATGACGCCGAGCGGGCCGAACGCGATGAGCTGCTCGAGCGGCTGCGTTCGCTGGCCGACACCTACGACGTGCAGCTGGAGGTCTGCGCCAGCTCCATGGATGAGGCGGGCCTGGCGGCGGATGACCTGGCGGTGGAGGCCGAGCTGATCGACTACGGCGCTACTCGGCTCGAGGAACTGCAACGCCGCGGTTTCTCTTACATCAAGATCCAGTAAGGCAGGGGGCGGCGCATGGGCAGCGGGGGCGTCGCGACCGACGCCCCCCGCATCACCGTCCGCGCCCCGCGGTCGGGCTTCAGGCCAGCTCCATCTCGTGGCTGTCACCCTCGCCGCGGTTGTCTGTGTAGCGGATCTTGAGGGTGTCGCCGGCCTCGGCCTCGGTCTCGAACTCGATCAGTGGGTTGGGCGAGATGCTCGGCCCCCAGTGGGCGTGGAGGACCTTCTCGCCGTTGATCTCGGCGATCACCTCCTGGATGAAGTGGCCCTCATCGCCCGTCTCCTCGTCGGGGGCGTCCATCGGGTGGCTGATCAGGGCGCGGACCTCCGCCATTCCGTCGACCAGGGTTGCGCGTGCTCGAATCGAAGACATGGTTGGCTCCCTTGTGATCTTTCGCGGGTGTGACGTGAACGCCGCCGGTCGGCAGCTCAGCCGCCGCAGCCGCCGATGGTGACCCGCACGCGGCGGCTCGTGCCGTAGAGCTTGCCGTTGCTCTTGGCGATCGCCACGACGTCCGAGGTGTCGGCCATCTGGATCCGCTGCGAGACCTTGGGCTTGGTCTTGCCGCCGAGCTCGAAGACCGCCGAGACCGGCGCGTTGTTCTCCGGCACGTAGACCGTGATGCTCTCGACGTCCGGCAGCGAGGTATCGATGGTGATCGGTACCGTCTCGCCGTTCTCAGCTACCTCCGGGGCGTCGATGCGGATCTCGTCGCTCTCCTCGTAATCCGCGGCGCCGAGTACCGCGTTGAGGCCGTCCTCGAGGCTGGTGGCCATGATCGACTCCTCCCGCCAGGAGGCCAGGGCCTGGGACGGGGCCAGCATGCCCAGGCCCACAGCGGTTCCTACGCCGCCGAGGCCGAGGGCGCCAGTGAGAAGCTTGCGGCGTTGGGTGTCGACTTGTTGCTTATCCATGGTGGATTCCTCCCGTTGCGGCCCGTTGGGCCGGTTGCTCGACTCGGTTGCTGCGTCCTACCACTCGAACTCCAGGTAGGCGCGATTGATGTTGGTGGTATGCCAGCCGTCGAAGTGCTCCAGGTGCTTGAAGGCCGGCTCTTCGCGGTGCCGGTCCACCACCTCGTCGAGAGGTTCGAGCTCCTCGGCGGCGGTGCCGACCTCGTGGACGAGGAATTCGTAGTAGGCGCCGGTGTCCTGTTCGACCCGCTCCATATCGCTAATCCGCCCGTGGCCGGGGACGACTGTTCCGGGGTCCAGTTCCGAGAGCTCCTGATAGGCCTCATAGCCGTTCTTCACACTCGACCACGGGTGTACGCCGAGCATGCGATCGACGTAGACCAGATCGCCGGTGAACACCACGTCCGCATCGGGCAGGTGGGCCATGGCGTCGCCGGGGAAGTGGGCATCGGTGCGCTGCATCTCGATGGTCACCCCGCCGAGTTCCAGGGTCGCCTCCTCGCCCTCCAGGCGGCGCTCGGCGAAGGCCGGTTCGGTCCCCTCGAGCCGGTCCCCGACGGCCTCCTTGAGGCGCCCCTCGAGGTGATCGTCGGCGAACGCCTCCTGCTGGGTGACTGTCTCTTCGAAGGCGATGACCTCGGCGTCGTGCTCGCGCTGGAAATAGTCATTGCCCAGCCAGCGGTGGTCCTGGACCCCGATGTTCAGAACCCAGCGGATCGGTGCGTCGGTCACCTCGGCCACCGCCTCCTCGATCAGCTCCGCGCTGAAGGCGGTGGGCCCCGAGTCGATGAGCAGGACGCCCTCGTCGGTCTCGACGATGCCGTAGTTGGCGTTCATGCCGTGGTTCTCGTAGGTGCGGGCATCCGTCGGGCCGATGATCGCGTGGATCCCGTCGGTCACCGGCTCGGCCTCCGGAACGAACAGCTCATCGGCGAGGGCCGGTGACAGGAGCATCGCCCCAGCCACCAGCCCGCCGGCGGGCAACGTGTTAGAGCGCGAGACCCGGGTTGTCATCGCTGACCCCCTTGAGCTTCGGCACGTAGGGCTCCTCGACCCGCAGCGCGTTGTGGTTGCGGAAGTAGTCCGCCAGCACATCCCAGGCTTGCGGTCCGTCCTGGGGCTCGTTGACGTCGGCCCAGCCGGCCACGACGTACTTGCGCTTGGGGTCCATGGGCTCGCCGTTGATCTCCAGGTCGCTGATGCGATCGCCCATCTCCCGGGTCGGATCGATGGCGTAGCGCAGCCCGGCGCTGCGGACCATGTCGCCACCGCGATGGAGCATCGGATTCTTGTTGAAGATGGAGTTGGCCACGTCCTCGAGGACGTGTTTGATCGCCTCGCCGGTCATCTCGTTGCGGGTGGTCTCCGAGTAGGTGCTGCAGGTCTGGTTCATGCAGTCCTCGAAGGTGACCTTGCCGGGCAGGACGCTCGGTCCCCAGCGGAACCCCGGGGTGAAGGCGACCTCGGCGTCGCGTCCTTCGATCAGGGCCCGGGCGAGCACCTCATCAAAAGTGCCGTTGAAGTTGCCGCGCCGGTACAGCACCCCATCGACCTCGCCGACCACCTCGGAGAGCTTCTCCTCGTACGGGGCATGGATGTCGTCGACCAGCGACTGCATCTCCGGGTCCGGGTCGAGGGCGTTGGAGAAGATCGGCAGGTTGCGGTAATGGAAGTCGCGAATGCGTCCGTCGCGGACCTCGAAGTCCAGCACGGAGAGGTACTTGCCGTTGGAGCCGCTGTTCACGACGAGCGTCGGTTCGCCGTCGGGGTCTTCGACCCGCTCGGGGTAGGGGACCGGATCGTGGGTGTGGCCGCCGAGGATGGCGTCGACCCCGCGCAGCTGCCGCGCGTAGGCCATGTCGGTGAGCATGCCGGCGTGGGAGAGCAGAACCACCACTTGCGCGCCGTCTCCGCGTGCCTTGTTCACCTGCTCCTGAAGGCGGTCGAGCCGGTGACCCATCTCCCACTGCGGGAACATGTACCCGGGGTTGGCGATGGGGGTGAAGGGGAACGCCTGGCCGACCACCGCCACGGGGACGCCGTCCTGCTCGTGGAGGGTGTAGGCGTCGAAGATCGGGTCGAGCCAGTCGCGGTCAAGCACGTTCTGCGCGAGGAAGCGCACCCCGGCGTCGTCGAGGTCGGCGACCAGCTCCTGGACGCGCTCGTCGCCGTAGATGAACTCCCAGTGCCCGGTGCAGGCGTCGACCCCGAGCTGCTTCTGGAAATCGACCATGGCACGGCCTTCGGTCCACAGGGCCGGACCCGATCCGTGCCAGGTGTCGCCGGAATCGAGCAGCAGGGCATCGGGGCGCTCGGCACGGGCCCGCTTCACCGCGGTGGCCAGGTAGGCGGCGCCGCCGACACGACCGTAATACTCGGCCGCCGCCTGGAAGTCGAGGTGGGTGAAGGCGTGGGCCTCGGGGCTGAAGCGATCGAGTTCGTAGTGGCGGAGGAGCTCCTCGCCAACGAGCAGCGGTGGCTTGCCCTTGAAGTCGTGGAGGCCCAGATTGATGTTGGGCTCGCGGAAATAGACCGGCTTGAGCTGACCGTGGAGGTCGCAGAAGTGGAGGAAGTGGACGTTGCCCCTGCGCGGCAGGTCGTAGAAATTCTCCGGGATCGCCCGCCAGTCGCCCGCGCCGTTGCCGCCCGCCAGGCTCTTGCCGGGGCGGGCCAGCGCGCCGGCCGCGCCGGCGGCCAGCATCAGCTCCAGGAAGTCGCGCCGGGATAAGCGCATCGCCAGGCTCCTCGGTTGCGTTCGTTGGTTTGATTGCGATCGATCAAAATCAAACGTAGGACCGCCTGCGCAGTGGCGGAATACCCATTGGTGGGTGACAGCCGGGGCGCCGGCCTATTCCCTTTTGGGGAGGGGCGTGCGGCGGCGCGGCGGAGGGCTGGTCGCAATACCCCCTCGGGGATAGATGCCCCGTGTGCGGTCTCCCCTTTGGCAGGTTGTTGCATATATCAGGACATGGGCATTCTTCAGCGAAACGTAGCGTCGCACAACGACAGCGGGGAGAGGCGGTGATGAACCGGGAGTACTACAACGCCGTCCGGCGGATGGAGGAACAGGGGGTCGATGCCGACTACATGGCCGGTTGGATCGGCGGCTATCTGCAGAACCCCAAGCGTGAAGAGCAGCGCGTCAATGACCGCTATGAAGCGGGTTACGCCGACGGCCTGGAGGGTCGTACCGACAACATCGTGGCGTCCAACTGAGGAGCACCGGAGATGGCGGAGTTTGATCAATCCCTCGATGCCACCGGGCTGAATTGCCCGCTGCCTATTCTCAAGGCCAAGAAGACCCTGGCCACCATGAACACCGGCGAGGTGCTCTACGTCATGGCCACCGATCCGGGATCGGTGAAGGACTTCGAGTCCTTCAGCAAGCAGACGGGGCACGAGCTGCTCGAGCAGAAGGAAGAGGACGGGACCTACCACTTCCGGCTCAAGCGCGCTTGAGCCGGCTGCGGGGCCGGCCCCGGTTGGCGGCCCCGCCCCGATCCCACACCCGCAAGCCGGCCATGGAGGCAGCCATGCGCGTCACCCCGCAAGCCGAGGTGGCGGACGACCCCGCTCGTCTTGAGCCTCGGGACCGCCAGGAAGTCCGCTACACCACCTGCTACATGTGCGCTTGCCGCTGCGGTATTCAGGTCACCCTGGAGGACGGCCAGGTTCGCTTCATCCAGGGCAACCCGGATCACCCGGTCAACCGCGGCGTGCTCTGTGCCAAGGGCAACGCCGGCATCATGAAGCAGAACTCCAGGGCGAAACTCCGCCGCCCGCTGCGTCGCAAACCGGGCACGGAGCGCGGCGAAGGCGCCTTCGAGGAGATCTCCTGGGACGAGGCCCTGGATGAGCTCACCGAGCGGCTGCGCCGGATCCGCGCCGAAGACCCGAAGAAGCTCGCCTACTTCACCGGTCGTGATCAGATGCAGGCGCTGACCGGGCTCTGGGCCACGCAGTTCGGCACCATCAACTGGGCGGCCCACGGCGGCTTCTGCTCCGTGAACATGGCCGCTGCGGGGCTCTACACCCTGGGGCACGCCTTCTGGGAGTTCGGTGATCCGGACTTCGAGCGGACCCGCTACTTCCTGCTTTGGGGGACGGCGGAGGATCACGCCTCCAACCCCTTCAAGCTCGGCATCGACACCCTCAAGCGCCGCGGCGGGCGCTTCGTCGCCATCAATCCGGTGCGCACCGGCTACCAGGCCGTCGCCGACGAGTGGGTGCCCATCCGTCCGGGCACGGACGGCATGCTCGCCATGTCGCTGATCCACTGCCTGCTGCGCGACGGGCAGTTCGACCAGGACTATCTCATCCGCTACACCAACGCCCCCTACCTGGTGGTTCAGACCCCGGGGCAGGCCGGGGATGGGCTGTTCCTGCGCGATGAGCAGGGCGCGCCGCTGGTCCGGGATCTGCAGCAGGAGGCGTTCGTCGATGGCACGCAGGCCGGGATTGCGCCGGCGCTCTTCGGTGCTTGGACGGCGCCTGACGGGCGGCCGGTGAAAACGGCCATGACCCTGCTCGCCGAGCGCTACCTGGACGCACAGTACGCCCCGGAGCGGGCCGCCGAGGTCTGCGGCGTGCCGGCGGAGACCATCGAGCGCCTGGCCGCCGAGATGGCCCACGTGGCCTTCCAGGAAACCATCGAGATCGAGTGCGAGTGGACCGACTGGGCTGGACGCCGGCACGACCGGTTCATCGGCCGCCCGGTCTCCATGCACGCCATGCGGGGGGTCTCAGCCCACTCCAACGGCTTCCAGGCGGCCCGTGCGCTGCACCTGCTGCAGCTGCTGCTCGGCTCGGTGGATTGCCCCGGTGGGCATCGGGCCAAGCCCCCGTACCCGAAGCCGATCCCGCCACCGCTGCGTCCCGCCCGGGAGACCGCACCGGATACTCCGCTGGCGGCCTCGCCGCTGGGTTTCCCGGTGGCGCCCGAGGATCTGGTCATCGACGGCGAGGGCCGGCCGCTGCGCATCGACAAGGCGTTCTCCTGGGAGGCGCCGGTCTCGCCCCATGGCAAGATGCACACGGTCATCAGCAACGCCCACGACGGGGATCCGTACCCCATCGACACCCTGATGCTGTTCATGGCCAACATGGCCTGGAATTCCACCATGAACACCACCAGTATCCAGGACATGCTGCGCGCCCGGGACGAATCCGGCGCGTACCGCATCCCCTACCTGGTGGTGGTGGACGCCTTCCACTCCGAGACCGTGCAGTACGCGGATCTGGTGCTCCCGGATACCACCTACTTGGAGCGCCACGACTGCATCTCCATGCTCGACCGGCCGATCTCCACCGCCGAGGGGCCGGCGGACGCCATCCGTCAGCCGATCCTGGAGCCGGAGGGCGAGGCACGTCCCTGGCAGGAGGTGATGATCGAACTCGGCGCCCGCCTGGGGCTGCCGGCGTTCACCAACGAGGACGGCAGTCCGAAGTACAGCGGCTATGAGGACTTCATCGTCCGCTTCGAGAAGGCGCCGGGGGTCGGGTTCCTGGCCGGCTGGCGGGGCGAGGACGGCAGCAAGCCGCTGCGCGGCGAGCCCAACCCCCGGCAGTGGGAGCACTACATCGAGAACGGCGGTTTCTTCCAGTACGAGTTGCCGCTCTCGCATCAGTTCTACAAGTTCGCCAACAAGGGCTACCTGGAGTGGGCCGAGGCGGCCGGGATCAACGGCTCCGCCGAGCCGATGGTCATGAGCGTCTACGCCGAGCCCCTGCAGCGCTTTCGACTCGCCGCCGAGGGGCTCTACGACGGGCCGCAACCCCAGGATCCCGTGGACCGCGAGCGGGTGCGCACCTACTGTGATCCGCTGCCCTTCCACTACGCGCCGCTGGAACAGAGCCGCGTCGAGGGGCAGGGGTATACCTTCCACGCCATCACCCAGCGGCCGATGACCCACTACCACGCCTGGGACAGCCAGAATGCCTGGCTGCGCCAGATCATGGCCGAGAACGTCCTCTATATGAACCGCGCACGCGGCGAGGCGCTGGGCCTTAGCGATGGCGACTGGGTCTGGGTCGAGTCGCACAATGGGCGCATCTGCGTGCCGCTGCAGCTGGTCGAGGGCGTGCAGGCGGATACCGTCTGGACCTGGAATGCGGTGGGCAAGCGCTCCGGGGCCTGGGGGTTGGAGCCCGGCGGGCCGGAGGCCAGCCGGGGGTTCCTCCTCAACCATCTGATCGATGACCGCCTGCCACGCCGGGATGACGAGAAGCCGCTGAGCAACTCCGATCCGATCACCGGGCAGGCGGCCTGGTACGACCTGCAGGTGCGCATCCACAGGGCGGCACCCGGGGAGGGCGGGATCTCGCAACCGCAGTTCACCGATCTGATCCCGCCGCCGGGCGTCGACAACGGGCCGATGAGGCTCATGCGCTACGCAACCCACCAGGCGGTGCGCCTGCACCGCTCCATGCGCGACATTCTGAGCCGGGGGCGTTGATGAGACTGGGACTGGTCATCGATCTCGATACCTGCGTCGGCTGTCACGCCTGCGTGGTGGCGTGCAAGCAGTGGAACACCTCGGGGACGGTCGGTCCGCTGACCGATTACCACCCCTACGGTCGATCCCCCAGCGGGGTCATGCTCAACCGCGTGCGTCATTACGAGGAAGGGACGTACCCGAACAGCAAGACCGTCAACGTGCCGGTCTCCTGCATGCACTGCGATGAGCCGCCCTGCGTGGATGTCTGTCCCACAGGCGCGTCCTACAAGCGTGACGCCGACGGGATCGTGCTGGTCGACGAGGCCAAGTGCATGGGCTGCAACTACTGCGCCTGGGCGTGCCCTTACGGCTGCCGCGAACTCGATCACGCCAGCGGCACCATGAAGAAGTGCACGCTGTGCATCGACCGGATCTACGACGACCGCCTCCCCGAGGCCGAGCGCCAGCCCGCCTGTGTGCTCTCCTGTCCGGCCCGGGCACGGCACTTCGGCGATCTCGACGACCCCGACTCGCGGGTCAGCCAGCTGGTGCGCGAGCGGCGGGGCTTCGTGATGCTCCCCGAGATGGGGTGCCAGCCGGTCAACCACTACCTGCCGGTGCGCCCGCCCGAAGCCAGCCGTCCGCTGCCCGAAACGACCGGTACGTCCCCGGGGCAGGGCACCGATCCGGCCAGCGTCCAGCACTGGCCCAACCGCGTCGTTCACCGCTGAGGGAGGATTCACCCATGCATCCCGCCTGGTCCGTTGTCTTCTTCACGGTGCTCTCCGGTGCCGGCTACGGCTTCGTCGCCCTGTTCGCCCTGACCGATATCCTCGCCCTTGGTGGCGCGGTCGGGCAGCGAGAGCTGCTGGCCGCGGTCGCCATCGGTGCCGTGCTCATCACCATCGGCCTGATGTCGTCCGCCGGTCACCTCGCCAATCCGCGCAATGCCTGGCGTTCTTTCGCTCGCTTCCGGACCTCCTGGCTGTCCCGCGAGGCGGTGCTCGCCGTGCTCTTCTACCCGGTGGCCCTGCTCTACTTCGGGCCCTACTTCCTGCTCGGGCTGGAGCACAACGCCGTGACCCTCGTGTTCGCCGGGCTGACGGCGGTGCTGGCCCTGGCCACGGTCGTGGCGACGGGCATGATCTACGCCTGTGTCCGCGCCATCCGCGAGTGGAGCCAGGGGCTGACCCCGGTAAACTACCTGCTCATCGGTCTGGGGTTGGGCGCCGCCGTGCTCGCCGCCGTGCGCGGTTTCTTCGGCGCCGATCCGGCCCCGGCGGCGGCCATGGGGGTGGCGCTGCTGGCGGTGGCCGCAGTGACCAAGTCGGCCTGGTACCTGTGGAACCGCCGTCCCGGCAGTTCCAGCAAGACGACGGCCTTGGGGCTGAGCGCCCCGGTGCGCCTGGTCGACGCCGGTCACACCGCCGGCAACTTCCTGACCTGGGAGTTCCAGTACCCCCTGCCCGAGGGGCGCGCGCAGGTCTACCGTGGGTTGGCACTGGCCGCAACGTTCGCCTTCCCCATCGCCGCGTTGAGCGCCGTGGCCCTTGGGGCCGGGGCGGTGTGGGCCTACGCGGCGGTGGCGGTGGCGCTGCTCGGCGCGCTCATCGAACGCTGGCTGGTCTTCGCCGAGGCCCGCCACGCGGTGCGTCTTTATTACCACGAGGCGCGGCTGTAAGGCGCGCAAGCCCCGGCGGGGTCTCTGCGCCGCCCCGCCTTAAACCGCCGAGGCCCGGGCCAGCTCGGCCCGGGTCTCGGTTATTGCGCAGGAGGTGGACGGCCGCTTAGGCCTGTTCGGTATCCGCCGGGACGCGACGGCGGACGGGGCGCGGTTCGCTGTTCAGGCAGCCGTGCTCCGGGAAGGCCGGCTCGGCGTTGGGTGAGCTGTGGTACCACCCCAGTTGCGGCTGGAGCGTCACGGTGGGGCCGACGACGATCAGCGCCGGGCCCTGGAGCCGCGCATTGCGCACCTGTCCGGGCAACTCGCCGAGCGGGGCGGTGATCACACGCTGTGCCGGGGTGGTGGCCTGATCGATCACTGCGGCGGGCTGGTCCGGCGGCAGGCCGCCCGACTGAAGCTGGGCGCAGACCGTCTCCAGATGGGTGAGCCCCATGTAGACCACCAGCGTCTCGTCGCGGCGGAACGGGGCCCACTGGGAGAGTTCCAGGGCGCCGTGGCGGCGGTGCCCGGTCAGGAAGCGGCAGCTCTGGGCGTGATCCCGGTGGGTCAGGGGGATGCCGGCGTAGGCCGCAGCACCCTGGGCGGCGCTCACCGCCGGCACCACCTGGAACGGGATGCCGTGCTCGATCAGCCCCTCGATCTCCTCGCCGCCGCGGCCGAAGATGAACGGGTCCCCGCCCTTGAGGCGCAGCACCCGCTTGCCGGCAGCGGCCAACTCGATGAGCTTGTCGTTGATCGCCTCCTGGGGCAGCGTGTGCCGGCCACGGCGCTTGCCGACGGGGATCCGCTCGGCGTCCTTGCGCACCAGGCGCAGCAGCGCGGGCGCCGCCAGGTGGTCGTGGAGCACTACGTCGGCACGCTGCATCAGGCGCAGGGCGCGGAAGGTGAGCAGGTCGGGGTCGCCTGGGCCGGCACCCACCAGGTAGACCTCGCCGCGCCCGTCACTGCGGGCCTGTTCCTGGCGCAGCAGCTCGAGCATTGCCTGTTCGGCCTCCCGCTCCCGACCCGCGAGCATGGACTCCGCCGCCGGGCCTTCGAAGACCTGTTCCCAGAACCGCAGGCGCTGCCGCCCGGTGGGGAGGGCGGCAGCTACGCGCTCCCGCAGGCGGCCAGCAAGGGCGGCCAGCCGCCCGTAGGCGGTGGGCAGCAGGGTCTCCATCTGGCTGCGTACCTGACGGGCCAGCACTGGCGCGGCGCCACCGCTGGTGATCGCCACCTGCAGCGGGGAGCGGTCCACCACCGCCGGGGTGATGTAGCTGCAGTACTCCGGCCGATCGACGGTGTTGACGGGTATGCCCCATTCGCAGCATCGGCGGTAGACCAGCTGGTCGGTGGCCTCGTGGTTGGCGGCGTTGAGCACCAGCGCCGCCCCTTCTTCCATGCCGGGGCGGTAGTCCTCGGCCCGATGGTGGGCCCGGTCGGGATGGCGCTGCAGCAGTTCCTCACAGTCCCCGCCGAGTTCGCGGGCAACCAGAGTGACGGTCGCCCCGCTGTCGAGCAGATCCTCGGCCTTGCGGGCGGCGGTCTCATTGCCGCCGATCACCAGACAGTTGCGGCCGTGGAGCTTGAGGAAGATCGGGTAGTGGTCCATCGCGGGGTCCCCTGCTGGTCTTGGCTGGTGCGCCATCCATCATGACGCGCGCATGTGTCATGCAAATATCTCCAACGGGGTACCGCGGGCCGGGCCGCTATCAGGCGGCCGCGGCCTCACTCAGGGCGCAGACGTTCTTGCCCACCTCCAGGCGCCGGGCCTCTGCTTCGTCGGGCTGGACGAGGCCGATGTTGACCCGCTTGATCTCGATATACGCCTTGGGAAAGTGGGGCAGGCTGCCGAGGATATAGCTGCGGAACGGCTCCGGACCGGCATCCACCTGTCGCAGCCCCGGATTGCTGCGGCGCAGGGGACCGAGTTCGGCGCAGAAACGGCCCCGGGTATCGGCGACGCTGGGGTCGGTGGCGTGGCCGGGCAGGACCACGGTGTCCTCGGGCAGGGCCAGCAGCCGCTGCAGGGAGTCATGGAAGAGCGGCGTCCAAGCCTCGGCGGCGCCGCCCAAGTCGGGGCGGGCGATGGACTCCAGGAAGATGCTGTCCCCCGAGACCAGGTACTGTTCGTCGACTAGGAAAGCCACCATGCCCAGGGTGTGGCCGGGGACGTGCAGGGCGCGCAGCGTGATCGCCCCGACGCGCACCGACTGATCGGCATACAGCGGTGCGAAGTCGATGCGGGCCGGCAGCATGTCCATCGGGTGGATGGCGTCGTAGGGATGCAGGTGGTAGGGGACCCGGTGGCGACGGGCCAGTTCCGGGCCGCCGCTGATGTGGTCGGCGTGGGCGTGGGTGTCGAGGACCTGGGTGATGCGGGCTCCCCGCGCATGGATCAGCTCCTCGTAGACGTCCACGTGGCGATTGGGGTCGATGACAGCGGCCTCGCCGTCGCTGATGATCACGTGGCTCAGGTCGCCACGGGCCGGGCGGATCACCTGGTAGACGGTGTAGCGCTCGTGGTTGCCCACTACCCGGTGGTAGTAGAAATCGCCCCAGGCCTCCATGCCGCCCTCCAGGTTCAGGGCCGGGTAGCCGAGTTCGCGCAGGCCGTGGGCCAGGTGCTCCGAGGTGTGCCCCTCGCCGCAGACCGTCAGGATGGTGTGGTCGGTGGGTAACCGGTCGGACAGCTGCGCCCGGATGCCGCGCAGTACGGCCGCGTCCACGTCGTCGGCGTCCTCATCGAGGTCGAGCAGCTCGAAGTAGGGGACGTTGATAGTCGGGGTGTCGTGCGGGCCCTCGACGCGCCAGCGCTCGAACTCGTCGGGGTTGCGCACATCCAGGATGAACAGCCGCTCGGCGCCGAGCAGGTGCTCCCAGGCAACGGCCGGTGTCCAGGCGGTCTTCAGGGTGTCCAGCATGGTCAGCCTCCTCACTCCTTGGGTGCGACAAAATGTCTGGTCTTTCACCAAGGATGGAGGCTCAGCGTCGGGGTGCTATAGCCCGAAAGAGATAAGAACTGGAACCAATCAGGATTGGTCGATGGGTCAAAAAAACCCCGGGGCCGGCAGGCCCCGGGGTCCGTATCGCCATGAACGGTCGGTGGACCGTTCACGTCCCCGGGCAGCTCTTCAGCTGAAGATGCTCGGGCGCCGACGCCGCTTCTCACCGCTGCTGCTGCTGCTGCGCTCCTCGGTGGCCGTGCTCCGGGTACGCTCCGGGGCACTGCTGCGGGACCGGGAGGAAGAGGTGGTGGAGCGGCTGCGCGTCGGGCGACGGCCGATGGCGGACTCGGAGGAGCGGCTGGAGGAGCCGATGGCCGACTCGGAGGAACCGCTGCTCCGACTGCTGCCGGCGCTGCGGCTGCTGCCGCCACTGCTGCTGCTGGCGGAGCGGTCGCCGGAAGAGCGCTCGGAACGCTCCTGGCTGATCTGGCGGCGGGCCTGGGCCTCACGCTGCTCCTTGGCCTTCATCTCGCTCATGCGCCGGGCGGACTGCTCGACCACGTCCTGGGACAGCAGGCGCTGGTCACCCAGGGACTTGACCAGGTCCTGCGTGCGGCGGGGCGCCAGACGCTGGGAGCTGGTGGCCATGTGCTCGTAGAGGCGACGGTACGCCTTGGTGACCTCGCCCATGATCTGGGCGGTCTGCTCGAAGTGCTGGTCCACCTCGCTGCGGACGTTGCGCACTTCCTCGCGGTTGCGGCGGGCCACGCTCTCGGCGTCGCGGATCTCCTGGGTGTTGGGCGAAGAGGCGCGCCCGACGTAGGCACCCACAGCGGCACCGACCACGGCACCGACGACAAGTAGCAGGATTGGATCAAACGCTTCCATACCGGACCTCCCGATTAGTTCATCGGCTACTTTGTATCAAACGACTGATTGCGCGGAACAGGGTGCGCGCTTACACCGCGAGCCCGGCTGAGACGGCCCCGGCCGAGCGCTCCGGACACCATATACGCAATCGTACAGCGTATCATCCCGCACAGGGTACAGCGTCGCGCGTTGGCGCGGGAGGCCGCATGCACGGGGGGCTTGAAACGGCAGCTCAGATCAGCGGGGCCGGTTGGGCGGTGCTGATGGCGGCGGCGGTGCTGCTGGTCCTCGCCCTGGGGTTGGCCGTCACGGGTGGGTGGGCGCTGCTGCGCGGTCGCCTACTCCGCGGGGTGTCCGTGCTCGCCGCCGGGCTGATCCTGCTCGGCGGGCTGGGAACCGCCGGCGCCCTCGGGCTGGGTTTGCTGGCCTATGAGCGGCTGGAGCGGGAGCGCCCGGTGCTGGCGCTGCGCTTCCAGGAGGTGGCCGGACAGCGCTATGTGGCGCGGCTGATCTACCCGGACGGGCGGCGTGTGACCGTGCCGCTGGCCGGCGATCAGTGGCAGGTGGATGCCCGCGTGCTGCGCTGGAGTGGCTTCGCGACGGTGCTCGGTCTGGAGACCCGCTACCGGCTGGAGCGGATCAGTGGTCGTTACGCCGACCCCGAGGCCGAGCGCACCGCGCTGCGTACCGTGCACCCCCTGGCCCCGCCGCAGCGGGGAATCGACCCCTGGTTGCTGGGTCAGCGCCACGGCGATCGTCTCCCCTGGGTGGACGCCACCTACGGCAGCGCCACCTACCTGCCCATGGCCGACGGCGCCGAGTACCGGGTGGCGGTCACCCGCGGTGGCCTGATCGCGCGGCCGACCAATGCCGAGGCCGAGGCAGCGGCCCGCCGCTGGTAGGTCTCAGTGCCGTGCCCAGCCGGCCCGGCCCACGGGCTGGCCGCGCCGATCGAAGATCAGCACCTCCAACTCGCTGGCTGCCGGATCCACCAGGGCCAGGGCGGTGCGCTGCGCCTCCCGCGCCACCGCGTCGCCCAGCGGGAGATCAGCGGCCTGCGCGAGATCGAAGGCCTCGGCAACCGTGTTGGCGGTGGAGATGCCCTCCTGGCAGGCGGCGACCGCGCCGAGTTGTGCAGCGGTCTCGGCCAGCGCCGTCAGATCGGCCTGCCCGCGGCGCGAATGCACGTCGAGAAAGCCCTGGGCGAGCTTGGTGATCTTGGCCATGCCGCCGGCGATGGTGATCCGCGGTACCGGGTGCCGGCGCAGGTACTTGACCATCCCGCCCACGAAATCGCCCATGTCGATCAGCGCCTCGTCCGGGAGCCCGTGGTAGGCCTGCACCGCCTGCTCCGAGGTGCGTCCGGTGCTCCCGGCCACATGCCCGAGCCCGGCGGCCCGGGCCACGTCGATGCCGCGCTGGATGGCGTCGATCCAGGCGGCGCAGGAGAAGGGCACCAGCACCCCGGTGGTGCCGAGCACCGACAGTCCGCCCTCGATCCCCAATCGCGGGTTGAGGGTCTGCGCCGCCAGGCGTTCCCCGTCTTCGATGGCGACCTCCAGGGTGACGTCGGCCGGCACCGACAGCGCGGCCGCCGCCTCGCGGATGCCCTGCTCGATGTAGCCCCGCGGACCGGGGTTGATCGCCGGCTCGCCGGCGGCGACGGGCAGACCGCTGCGGCGCACCGTGCCCACGCCGGGGCCGGCGCGCAGCCGCACCCCGCCGCCCGGTGTGCCAGGGCGTGCGGTCACCGAGACCAGGGCGCCGTGGGTGACGTCGGGGTCGTCACCGGCGTCCTTGATGACGCCGGCCCGCGCCCAGCCGTCGCCGCAGGCCTGAGCGGCCAGGGCGAAGGCCGGGGCCCGTTCCCGCGGCAGGCGGACGGTGACCGGATCGGGGAAGGCGCCGCTGACCAGACCCGTGAAGGCCGCCCGCGCCGCGGCGGCGGCGCAGGCGCCGGTGGTCCAGCCGCGGCGCAGGGCGGTGCCGGCAGCGGTCTCGGTGGAGGGTTCGGGATCTTGCGCCATGCGCTGATCCTAACCCAGACGAGGGTCCGCCGCCGCCGGGCGTCGCCCCCGCAACCACGCCAGCGCCTGCTCGACGTCGATGGCCACCTCCGCCTCCGGCGGGTCCGGCGGGCGCTCGACCATCACGATGCGGACTCCGCAGTCCCGGGCCGCATCCAGTTTGCTGCGGGTGGCGGCCCCGCCGGCGTTCTTGGTGACCAGGGTGTCGATGCCGTGCTCGCGGAGCAGGCGGCACTCGTCGGCGTAATGGAACGGCCCGCGTTGGAAGAGGATCCGGGCTCCGGGCGGCACCCGCTCCGGCGGCTCCAGGCAGCGGATCCAGTAGTGGTGGTGGGGGGCGGCGCAGAAGGCCGGGACCTCCTGATTGCCGATGGTCAGCAGTACCCGGCCTGGTTGCGGACCCAGCGCCTGGGCGGCGGCGGCCATATCGGCCACCCGGTGCCACTGCTCGTCCGGTCCCGGTTGCCACGCCGGCCGACGCACCGCCAGCAGGGCCGTCCCCGTCTGGCGGGCGGCTGCTGCCGCGTTGGCCGAGATGCCGGCGGCGAAGGGGTGGGTGGCATCCACCAGGCAGTGCACGCCGTGCTGCTGCAGGTACGCGGCCAGGCCGCCGGCGCCCCCGAATCCGCCGCGATGGACCGGCAAGCGGGGCAGGCGGGGGCGGCGGGTTACCCCGGCCACCGAATAGACCGCGGCGATGCCGGGCTCCTGCTCCAGCGCCTGGCCCAGTGCCAGCGCCTCGCCGGTACCGCCAAGGAGCAGGACACGCAGCGGCTCAGGCGCCATGGCGGGCCGGGGCAGTGGTCTGTGCCAGTCGGTGCCGGTGCATCACGTCTCCTTTGGACGCCGGGGTGCGGCGGTTTGACGGCGAGGCTCAGGCTGCCTAGAGTACCAAGCTCCTCAGGTGCCCCGCGCGAGCAGCGGCGGGGTGAAACGGGAAGACCGGTCCAGCCGCACCCAGCGGCGAGTCCGGCGCTGCCCCCGCAACGGTAGGTGGGGGGCGGGTCATCAAAGCCACTGCAAGGCGCCGTCGTTCGGCGGCGGGCCCTGCGGGAAGGCGATCCGCCCGGGGTCACCGACCCCACCCACAAGCCCGGAGACCGGCCTGAGGGAACCCAGGTGCCGCGGGAGGCGGCAGACCGGGGCAGGCCTCCGTTTGCCGGGCGCAAGCGCGATCCCTCCCCCATCCCTGTCTTCCTCCCTGCGGTGGTACCGAACCGACGCGCGTGCGGGTGGCGCGCGGCAGGGAGGAAAATATGTCCAGCAACACCACCAGCCGGGTCGCCGCGGGCGTGGCGGCCGGCCTGATCGTGGGCAGTGTCCCGGCCATGGCCGATACCGACGGCGAGTCGGCACAACTCGCCCCCCTCGTGGTCACGCCGACCCGGATGACCCAGACCGTCGACGAATCCCTGTCCTCCGTCTCCGTCATCGACCGCGACGAGATCGACCGCCAGCAGCCGCGGCAGGTCTCGGACCTGCTGCAGGGGCGGGCGGGGACGAGCCTGGCAAGCAACGGCCCGTTCGGGAAAGACACCAGTCTCTTTATGCGTGGCACCGAATCGGACCACACCCTGCTGCTGGTCGATGGGGTGCCGATGAATTCGGCAACCTCTGGAGGGGCGGCCTGGCAGTATCTGCCCCCGGCCGAGATCGACCGCATCGAGGTGGTGCGCGGGCCGCGCACCAGCGTCTACGGCGCCGATGCCATCGGCGGCGTGGTGCAGGTCTTCACGCGCCAGGGGGAGGAGGGGCCGCCGCGTTTCCGCGCCTTTGGCGGCGCCGGCTCATTCAATACCCACGAATTCGGGGTGGGCGTCTCCGGCGGGACCGCGGCGAGCCGCTACGCGCTCTCGGCCAGCCACTACGAGACGGACGGGATCAACGTTCAGGACGGCGCAGGGGATGAGGATCCCGACGGCTTTGAGAACACCAGCTTCAGCGGCCGTTTCAGCCATCGGTTGAACGGTGGTGCTGAACTCTTCGCGACGGGCATGCGCTCGCAAGGCGAGACCGAATTCGATGCGAACGATGGTGAAGAGGGCTGGACCGACCACGTCTTCCAGGCTCTCCGGGGCGGTGTCCGCGGGGACCTAACCGAGCGATGGTTTAGCGAGCTGGCGGTCTCCCAGGCGAAGGACGAGCAGGACACCTTCGACAGTAGTCGCGGTGAGTCCTGGTATTACACCGAGCGCCATGAGGTGAGTTGGCGGAACGAGCTGTATTGGGGCGCCGGGCACATCTGGGCCTTCGGCGGTGACTGGCGAGATGAGCAAGTCGATACCGCCGACGATTACGACGAGACCAGTCGCTACAACGCCGGCGCCTACACGCAGCTGGAGCTGGATCTGGGTCGCCACGATGTTGGCAGCAGCCTGCGCTACGACGACAACGAGGCCTACGGCGACAATGTGACCGGTCAGGTCGCCTGGGGGTTCGATGCGACGGATCGACTCCGGCTCCGTTCGAGTTATGGGACGGCCTTCAAAGCGCCGACATTCAATCAGCTTTTTGATCCTTCGAATGGGAATTCCGATCTTTCACCCGAGGAGTCCATCTCTGCAGAGCTGGGTGCACGCTGGCGGGTGCGAGATGGGTACCTGGACGCCGCTGTTTTTCAGACCGATATCGACGATCTGATCCAGGGGTGGCCTCCTGTCAACGTCAATGATAAGGCCCGCATCCGCGGCGCCGAGCTGGAGGCGGGTGCCCACTGGCAGGAATGGCAGATCTCCGGCGCCTTCACCTACCTTGATCACGAAGACCGGGAGACAGGTGATGAGCTTGCCCGGCGCCCCAACGAGTCACTCCGCCTGGACTTGGACCGACAGCTTGGCGACTTCTCAGTTGGCGCGACCGGTATTGCACGCGGCCGGAGTTTTGATGCTGGGGAAAGGGTCTCCGGCTACGGCCTCCTGAACCTGCGCACCAGCTACGCCATCACCCCGGAATTGACCCTGCGCGGGACGCTGGAGAACGCCCTGGATAAGGACTACGAGACGGTGAGTGGCTACAACCAGCCGGGCCGGGCGGTCTACGTCTCCCTGCACTTCAATCAGCATTAACCGGGGCGTGTCGATGGAGCGGATGCATCGACTGCAGATCCCGATTCGCGGCGCACCCGCACGGGGCGTAGGGTGCCGCAGGGCACCGGGCGCGTTACTGTGCGGGTGCCCCGCCCCGCTAGAGGAGTAGGAAGGAAACCATGGGAAACCGACTTTCCAAGATCGCCACCTGCACCGGTGATGAGGGCCGCACGGGCCTCGGTGACGGGTCGCGGGTGGACAAGGACAGCCACCGCGTCGAGGCCTTCGGCGAGGTGGATGAGCTCAACAGCTTCCTGGGGCGCCTGCTGGCCCACGAGCTGCCCGAGGACGTGGCCCCGGTGCTGGCACAGGTCCAGCACGAGCTCTTCGACCTGGGCGCCGAGCTGGCCGTGCCCGGCCACAAGGCGTTCCCCGAGGGGGCCGTGGATCGCCTGGATGCGGCGCTGTCCTACTTCAATGACTCGCTGCCGTATCTCAAGGAGTTCATCCTCCCCGGTGGCGGCCGGGCCACGGCGGATTGCCACGTCGCCCGGGCGGTTTGCCGGCGTGCGGAACGCAAGGTCGTGGCCCTGAGCCACCACGAGGCGGTGCGGCCCGAGTCCATGGCCTACCTCAACCGCCTTTCCGACCTGCTCTTCGTCGTCGCCCGGGTGCTCTCCCGCTACGAGAACGGCGGCGAGGTGCTCTGGCGCCCGGCCGGTCAGCGGGCGGCGGATGAGAGTGCGTAAGGTGTCGATGATGGGCGCGACGTCAAGGTGGTCGCACGTCATGGCAGCAGGGTGCGTGATGCGCCGGCTGGCGGTGCGGCTCTGCCGGCTGAAGAGCATCGGGCAGGCGTGGCGGCACTGGTACACTGGCGACGACTGTTTATCCCGAGGTTCCAGCCATGGCCGATCCGCAGCCAGCCGGGATGACCGCCGAGGCGTACCTCGCCTGGGAGGCGGAGCAGCCCCTCAAGCACGAGTTCGTGGCGGGAGAGATCTTCGCCATGGGCGGGGCTTCGGACCGGCACTTGACCGTGACGCTCAATGTGGCCAGCGCGCTGCGCCAGCAGCTGCGCGGGGGGCCATGCCGTACGTTCATGGCCGACATGAGGGTCCGGGTGGAGGCGGCCGACGCCTTCTTCTATCCGGATGTGCTGGTCACCTGCGATCCGACCGATCATCAGCGCTCCGAACACAAGGAGGCGCCGTGCCTCGTGGTGGAGGTGCTGTCCCCCTCCACGGCGGCCTGCGATCGGGGCGCCAAGTTTGCCGCTTACCGCAAGCTCCCCTCGCTGCGGGAGTATCTGCTCATCGACCCGGAGATCGGGAGCCTGGAGCTCTACCGCTCGGACGGTCAGGGCCACTGGGTGTTGTACCCGCACGAGGCCCACGAAGAAGTGGTGCTGGCCAGCCTGGAGGCGCGACTCGTCGGGGCCCAGGTCTTCGAGGACGCCCCGCCGGGGCCCGAGCCGCGCTAGGGGGCATCGCAGCCGGGTTCTTGGTGTCGCTGGCGGCGTGGGCGCCGGTGCACGCCGGCGAGCGCTGTGTGGAGGACGACGCTGGCCACGAGGTCTGCCTGGAGGCCCCGGCGCAGCGGATTGTGGCGCTGTCGCCCGGGGCGACGGAGCTGCTCTTCGCCGCCGGCGCCGGCGATCATGTGGTGGCTGCGGTCAGCCACGCCGACTACCCGGAGGAGGCCGCCGATCTGCCTCGGGTGGGCAGCTACGACCGGCTCGATATGGAGTCGATCCTCGCCCATGAGCCGGATCTGGTCATCGGCTGGACCAGCGGCAACTCCAGCAGCCAGCTCGAGCGCATCGAGTCGCTGGGCGTGCCGCTCTACCGCAGTGATCCCCGCCAGCTCGAGGAGATCGCCACCTCCCTGGAACGGCTCGGGGCCCTGGCCGGCAGCGAGGAGACCGCGGAGGCCGAGGCGGCCCGTTTCCGTGACGCGGTGACGGAACTCGAGGCCGAGTACGCCGGCCGCGACCCGGTGCGCGTCTTTTACCAGATCTGGCCGGACCCGGTGATGACCATCAACGACGAGCAGATCATCAGTGAGTCGATCCGCATCTGCGGCGGCGAGAACGTCTTCGGCGATCTCGGCAGCCTGACCCCGCGGCTGGATACCGAGTCCGTCCTCGAGGCCGACCCGGAGGCGATCGTCGCCGGCGGGATGGGCGAGGCCGACGACGCCTGGCTGGACGAGTGGCGGCGCTACGACGTCCTTGAGGCCACCGCCAAGGACAACCTCTTCTTCGTCCAGCCCTCGACGATCCAGCGCCCGACGCCGCGCATCCTCGAGGGGACGCGGGCGCTGTGTGACAAGCTCGAGCAGGCCCGGCGCAATCGCTGATGGGGATCGGGCGCACAGCCGATCAGCGGGGCCGCTCCGGCGCCGTGAGCGAGGAGGGCGGGGCGCTGGCCCAGTCGAGTGGGGTCGGATCGCCGGTGCGCTTCCTTTTGCCCCTGGGCGTGCTGGCGCTGGCAGCACTGCTGGCGGTGGCCACGGCGGTGGCCATCGGCAGCGTGCCCCTGACCCCGGGCGAAGTCCTCGCGGTCCTGGCCGGCAGCGGCGAGCCGCTGCACCAGACCCTGGTCCTGGAGCTGCGCCTGCCCCGCGCCCTGGCCGCCTTCGCCGTCGGCGGGCTGCTGGCCGTGGCTGGGGCGCTGATGCAGGTGCTGCTGCGCAACCCGCTGGCCGATCCCTACGTGCTCGGGCTCTCTGGCGGGGCCGCCGTGGGCGCCCTGGCGGCGATGCTCCTCGGGCTGGGCATGGCCCTGGTCTCCGGGGCGGCCTTCGTCGGGGCGCTCTTCTCGACCCTGCTGGTCTTCGGCCTGGCCCACGGCACCGGCAGCTGGACGCCGACCCGGCTGCTGCTCACCGGCGTGGTGGTGGCCTCCGGCTGGGGGGCGCTGGTCACCTTCATGCTCGCTGTCGGGCCCACCGAGCAGCTGCCCGGCATGCTCTACTGGCTCATGGGCGATCTGGCCTACGCCCGCAGCCCGTGGCTGGCCCTGGCCGCCCTGGCGGTGGCCGTGCTGGTGGCGTTGCCGCTCGGGCGCAGCCTCAACGTCCTCGCCCGCGGGCCTCTGCAGGCGGCGGCGCTCGGCGTCGCCGTGCGGCCTTTGGAGTGGGGGGTCTATGTGGCGGCCAGCGTGCTCACCGCCGTCGCCGTGACCACCGCCGGGAGCATCGGCTTCGTCGGGCTGGTGGTCCCGCACATGCTGCGCCTGGTGCTGGGCAACGACCAGCGGCTGATCCTGCCTGCCGCGGCGCTGGCCGGCGGGGCGCTGCTGGCGCTGGCCGATGTCCTCGCGCGCACGCTGATCGCCCCGGAGCAGCTCCCGGTGGGCGTGATCACGGCGATGCTCGGCGTGCCGCTGTTCCTCTACCTGCTGCACCGCAGTCGTTAGGGGGGGAAGCATGCTCCAGGCCCAGGATCTGATCATCGACATCCCCGAGCGGCCCGACGGCTATCCGCTCAACCTCACCATCGAGCCCGGGGAGATCTGGGGCGTGCTCGGGCCCAACGGCGCGGGCAAGACGACGCTGCTGCACACCCTGGCCGGGCTGCGCGCGCCCCGTGCCGGTGTGGTCGAACTCGACGGCGCCAGCCTGCGCCGCTGGCGGCGCAAGGCGCTGGCCCGGCGCCTGGGGGTGGTCTTCCAGGAGCGCCACGACGGCTTCCCGGCCTCGGTGCTGGAGACCGCGCTCATCGGTCGCCACCCCTACCTGACGCCGTGGGATCTGGAGACCGCCGAGGATCTGGCCTGCGCCCGGCAGGCGCTGGAGCGGCTGGAGCTCGGCGGGCTCGAGGAGCGGCTGGTCAGTACCCTCTCCGGCGGCGAGCGTCAGCGCCTGGCGATGGCTACCGTGCTGGCCCAGGACCCGGCGGTCTGGCTGGCCGACGAGCCCACCAACCACCTGGACCTGCGCCATCAGGTGGCCGTCATGGATCTGCTGGCCGGCCAGGCGCGGGAGGGGCGCGGTGTCTTCCTGTGCCTGCACGACATCAACGTGGCGGCGCGCTGGTGTACCCACATCCTGCTGCTCTACCCCAACGGCGATGCCTGCTGGGGGCCCGCCGAGGTGATGCTGGTCACCGAGGCGCTGGAGGCGCTGTACGGCCAGCGGCTGGTCGCCGCCGAGGCCGACGGGGCCCGCGTCTTCGTGCCCGCAGGCGGCGTGCCGTGCGGCTGATCGCCCCCGGCGTCGCCGCCCTGGAGCGCTGGAGCGCGCGCTGGCCGCTCCTCTTCCACCTCTACGCCTGGCCGTACCGCCGGCTGGTGGCCCGGGAGCTGCGCCTGGCCGGGGTCGTGCCGGGGGAGCGGCTGCTGCATGTAGGCTGCGGGGCGCTGCCGTTCACTGCGGTGCTGGCCGCGCGTCTGGGCGGGGCTCGGGTGATCGCCGTGGACCGCTCCGCCGCCGCCGTGGCCGGGGCACAGTCGGTGGTGGCGCACCTGGGCCTCCTCGGTGAGGGACCGGGGCGCGTCCGGGTCCTCTGTGCCGATGCGGCGGCCGACGCCCTGCCCGAGGTGGATGTGGCGCTGATCGCCCTGCAGGCTTGCCCGCGGACGCCGATCCTTGCCAACATCCGCCGCCAGCGTGCGCCGGCCCGTATCCTCTTTCGCCTGCCGCGGCCCGGGCTGGAGGGCCAGTACGGGGCTGCGCCGGACGGCGAGAAGGCGGCCGGGAGCTGCCGGCACGGGATGCCGACCTTCGACCGCACCGCGCTCTATCTCCATCGGCCACCGGAAACGACGTGAGCGGAGCCACCCTCAACTGGACGGCCCTCGGTGCCCGCGCCGTGCTCGCGGCCCTGGTGCTGGCCCTGCTCGGCGCCCTGCTGGCCGGCAGCGCGCCGGAGTGGGCGTGGGTGCACGGCCAGCTGCAGCAGCTGCGGCAGGTGGCCGAGTCGCAGCCGGTGCAGGCGGCGCTCCTCTTCCTGGCGCTGCGCTTTCTCTTCTCGGTGGTCTCGGTCCCCGGCAGTGGGGTGCTGACCGTCGCCGGTGGGGTGATGTTCGGCTTCTGGGCCGGGCTGGCGCTGGTCCTGGTGGCGGTGAGCACCGGCGCGCTGGTGATCTTCCTGCTCACCCGCTACGCCCTCCACGACGCGGTGCGCCGTCGGTTCCCGGAGGCGCTGCGGCGGGTGGACCGCCACTGTGCCGACCACGGTCCGAGCGCGCTGTTTTTGCTGCGCATCGCCGAGCCGTTTCCTACCTTCCTGATCAACGCGCTCTTCGCGCTGACGCGGATGCCGGCGCGGACCTACTTCTGGGTCAGCCTGCTGGGGATGTTCCCGGGCGTGGCCATCCTCACCAACGCCGGCGCGCAGCTGGAGGCGGTCCACACCCCGGCGGAGCTGATGAGCACCGGGATGATCGCCTCGCTGGTGGCCCTGGGTGCCATCCCGTTGCTTTCCAGCCTCGCCGCCGCCCGGCTTCGGGCGGATCGGCGCCGGGGCGGCGACTGAGCGCCACGCCGGTGCTGGCCCGGCACCGCTCCGGGTGTCGGCACACGGCCTAGAATGGCGGTAATCCCTGCCAGTGAACGGGAGGCGCCACGTTGCCCGCCCAGGAAGTCTTCCGCGCCGAGGGCATCACCAAGGTCTACCGCATGGGCGAGGTGGCCGTGCACGCCCTGCGCGGGGTGGACCTGGTCCTCTACGCCGGGGAGCTGGTCGTGCTGCTCGGGCCCTCGGGCAGTGGCAAGTCGACCTTGCTCAACATCCTGGGTGGGCTCGATACGCCCACCAGCGGTCGCGTCATCGTCCAGGGGCGCGATCTCACCCGGGCCGGGGAGGCGGAGCTGACCGCCTTTCGCCGCCACTTCGTCGGCTTCGTCTTCCAGTTCTACAACCTGATCCCCAGTCTGACCGCCCGCGAGAACGTGGCCATCGTCACCGAGATCGCCCGCGACCCCATGCGCCCCGAGGAGGCGCTGGCGCTGGTTGGGCTGGGCAGCCGACTGGACCACTTCCCCTCGCAGCTCTCCGGCGGCGAGCAGCAGCGGGTAGCCATCGCCCGCGCCGTGGCCAAGCGCCCCCAGGTCCTGCTCTGCGACGAGCCCACCGGCGCCCTGGACTCGAAGACCGGGGTGGCGGTGCTCGAGGTCCTCGAGCGCATCAATGCGGAGCTGGGCACCACCACCGCGCTGATCACCCACAACGCGGACATCGCCTCCATGGCCCACCGGGTGGTCGACTTCAAGGACGGGCTGATCGACTCGGTGCACATCAATGACCAGCGGCGCCGGGCGGCGGAGCTGGTCTGGTGAGCGCGCTCACCCGCAAGCTGCTGCGCGAGCTGGTGACCCTGCGCGGGCAGGTGATCGCCATTGCTGTGGTCATCGCCGGCGGCGTGGCGACGCTGATGATGTTCCTCACCGCGCTCTTTGCCCTGACCGAGACCCGCGACGCCTTCTACCAGGGGTACCGCTTCGCGGATCTCTTCGCCAGCGCCGAGCGGGCCCCCCGGGGTCTGGTGGCGGAGATCGAACGGATCGACGGCGTCCAGCGCGTGGAGGACCGCGTGGTCACCGCGGCCAACCTGGACGTCCCCGGCTACGACAACCCAGTGACCGGGCGCATCCTCTCGCTGCCCGAGGGTCGGCAGCCGGACATGAACCGCCTCCACCTGCGCCAGGGGCGGCTGCCGGAGCCGGACCGCGAGGCCGAGGTGGTGGTCAGTGACGCCTTCGCCGAGGCCCATGGGCTGCGTCCCGGCGATGATCTGGCGGCGATCATCCGCGGCCGCTACCAGCGCCTGGAGGTGGTCGGCGTGGCGGTCTCGCCGGAGTTCATCTACCAGATCCGCCCGGGCGAGATCCTCCCCGACTACGAGCGCTACGGCATCCTGTGGATGAATCGCCGGGCCCTGGCCGCGGCCTACGACATGGACGGGGCCTTCAACGACCTGCTTCTCACCCTGCAGCATGGCGCCCGGCCCGGTGACGTCATCGAGGCCGTGGACCGCCTGCTGGAGCCCTGGGGTGGGCGCGGCGCCCACGACCGGGGGGATCAACTCTCCCACGCCCTGCTCGAGGACGAACTGACCCAGCTGGCCAACCTGGCCTATGTGATCCCGGCGATCTTCCTCGGCGTGGCCGCCTTCCTGCTCAATGTGGTGGTCAGCCGCCTGGTGGCCACGCAGCGCGAGATCATCGGCGCCCTGAAGGCCTTCGGCTACTCGCGGCTGGCCATCGCCGGGCACTACGTCCGGCTGGTGCTGCTCATTGTCGTGCTCGGGGTGCTCGCCGGCGTGGCCGCGGGGTACTGGCTGGGGGTGCAGCTGGCCGAGATCTACGCCGGCTTCTTCCGCTTCCCTTTCCTCGAGTTCCGGCTCCAGCCGCCGGTGGTCGCCATCGCCGCGGCGGTGACCACGCTCTCGGCGCTGCTCGGGACGTGGCTGGCGGTCCGCCGTGCCGCCCGGCTGCCGCCGGCCGAGGCGATGCGCCCGGAGCCGCCGCCGACCTATCGGCCTACACTGATCGAGCGCCTTGGGCTGCAGCGCTGGTTCAGCCAGCCGACGCGGATGATCCTGCGCGGTCTCGAGCGCCGTCCCCTGCGCGCCGGGCTCGCCACCGTGGGGATCGCCCTGGCCGTGGCGATCCTGATGATCGGCCCGTATCAGCGCAACGCGCTCAACACCATGATCGACGTCCAGTTCAATCTGGTTCAGCGCGATGATGTGACGGTCTCCTTCTACGAGCCGACCTCGCGCAAGGCGGTCCACGAGCTTGCCGGGTTGCCCGGTGTCGATCGCGCCGAGCCGTTTCGCCAGGTGGCGGCGGAGGTCGCTTTCGGGCACCGCAGCCACCGTATGGCGGTGCTGGGCCTGGAGCGGGATGCGGACCTGCGCCGGCTGCTCGATACCGACCTGCGTGCGGTGCCGCTGCCCGGGGAGGGGGTGCTGCTGACGGACTACCTGGCCGAACAGCTGCGGGTCGGGCCGGGGGATACGCTGGAGATCCGCGTGCTCGAGGGGCGGCGGCAGACGCTGAAGGTCCCGGTCAGCGGGGTGATCGCCGAGTACCTGGGGGTGTCGGTCTACATGGAGCTGGACGCACTCAATCGGCTCCTCGGCGAGGGCGAGGCGATCTCCGGGGCCTGGCTGGGTCTCGCCGGGCAGGAGCGCGGCCCCCTGCTGCGCGAGCTCGACCGCCGCCCGCGGGTGGCTGGGGCAACCGAGGCCGATGCCGCCATGCGCAACTTCGAGGAGAACGTGGCCGGGACCATGATGGCCACCGCGGCGATGACCACGCTGCTCGCCGGTGCCATCGCCTTCGGGGTCGTCTACAACAACGCCCGGATCGCACTGGCCGAGCGCGGGCGCGAGCTGGCCAGCCTGCGGGTGCTCGGCTTCACCCGGCGCGAGATCGCCTATCTGCTTCTCGGCGAGCAGGCGGTGCTGATCGCCGCCGCCCTGCCCATCGGGTTCGTGATCGGCCACTACCTCTACGCCATCATCGTCCAGGCCGCGGAGTCGGAGCTCTACCGGGTCCCCATGATCCCGTCGGCGGCCGGCATGGCGCTGGCCACCCTGGTCCTGCTCGGCGTCGCCGGTCTCTCGGCCTGGGTGGTGCGGCGCCGGCTGGATCGCCTGGACATGGTCGAGGCCCTGAAATCGAGGGAATGAGATGCAGCCACGCTGGAAATCGGTCATCGCATGGACACTGGCCGGGGTCGCGGTCATCGGCCTGCTTATTCTGGTGCTGCGGCCGGCGCCGATCCTCGTGGATACCGAGGCGGTCAGCCGCGGCCCCCTGGAGGTCACCCTGGAGGAGGAGGGCAAGACCCGTGTGGCCGATCGGTATCTGCTCTCCGCCCCGGCGACGGCCCAGGCCCGGCGGGTCACTCCCGAGCCCGGGGATCGGGTGGAGGCCGGTGAGGTCCTCGCCACCCTCGACCCGATGGCCGTCCCGGTGCTCGACGCCCGGGCCCGGGAACAGGCCCGGGCCCAGCTGGAGGCGGCGCACTCGGCGCTGGAGGCGGCCCGCGAGGAGGCCGAGGCGGCCCGGGCGGCGGCGGAATCGGCGGCCGATGAGTACCGCCGTCTGGCGGCCCTGGGCGAGGAGGGGGCGGTCTCGGAGCGAGCTGTGGAGCGGGCCGACGCCGAGCGCCGGCAGACCCAGGCGGCCTGGCGCTCGGCGCAGTTCCGGGTGGCCAGCGCCGAGGCCCAGCGGGATCAGGCCCAGGCGGTCCTGCGCTGGGAGGGGGAGGAGGCTCTGGACGCCGGCGCTGCCGAGCCGATCCGTCTGCGTGCCCCCATCGACGGCGTGATCCTCCAGCGCCACTTCGAGAGCGCCCGGGTGGTGCAGCCCGGTGATCCGATCCTGGAGCTGGCCGATCTCGGCCGGCTGGAGGTGGAGGTCGAGGTGCGTTCGGCGGATGCGGTGCGCATCGCCCCCGGCATGCCGGTGCGCCTGGAACGCTGGGGTGAGGCCGAGCCCTTGGAGGCCGTGGTCCGCCGGGTGGAGCCCTACGGCTTCGAGTACATCACCGCCCTCGGCGTGGAGGAGCGGCGGGTGCGCGTGATCGCCGATCTCGCCTCGCCCCGGCAGGCGTGGGCGCGCCTCGGCGATGGCTACCGGGTCAACGCGGTTTTCGTGCTCTGGTCGGCGGAGGATGTGCTCCGCGTGCCGACCAGCGCCCTGTTCCGCCACGACGACGGCTGGGCGGTCTTCGTGGTCGAGCAGGGGCGGGCGCGGTTGCAGCCGGTGACCATCGGCGAACGCGGTGCCCGTCTGACCCGGATCCACTCGGGCCTTGAGGCCGGCGTCGAGGTGGTGGTGCACCCGCCCCGGGAACTGGCCGACGGGAGTCGGCTGAGCGTGCGCCGCTGACCGGGCCGCCGGGGCGCAGCGGCGTTGCACAGCCCTGGCCAGGGGTTTAGCCTAGCCGGACTTAGCTAATGGCGGTGTGCGATGAAACAGGTCAACATTCATGAGGCCAAGTCCCAGCTCTTGAGCGGATCCGCCAGTACGGGATCCGTACCCTGAGGGCGGCCTGAGCCATGGCATCCTCGGCAGGTATGGCCGGTGCACTGGCGGTGGCCGTGGGCAGTGCCCTCGGCGGGGTCGGCCGTTTCTGGGTGGCGGCGGCGGTCAACCGCCGCCTGGGCGAGGCCTTCCCCTGGGGGACGCTGGTGGTCAACGTCACCGGGGCGCTGCTCGCCGGGGTGCTGGCCGCTGTGCTCGCCGCCACGGGCGGTGGATTCGCCACGCTGGAGGGGCTGCTGCTGATCGGCTTCTGCGGCAGCTACACCACGGTCTCCTCCTTCGCCCTGCAGACCTACACCCTCGCCCGGACGGGCAGCGGAGTCCGTGCCGTGGGGAACATCGCCGCCACCCTGGCGCTGACCCTGGCGGGCGCCTGGGCCGGGTTGCAGGCGGGGGCGTGGATCGCCGGAGGTGGCCCGTGAGGATCACCCTCTGGGTCGCCGCCGGCAGTGCCCTCGGCGGGCTGAGCCGTTACGGCGTGGACGGGTTGATGCAGGTGGCCGGCTGGGTGGCCTTCCCTTGGGGGACTCTGCTGGCGAACACCTTCGGCTCGCTGCTCATCGGTTCCGTGGCGGCCTGGGCGGCGGCGGATCCGGCGGAGCGGACGCTGCCCACCCACTGGCGGCAGTTCGCCGTGAACGGCTTCTGCGGCGGGTTCACCACCTTCTCCATCTTCAACCTGGAGACGCTGGCGCTCCTGGAGCGCTCGGCGGCTCTGGCTGCGGCCAACATGGCTGCGACCGCCGTGCTTTGCCTGGTGGCCGTGGCAATCGGCTACGCTGGGACGTCGCAGTGGCTGCGCGCTCGCCGGGCGCCGGCTACCGGAGACCAAAACGAATCCGCCCGGGAGGGGCCATGAGAATCTGGGTCGACGCCGACGCCTGCCCGGGCGCGATCAAGGAGATCCTCTTTCGCGCCGCCCAGCGCACGGAAGTGCCGTTGACGCTGGTGGCCAACCACCCGATCCGGGTGCCGCCGTCCACGCATATCCGTGCCGTTCAGGTGGCGCCCGGTTTTGATGTTGCCGATCACGAGATCGTCCGTCAGGTCACGGCCGGGGATCTGGTGATCACCGGCGACATCCCGCTGGCCGCCGAGGTCATCGAGGCCGGCGCCCAGGCGCTCAACCCGCGCGGCGAGCTCTATACCCCCGAAACCATCCGTGAGCGGCTGAACATGCGCGATTTCATGGATACCCTGCGCGCCAGCGGCGTGGACACCGGCGGCTCGGCGGCCATGAGCCAGCGCGATCGCCAGGCCTTCGCCAATCAGCTCGACCGCATCCTGGCCCGGCGCGGCTCGCCGGGCTGATCGCCGGGGCGACCTCAGGAGGTGACCGGCGCCCCGTTGAGGTTCTCGTAGAGCTCGCGGAACTGACCGGTGAGCTTGTGCTTCGGCGCCCAGTGGATCAGCGGCTGGGCGTTCTGGTGCGACTCTCGGACCTTCACGGAGCTGTTGAGGTGCGGGGCGAGGATGGGCAGCTCCTCGTTGATCAGCTCCTCGACCAGGCTGCGCGGCAGGTTGGCGTTGGGCTGGAACTGGTTGACCACGATGCCCTCGACCCGCAGCGCCTCGTTGTGATCCTCGCGGATCTCCTCCAGGTGCTCGACCAGTTCGTAGAGCGCCCGGCGGGAGAAGTCGTCGCAGTCGAAGGGGATCAGACAGCGGCTGGCGGCGATCAGCGCCGAGCGGCTGAAGAAGTTCAGCGCCGGCGGGGTATCGATGTAGATGGCGTCGAACGGCTGCCGCAGGGCGGAGAGGGCGTCGCGGAGCTTGTAGATCTTGTAGCGCGCCTCCAGCTTGTTCTGCAGCGCCTCCAGCTCCCGGTTGGCCGGCAGGATCGAGAGGTTCTCGAACGGGGTCTCGGTGATGAACTGATCGAGATCCGCCGGCTTGCGGGGGCCGAGACGGAAGCCGAGCGTCGAGGCGTAGAAGTCGGCGATGGTGGACTCGCACGCGTCGGCATCGGCGCCGAGCAGATACTGCGAGGAGTTGCCCTGCGGGTCCGAGTCGACCACCAGGGTCCGCAACCCGGAGGCGGCGCTGATGGCGGCCAGGTTGCAGGTGATGGTGGACTTGCCCACACCGCCTTTTTGATTAAAGATCACGCGGTTCACGCTTGCCTCCCGCTCCGTGTTGCCACCGGTTGGACGGATCGCCGGCAAATTGCCGGTAAGTATCCGGCCGCAGGGCATGTGCCGTCAATCCGTGTGCCCGCCGGCGAGGGTGCGGTGCGCTTCACGGGGGCCTGGTCTGTCATTCGCCCCCCATGGCTGGTAGCATCCGCCTCCTTTCGCGATTGGCACAAACAGCGCCCTCCTTGGTGGCGGGCCCTTCCGGGTCTGCGGTGATTCGCGGCATCCAGGCTCCGGACTCGGCCCGTGAGCGCACCATCGCGGTTTCTTATTGCGTACGAGCCCTCGGTCCCGGAGCGGGTCCGAAAGGGGGCGTAATGGTCTGGTGACTTGGGGAGCGGAATGGACTGGAGCAGGCTCAAGCGGGAGTGGTTCGGCAACATCCGGGGCGACGTGCTCGCCGGCATCGTGGTGGCACTCGCCCTGATCCCCGAGGCCATCGCCTTCTCCATCATCGCCGGTGTGGACCCGCAGGTCGGTCTCTACGCCTCCTTCTGCATCGCGGTCGTGATCGCCTTCACCGGGGGGCGGCCGGGGATGATCTCGGCGGCCACCGCGGCGATGGCGCTGCTGATGGTCACGCTGGTCAAGGAGCACGGGCTGGAGTACCTGCTGGCGGCGACCCTGTTGACCGGCCTGCTGCAGATCATCGCCGGCTACCTGCGGGTCGGGCAGTTGATGCGCTTCATCTCGAACTCGGTGATGACCGGCTTCGTCAACGCCCTGGCGATCCTCATCTTTATGGCGCAGATCCCGGAGCTGATCGACGTGCCCTGGACGGTCTACCCGATGGTGATCGGTGGTCTGGCGATCCTGTACCTGTTCCCGTATGTGACCCGGATGATGCCGTCCCCGCTGGTGACCATCGTCGTTCTCACCACGCTGGCCTGGTTCCTCGGCATGGACATCCCCACCGTGGGGGATATGGGCAAGCTCCCGGACACCCTGCCGGTGTTTCTCTGGCCGGATGTCCCGCTGAACCTGGAGACGCTCTGGATCATCCTCCCCTATGCGCTGGCGTTGACCGTGGTGGGGCTGCTGGAGTCCATGATGACCCAGGGGATCGTGGACAATCTGACCGATACCGAGACCGACCGCGACCGCGAGTGCAAGGGGCAGGGCATCGCCAACATCGCCGCGGGCAGCCTGGGGGGCATGGCCGGCTGTGCGATGATCGGCCAGTCCGTGATCAATGTGAAATCCGGCGGGCGGGGGCGGCTGTCGTCGCTGGTCGCCGGCCTGGTGCTACTGATCCTCGTGGTCTTCCTGACCCCGCTGCTGGAGATGATCCCGATGGCGGCGCTGGTGGCGGTGATGATCATGGTCTCCATCGGGACCTTCAGCTGGGCCTCGATCCGGGATCTGCCCAAGCACCCGATGAGCACCAACATTGTCATGATCAGCACCGTGGCCGTGACGGTGTTCACGCACAACCTGGCCATCGGCGTGCTCACCGGCGTCCTGCTCGCGGCGCTGTTCTTCGCCAACAAGGTCAGCCGCTTCATGTACGTGCGCTCGGATGTGCAGAGCCTGCCCGACGACCAGACGCTGCACCGCCGCTACGAGGTGGTCGGGCAGGTCTTTTTCGCCTCGGCGGAGCGTTTCCGCAAGTCCTTCGATTTCGATGAGGACCTGGACACCGTCACCATCGATCTAACCCGGGCCCACTTCTGGGACATCACGTCGGTGGCCGCACTGGATCGGGTCGTCATAAACTTCCGCCGCGAAGGCGTCGCGGTGGACGTGGTCGGCATGAACGAGGCGACGGCGACCATCGTCGATCGCTACGCGGTCCACAACGAGCCGGATGCCGTCGAGCGGTTGATGGGTCACTGAGCCGGGCAAGGAGTCAACGACCATGAGCAAAATCATCGCCAGCGTCGACGGATCCCGCTCGTCGCCCTCTGTCTGCGATCACGCGGTCTGGGCCGCACGGCGCCTGCAGGCGCCGTTGACGTTCCTGCACGCCTATCGCAACCCGCACGGTGAGCGCGAGGCGGATCTCAGCGGCAATCTGACCTTCGGGGTGCGGGAGAATCTCCTCGACGAGATGGTGCAGCTTGAGGAGCAACGGGGTAGGCTCGCACGCGAGCAGGCGCGCGCCATCCTCGAGGACGCCATGAGCCGCGCCCGCGAACAGGGCATCGAGAATCCCGGGCGGCTGCTGCGCAACGGCGAGGTCACCGATGTGCTGGACAAGGCGCAGGAGGAGATGCGCCTGCTGGTGCTCGGCAAGCAGGGCGAGGACGGCGATGCCGTCGAGCAGCATATCGGCAGCCACCTGGAGAGCACCATCCGCCGGGTGCAGAAGCCGATCCTGGTGGCTCCGCTGGCCTTCCGCGAGCCGGAACGCTTCCTGATCGCCTACGACGGCAGCCCGGCGGCCCAGAGGGTGGTCGATCGCATCACCGAGAGCCCGCTGCTCCAGGGGCTCGAGGCGCACCTGCTGCTTGTGGACGCCGACACCGCAGTCAACCGCGAGCGGTTGCTCGCCCCGCGTCAGCAGCTGGAGGCGGCCGGTCTCACGGTCCACGCCGAGGTCCGCCCCGGGGGAATCGACGATACGGTGTGCAACTACCGCAAGGAGCAGGATATCCACCTGATGGCCATGGGCGCCTACGGCCACTCGCGGTTGCGCCGGTTCTTTGTCGGCAGCACGACCACCCACATGATCATGCGCTCAAGCACGCCGCTGCTCATCCTGCGCTAGGATTCCGGGCAATGACGGTCCCCGCGCTGCTGATCGCCGCCCCGGGCTCCGGCCAGGGCAAGTCGATGATCACCGCGGCGCTCGCCCGGCTGCACCGTAATGCCGGGCGCCGGGTGCGGGTGTTCAAGCACGGCCCGGATTACCTGGATCCGATGGTCCAGGAGCGGGCCAGCGGGGCGCCGGTCTACCAGCTCCACCCGTGGATGACCGGCGAGGCCGAGTGCCGCTGGCGCCTGGCCGAGGCCGCCGGCGGGGCCGACCTGGTCCTCGTCGAGGGCTCCATGGGGCTCTTCGATGGCGACCCCTCCAGTGCCGATCTCGCCGCCTTGGCCGGCCTGCCGGTGGCGGTGGTGATCGACGCCCGGGCCATGGCCGAGACCTTCGGGGCCCTGGTCGGCGGGCTGGCCCGCCACCGCGATGACGTGCGGGTGATCGGGGCGATCGCCAACCGGGTGGGGAGTCCGGGGCATGCGCGCATGCTCGCAGGCAGCTTGCCCGAGGGGGTGGAATGGCTCGGGGCCGTGCCCCGCGACGAGGCCCTGCATGTACCCGATCGCCACCTGGGACTGGTGCAGGCCGGCGAGGTGGCCGACCTGGATGCACGCCTGGATGCGGCCGCAGCGGTGCTCGCCGAGGCCGGCCTGGACCGCCTGCCGCCCCCGGTGGCCCTGCACGGCGAGGCGCCGCCGGCTCCGCCCCGGCGGCTGCATGGGCAGCGGATCGCGGTGGCCCGGGATGCCGCCTTTGCCTTTACCTACCGGGCCAACCTCGAGTTGCTGGAGGCGATGGGGGCCGAGGTGGTGCCCTTCTCGCCGCTTCGCGATGCGACGCTGCCCCCCTGCGATGCCCTCTGGCTGCCCGGTGGCTACCCGGAACTGCACGCCGCCACCCTGGCCGCCAACGACGGGATGCGGGCCGCCATCGGCGAGCACCACGCGGCGGGCCGGCCGATCCTCGCCGAGTGCGGCGGTCTGATGTACTGCGCCGAGTCGCTGGTCGATGGCGACGGCGTCGAGCACCCGATGCTCGGCCTCCTGGCGGGGCGTGCCGAGATGGCCGGGCGGCTGACGGGCATCGGCCTGCAGAGCCTGTCCCGCCCGGAGGGCGAGCTGCGCGGCCACACCTTCCACCACTCTCGGCTGGAGACGGCCCTGGAGCCCACGGAGCGCACTGTGCGGCGCAGCGGCAGCCCGGCCGAGGGTGTCTACCGGGTCGGCAGCCTGACGGCGACCTACTTCCACGCGTATTTTCCCTCGGCGCCCGAGGTCGTCGCCGGGCTCCTGAGTCGGTAGGCTACCCGTCGCCGCTCCCCCCAGGAGCGATTTCTCCCGAACAACGAGGTGTGCGAAGCGATGCGTGAAGACGCGAAGGATCCGCAGCGGCACGCGGCGCGCATGGAGCGCAAGAGGGCGGTCATGGAGGAGCGCCGGTCGCGCGCGCAGCAGGATCGCGGCGTGCTGCTGGTGCTCACCGGCCCGGGCAAGGGCAAGAGTTCCTCGGCGCTGGGCATGGTGGCACGGACCCTGGGCCACGGCCGCAGTGCCGGGGTGATGCAGTTCATCAAGGGCGGCCGGGCCACCGGCGAGGAGGCCTTCTTCCGCGACCAGCCTGGGGTCGACTGGCAGGTGATGGGCGAGGGCTTCACCTGGGAGACCGCCGACCGCGAGCGGGATGTGGCGGCTGCCCGCGAGGCCTGGCGCGCCGCCCGGGGCTGGCTGTGTGAGGAGGGGCCGTCGCTGGTGGTGCTCGATGAGCTGTGCATCGTCCTGCGCTACGAGTACCTGGAACTGGGCGAGGTCCTGGATGATCTGTCCCGGCGGCCCTACGAACAGCACGTGGTGGTCACCGGCCGTCACGCGCCGCAGCCGCTGATCGACGCCGCGGATACGGTCAGCGAGGTAGGCGCCGTGCGGCACGCCTTCGAGGCCGGGGTGCGCGCCCAGCCGGGGATCGAGTGGTGAGCGCCCGCACCCTCATGCTCCAGGGCACCTGCTCCGGCGCCGGCAAGACGGCGCTGGTCGCCGGTCTCTGCCGCCTGCTCGCCCGCCACGGGGTCCGCGTGGCGCCGTTCAAGCCGCAGAACATGAGCAACAACGCGGCGGTCACCCGCGACGGCGGCGAGATCGGCCGCGGCCAGTGGCTCCAGGCCCTGGCCGCCGGGGTGCCGGCGCACACCGACATGAACCCGGTGCTGCTCAAGCCCGAGGCCGAGCGCACCGCCCAGGTGGTGCTCCAGGGCCAGGTCACCGGGCGGCTCGAGGCGCGCGCCTTCCGCGAGGCCCGCCAGCCGCTGCTGCCGCCGGTGCTCGAGTCCTTCGAGCGCCTGCGTGCCGCCTACGACGTGGTGCTGGTCGAGGGGGCCGGCTCGCCGGCAGAGCCCAATCTCCGCCAGGGGGATATCGCCAACATGGGCTTCGCCGAGGTTGCCGACGTCCCGGTCTGGCTGGTGGGCGATATCGACCGCGGCGGCGTCTTCGCCTCCCTGCTCGGCACCCTGGAGTGGCTTGACGCCGCCGACCGGCGCCGGGTCGAGGCACTGATTATCAACCGCTTCCGCGGCAGCCCCGAGCTGCTCGGCGAGGCGCCGGCGCAGCTCGCCGAGCGCGGCGGCGTGCCGGTGATCGGCGTGGTCCCGGCGGTGCCCGATCTGCACCTGCCCGAGGAGGACGCCCCCTACCGGATGGCCGGGCCGCGCGGCTCCGGCGGCGCCCTGCAGGTGGTGGCGGTGGCCTATCCGCGGATGAGCAACCACGACGACCTCGATGCCCTGGATGCGGAGTCCGGGGTCCACGTCCGCTTCGCCCGGCAGCCGCGGGATCTCGACGGGGCGGATCTGATCGTCCTGCCCGGCTCCAAGCATGTCTTCTCGGATCTGGCCTGGCTGCGTGAATCCGGCGTGGCCGAGGCGCTGCTGCGCCACTGTCGGTATGGAGGCCGGGTGGTCGGGCTGTGTGGCGGGCTGCAGATGCTCGGCGAGCACATCGAGGACCCGGAGGGCGTCGAGGGCGGTGGCAGCGCCCCGGGCTTGGGCCTGCTGCCGGTGCGCACCCGCCTGGCGGCGACCAAGCAGCTGGCCGAGGTGCACGGCCACGCCGAGTGGCCGGCGCCGGTGGCCGTCACCGGCTACGAGATCCACCACGGCGTCACCGGTGCCCAGCAGGGCCTCTTCCCCTTCGTGGCACGCTCCGACGACGGCCGCGTGCTCGGTAGCTACCTCCACCGGCTCTTCGACAGCGGGCCGTTCCGCCGCGCCCTGCTGGTGGAGTGGTTCGCCCTGGAGGGCGAGGGGGGCGATGAGCAGGCGCGCATCGAGGCGGAGCTGGATCGCCTTGCCGACACCCTGGAGCAGGCCCTGGAACCCGCCTGGCTGGAGGCGCTCGGCGTGCCGGGGCGCCGCTCCGGCTAGGCGGGCCCCTCGCGCGCACGCCGCCGCGCCCCGCTGCGGCGGTTTTTGGGGCCTGCGACCAAGCGCCCGATGCTCTCGTTTGCCCCGTGGCCGCGGGGCCGGATAGACTCCTGCCCTTCGATGTGGGTGCCCCGGGGTGCGATCCGCGCCCGGGGGTTAAACGGGAAGTCCGGTCCAGCTGCACCCAGCAGTGAAGCCGGCGCTGCCCCCGCAACGGTAGGTGGGTGTGCGGATCACCCGGCCACTGCGGAGTAGCCGTCGCAAGGCGGTCTCCGTGGGAAGGCGATCCGCAACGACGCATCCAGCGTCCCCCACGAGCCCGGAGACCGGCCCACAGCAACCCACGATACGGCGTGCGGGCGGCGCGCCTGGGGGTGAGTGTGCCGGTGATCCTACCTGTCCGGCGGCGGCGCTGCAGCCGTCGCCGCTCCCCCAGAACCAGTCGCCAGCGCCCGTCGCAAGACGAGGAGCGCTGATGAACATGTATCCGAACGATCGAAAACCCGGGCGCCTGCTCGGTGCCCTTCTGGCCACGGCCGTGTCGGTCCCGGCCTACGCTGCGGACAACGACCCACCGATCGCTTCCTCCACCGATCTGTCACCGGTGCGCATCGAGGCCGGTGGCGATCCCCTGGGGCGCGGCGTGGACAGCGAAGCGCTGCAGCGGCGCCAGGCCTCCAGCAGCGCCGAGATCTTCCGCGGCGAGGCCTCGGCCGGGGTCGGCGGTGGCAGCCGCAACGCCCAGCGCCTCTACCTGCGCGGTGTCGAGTCGAGCAACCTCAACGTCAGCGTCGATGGCGCCCGCCAGGGGCGCAATCTTCACCAGCACCGCGGTGGCCTGACCGGCCTCGACCCGGATCTGCTGCGGTCGGCCGATCTCGACCCGCGTCCGGCGGCGGACCAGGGCCCCGGTGCCCTGGGGGGGTCGGTTCGCTTTGAGACCGTGGATGCCCAGGACCTGCTCGACCCCGACGAGGAGATCGGGGCCCGCCTGCGCGCCGGCTACGCCAGCGCCGACGAGGCCGAGCGCGGCTCGGCCACCGCCTTCGGCCGGCTGGGTGGCGACTGGGGCGCCCTGGCCCACATCGGCGCGGTCAACCGGGACGACTATCGCGTTGGCGGCGGCGGGAGCATGCCGTACTCCGGCGGCCGCGACCGCGACTACCTGGCCCGCATCAGCCGGGTTCCGGCCAGCGGGCACCAGCTGCGCTTCGGCGTGCAGCGCAACACCTTCGAGGGGGACCACCACTACGGCTCCTGGGGCAGTGACTTCGGCGACCCGCGCGAGACCACCCGGCAGGATCCGGTGGGCCAGGAGCAGCGGCGCGAGACCTGGACCGCCGAGCACCGCTACCAACCGGCCGACCCCCACGTGGACTGGCAGGCCCGGGTCTACCGCAACGACAACCGCCTCGAGCGCCAGGATGAGGGCACCGCCACCCGGGCCGTGGAGCACGGTGGCGACGTGCGCAACACCTTCACCCTGGACGCCGGGCCGACCCGTCACCGGCTCACCGCCGGCTTCGATTACTACACCGAGGACGGGCGCATCGGCCAGACCGACGGCCCGCGGCTCAGCCACCGCTCGCGCAACTTCGGCGCCTTCCTGCAGAACCGGATGCGTTGGGAGCGGCTGCGCCTCTCGGCGGGGCTGCGCTTCGACGACTACAACACGGACCTGGTGGAGCAGGATCTGGACGGCGACGCCGTCTCGCCCAACCTTAGCGCGGAGCTGGAGATGAGCGCCGGCTGGAGTGCGTTTGCCGGCTACGGCGAGGCGGTCAGCGGCGCCGGCGTCCTGCCCATCGGCTGGCTGCAGTTCATCGACGATGAGGAGACCAACCTCAACGACGGCGAGCCGTTCGAGGCCGAGGAGTCGCGCCGCACGGAGGGGGGGCTGCGCTACCAGGGGCGGGATTGGATCACGGCCCGCGACCGCTTCGACTTCGAGGCGACGCTCTTCGAGACGCGCATCAAGAACAGTCTGACTCGCACGGATAGCGGGTACCCCGGGGAATCAGCAGGTCATGACTATATCGACGGGATCATTGAGCGCGACCCGGTCCGCCTGCGTGGCTACGAACTGCGCGCCGCCTGGGGCGTGGGCCCCTACGACGCCCGGCTCTCGTTTCTCAGCGCCGAGGCCGTCGACGACGACGGCGACCCGGTGGGGGTGATCCGGCGCCTGGGTGGGGGCGGCGGTGACCGCCTGGTCTTCGATCAGCGCTGGGCGGCCCACGAGACCCTGACCCTGGGCTACACGCTCACCTGGGTGGGTGATCACACCGACGTCCCCGGCGACGAGCCGGAGCGCGACGGCTACCACCTCCACGACGTACAGGCCGAGTGGCAGCCGTGGGCCGACGACCGCCTGACCCTGGCGCTGGCGGTGCACAACCTCTTCGATGAGCAGTATGCGGAGCACACCTCGCTGGCGGTGGAGGAGAACGACGAGTGGCAGATCCGCGATGAGCCGGGCCGGGACGTGCGGGTGACCGGGACGCTGCGCTTCTGACCTCGGGGCCGGTCTAGCCGGAAGCGGGCGGGTTGCCCAGGGCGGCCTCGATGAGCCCGGCGATCCGCCCGTCCAGCCAGTAGCCGGGCCGGCCGGGCCGGGTGCCGTGGACGAAGCCGACGTGCCCGCCGTGGCGCTGCAGTTCCAGACACACCCCGGGGCCGAGTTCGTCGGCCTGCGGGATGGTCTCCGATGGCACGAAGGGGTCGTCCGCCGCGTGGAGGATCCGGGTGGGCTGGCGGATGGCGTCGAGACGCTGCCGGCAGCTGGCCCGCTGGTAGTAGTCGGCGCTGTCGCGAAAGCCGTGCAGCGGGGCGGTGAGCAGATCGTCGAACTCGCGCAGGCGGCGGATGCGCCGAATCCGCTCCACCGGCACCGGCGCATCGCTGCGTGCGGCGAACTTGGCCGCGGCCATCGCCCGCAGGCGGCGCAGCAGGTAGGCCTGGTAGACGCGGGCGAAGCCCTGCTCCAGGGCTTCGGCGCAGCGGTCCAGCTCGAATGGCACCGAGACGGCCACGGCCAGCGCCACCGGGCTATCGCCGCGCTCGGCCAGCCAGTTGAGCAGCATCGAGCCGCTCAGCGAGAAGCCCACCACCGCCAGGGGCTGTCCGGGCCGCCGCTCCGCCAGGCCGGTGACCACCGCCTCCAGGTCGTCCCAGGCGGCCGCGTGGTAGGAGCGCCGATGGCGGTTGGGCCGCCGCCCGGCCCCCCGCGACTGCAGGACCACCGATCCGATACCGCGCCGGGCCAGCTCGGCCACCAGCCCGCGCACGTAGGCCGAGTCGCTGCTGCCGCCCAGGCCATGGCCGATAATCGCCAACCCCTGGCCCGCAGGCCCCCAGGCCAGCTCCAGGAAGTCGCCGTCGGGCAGCTCGAAGGTCTCCGGCGTCAGCGGGATCCGCGGCGGGCTGCGCAGCAGGGCCGGGAAGACGGTCTGGGCGTGGCGGCCCGGCAACCACCAGGCCGGTTGGAAGGCGGGGGGCTGCGGATCGGTCACGCGGGGGTCTCTCCGTCGGAGGTCGGTCCGTTTTCGGTGAACGCCACATAGCCGGTGACGTTGCTGTGCTCGCCGCCGGCGCGCGGCAGCTCGCAGACGAAGCTGGCCCCGGTGCCGGGTTCGCTTTCCACCCACAGCTTGCCCCAGTGGGCGTCGGCGATCAGCCGGCAGATGGTCAACCCCAGGCCGCTGCCCTTGGGCTTGCCGGCCTGCTGCTGCGAGATCTGGTGGAACTTGTCGAAGATCCGCCGCTGATCCTCCTCGCTGATGCCCGGGCCGTTGTCGGTCACCGACAGGCGCAGGGTGTCGCCGCGGCCCGGCTCCAGGCGCAGCCAGACCTGCCCCTCGCCGGGGTCGGTGAACTTCGAGGCGTTGGAGAGCAGGTTGATGATCAGCTGCATCAGCCGGTCCGGATCACCCTTGACGGCGTTGTCGTCGCTGGCGATCTCCACGTGCAGCTGCGTCTGCCGCTCGGTGAACAGCTGCTGGGTCGATTCCACGGCCTCGCGGGCCAGGCGCGAGAGGTCCACATCCTCCAGCTGCCACTGCGCCGAGCCGCTCTCGATCTTCGACAGGTCCAGCACCTGGTTGATCAGCCGGGTCAGCCGCTCGCTCTCGCGGACCACCACCTCGAGGAATTCGCGGCGCTGATCGGCGTCCATCTCCGGGTTATTGAGCAGGATCTCGCCGAAGGCGCGGATCGAGGTCAGCGGGGTGCGCAGCTCGTGGCTGACCATGGAGACGAACTCGTCCTTGAGCTGATCGAGCTCCTTGAGCCGCTCGTTGGCCGAGCGCAGCTCCTCGGTGGCGCTCTCCAGGGCGCGGGATTTCTCCTCCAGCCGCCGCGAGTACTCGATGGCCCGCGAGGTGGCGTCGAGGATCTCCATCACCCCCTCGTAGGAGAGCGCCTCGCCCTTGACGATGGAGGAGACCATCACCCGCGCCGAGGCGGAGCCGATGGAGCCGGCGAGCAGGCGCTCGACGTGGTTGACCAGCTCCGGCCGGGCCTGCTCGGCCTCGTCCAGGGGGCGGCCGCGGTGGGCGCCGTACTCGCGGATGACCTCGGCGGATCGGCGTGGGCCGAGGAAGCGGCCGAGCAGATCCTGCAGATCGCCCACGGTGGCGGTGCCCTCCCAGAAGCGGGCATCGCGCTCCGAGCGCAGGAAGACGTCCACGAACAGCGTGGCCTGGATGCGCTCCATGTCGCTCTGACGGTCGAACAGCGAGATCCCCAGCAGCAGCCCCAGGTTGACCAGCAGCGTCCAGAAGAAGGCGTGGGCGATCGGGTCCATGCCCTCCAGGCCGAACAGGGCGTAGGGGTGCAGCCACTCGATGCCCCAGGGTCCGTCGCCGAGCAGCCGCTCGCCGAGCAGTCCGGCCTCGGCCAGCGAGGGCAGCAGCAGGGTGTAGGCCCAGAGCAGGAACCCGGCCACCAGCCCGGCCAGCGCCCCGCGCCGGCTCGCCCCCTTCCAGAACAGCCCGAGCAGCACCGCCGGCGCGAACTGCGCCACCGCGGCGAAGGAGATCAGCCCGATGGAGACCAGGGCGTGGGTATCGGCAATGAGCAGGTAATAGACATAGCCCAGCGCCAGGATGACGCAGATCACCACCCGCCGGATGGTGACGATCAGCCGCGAGAGATCGCGCTGGCCCCGGGCGTGGAAGCGCCGCAGGCGCAGCAGCGCCGGGGTGACCAGGTCGTTGCTGACCATGATGGCCACGGCGATGGTCGCCACGATCACCATGCCGGTGGCCGCTGAGAAGCCGCCGATGTAGACCAGCAGCCCGAGCAGGCCCTGATCCACGGCCAGGGGCAGGGCGAGGACGTAGTCGTCGGCCGGAATTCGGTCGCCGAAGAAGAGCAGCCCGGCCAGGGCCACCGGCAGGACGAACAGGTTGATGATCAGCAGATAGAGCGGAAACAGCCAGGACGCCGTGCGGATGTGGTCCTCGTTGACGTTCTCCACCACGCTTACCTGCCACTGCCGCGGCAGGAAGAGGATGGCCAGCGCCGAGAGTGCCAGCATCGCCATCCAGCTCTGGTAGCCGCCGGGCAGCTCGGTGAGCAGGCCGAGCTCCTGGATCTTCGGGGTCGCCGCCGCCTCGCGGAAGAGCTCCAGCGGGCCGGAGAAGAGCACGAAGGTTACGAAGACGCCGATGGCGAGAAAGGCGATGAGCTTGACCACCGACTCGAAGGCGACGGCCACCACCATGCCCTCGAGCCGTTCGGTGGCGTCGATGTGCCGGGTGCCGAAGAGTATGGTGAACAGCGCCAGGAGCACCGCCACGTAGAGCGCCTTGTCGTCGAGGATGCCGGCGCTGCCGGCCTCCACCGCCTCCATGTCCGGGAAGTGGAGCAGCACGTCGAAGCTCGAGGAGACGGCCTGCAGCTGCAGGGCGATGTACGGGGTGGTGCCCACCAGGGCGATGAACGCCGCCAGGCCGCCGAGGAGCATGCTCTTGCCGTAGCGGGCGGCGATGAAATCGGCGATGGAGGTCAGCCGGTAGAGCTTGCTGATGCGCACGATCTTGCGCAGCACCACCCACCAGACGATGGCCATCAGCGTGGGGCCGAGGTAGATGGTCAGAAAGGCCAGCCCCTGTTCGGCGGCCAGCCCGACGCTGCCGTAGAAGGTCCACGCCGTGCAGTAGACGGCGATGGACAGGGTGTAGACATAGGGGTTGTTGACCAGTGACAGCCCCCGGTCGCCGAGCTTGTCCGCCGTGTAGGCGACGGCGAACAGCAGCCCGACGTAAAGGGCCGAGACCAGCAGGATGGTCCAGGCCGGCAGCATCCCGCTAGCCCCGCGCGGCTGCCCGGTTGAGCCGGGCCAGGCCGAAGATCAGCCCGGCCCAGACGATGAACAGATAGGCGAAGAGGATCGGCACGCCCAGCACCTTGCCGTCGACCGCGAACAGCGAGAGCACCGGGTAATTGAACAGGGCAGCCCCGAGCAGGGCCAGGGCGATGAGTCGTTCACTGCGCCGTCCCGTCATCTTAGAACTGCGCCTGTTGCTTGCGGACCTCGACCATCTGCTCGGAGGCGTTGATCGCCTCGCGCAGGGTGGTCACGCCCCGCTCCTCAAGCAGCGGCAGCATCTGCGCGAAGATCTCCCCGGTGACCAGGGTGTCGCCCAGCGCGGTGTGCCGCCCACTGATCTCCACCCCCAGCCGGTTGGCGATGGCCTCCAGGGTGTGCTCCGGGGTGTGGTCGTGCAGGAAGACCGACAGCAGCAGGGTGTCGAGCACCGGGTTCTCGAAGCGCAGCCCGCACTGCTCTTCCTTGAGGCGGATGAACTTCATGTCGAAGGCCGCATTGTGGGCGACCAGCACCGACTCGCCGACAAAGGAGCTGAACTGCGGCAGGACCGTGGTGATCCCCGGCTTGTCGGCGACCATCTCGTCGCGGATGCCGTGGAACTTGATCGACGCCTTGGGGATGGGCCGGCCCGGGTTGACTAGCTGCTCGAAGCATTCGCCCTCGAGGATGCGGCCGTTGACCATGCGCACCCCGGCGATGGAGATGATCTCGTCGCCCTCCGAAGGGGCCAGGCCCGTGGTCTCGGTGTCGAAGATCACGAAGGAGAGCTGGGCCAGAGGACGGTCGAGCAGCTCGCCCTGGTCGGCGGCCTGGTCGGCCAGCGAGAAGTCGTAGAACTCCGGCCGCGGCGGCAGCCGCTCGCCCGGTTGCTCCCACTGGCGCCGCGACAGCGGCACCGGGATGCGCAACACGGCGCGGCCCTCGCAGCGGGGCTGGGTCTGGCTCCAGGCGATGCTGTCGTGGCGCTCGAGCACCCCGCGCGGGGTCAGCTGCCCGGTGGCCTCGGGCAGCTCCTCATCGAGCCACGCCTCAAGCCGCTCGGGCGGGACCGGTGCCCCTTGCCAGGAGAGGTCCAGGTAGACCCGCTGATCCCCCATCAGCGGCTCGGCGCGGACCTCGGTGATCCCGAGATCACCGCGCAGGTGGCGCAGCAGATGCTCCAGCACCAGGCCGATGGAGTGGCTTTCCGCGTGCATCCAGAGCGGAATGCCGACCACCTCCACCTGGGGCAGGCCCTCCGGGTGGCGGCGGATCACGCTGGCAAAGAGATCGGCGCTGCTGATGTCCGCCATGGTCCACGGGGCCGAGACCAGGCGGTGGGTCTCCCGGGCCATGCGCTCGAAGCGCCGGCTGAGCTCGCGGCTCTCGTGGACCATCATGGCCTCGAAGGACTGCCGCTGCTCGCGGGCCATGGCCTCGTCGCCCTGCCCGAGACTCTCGGCGGCGGCGCGCAGGTTCGCCAGCGGTGCGCGCAGCGATTCGACGGCGCTGCGCAGGGCGTGGTCGCGTCGGGCCACCCCCTCGATCTTGCGGGTGATGTCCTCGAGGGTGAGCACGAAACCGGAGCGCAGCGGGCTGGAGGAGGGCAGCAGGCTCATCCGGCAGTGCAGCAGGGCACCGTCGTCCACCGTCGCGCAGACGAACTCCGCGCGGTTCTCGGCCACCGTGTGGTCGTCGGCGACGGCCAGCCGGTGCTGGAGCATCTCCAGGGTGTGGTCCACCGCCGAGCGGGCCAGCACGTCGTAGATCGAGCGCCCGAGGCCCAGGGCGTCGCTGCGCAGGATCTCCCCGGCGGCCGGGTTGTAGAGCAGGATTCGCCCCTCGGTGTCGCAGACGATCACCCCCTGCTGGATCTCGCGCAGGACGATCTCCAGCCGGGTCTTCTGGTTCTCCGCCCCCTGGGCCCCGGAGCCGAGCGCCTTGGCCACCTCGCGGCGGCTCTCGTAGAGGTTGCTGCCCAGGGTCTGCAGGCTCTCGGGCAGCTCGCCGAGCAGGTGCATGCTCGGGATTTCCAGTTCGTGGGCCGGGTTGGAGCGGGCCATGATCGACGCGCCACGGGCCAGTGCGCCCAGCGGGCGGATGACGGCCGCATCGAGGAGGATCCAGATGGCGACGGTGGCGCCGGCGAGCACGGCGCCGGCCCCTGCGAAGGCGAGCAGCGCATTGGCGCGCTCCGGGCCCTCGGGGACGTGGCCCAGGGTCAAGTAACCGACGGTGGCCAGCGCAGCGGCGATCAGCAGGAGCAGGAACAGTGCCGGTGCCCAGAACTTCAGCCGGCGGCGAGCCATGGCGCTGGCCATCACTGCGCCCCGTTGGCCAGGATGTGCTGGACCGTCTCCACCACTTCCTGGGTCGAGAACGGCTTGGTGATGTAGTCGTCCGCGCCCATGGCCAGCCCCTTCTCGCGCTCCACGTCACGGCCCTTGGCGGTGAGCATGACCACCGGCAGGTGCGCCCACTCGGCGCGCTGGCGAATCTCCTGACAGACCTCGTAGCCGTCCTTGCGGGGCATCATTACGTCGAGCAGCACCAGGTCCGGGATGCGCGCCTCGAGGGCCTCGAGGGCCTGCTCGCCGTCCTGGGCGGTGCGTACCTCGAAACCGGCCTGCTTCATCAGGAACTCCAGGGACAAGACGATGTTGTCCTCATCGTCCACGATCAGGATCTCTTGGCTCATCTTCGTGGCCGCCTCCTCTCGGTTATCGTGCCGGGTCGCTATCGCCGGGGGCGTGCTGCCCCCCCCGGCGAGCGCCCTATTCTAAAGGCCGAAGACGCCTTGTACGCGGTCCTGGAAGCGCTTGACCGCTTTCATGCTCGTCGCCAGGGACTGCCGGGTCAGGTCGTCCAGCTCCTCGGGGTCGATGTACTTGTCCGGAATCTGCCCCGCCTGATACTGCTCGATCTGGTGGGTCAGCAGCAGGTCGAGCAGTTCCTCGTGGGCGGTCAGGACCGAGTCGACCATCTCGCTGGTGAGCACACCCTCGCGGCGCAGGCCCTTGAGCCGGGCGACGGTGTTGGTCTCCCGCACGTTGGCGGAGAGTGCGTAGATGCGCGCGCCGTTGGCGATGATGCGCAGGCCCTTGCGCTTGATATCGACGCAGCCGTGACCATTGTCGGAGCGGCGCGAGCGGATCAGGCGGTTGAACAGCCCCACGGCCGGCTGCCCCTCGGCGTCGTCGCCGGTCATGAAGCGCAGCAGTTTGGGCTGCTCCTGCAGGGTGGCGAGGACGAAATCCCAGAGCTCGGTGACCAGCCCCTGCTCACCGTAGAGGAGTTCGAAATCCAGAAAGATGTTGCTCCACCGGGCCGAGGTGCTGTTCGGGTGCCGGGCGATGTAGCGCAACTGCTGCCGCCAACGCTCCAGCGCGTGGCGGTACTCCGGGTTGCGGGCCATGATATCGCCCTTGCACCACTCGTAGCCGAGCTCGTCGAGGCGGACGTTGACCCGCTCGGCGAAGTTGGCGAACCACTCCGCCTCGGTCTCGTCCAGGGGGCGGGGCTCGCTGCTGCCGCGGGGGTAGTCCCCGATGATCATGGCGTTGTCCTGATCCGGGTTGATCAGTGCCTCGCGGCGGGCCAGCGAGCCGAGCACGAGCAGGGCGTAGGGGCGCGGGGCCTCGCCCCATCCCTCGCCGTGGAGCTCGTCGAGGACGAGGTCGATGCAGCGGCGCTGGAGCTGCAGGTGGAACTCGCTGAGCAGGTAGGTGGCGCGGCTCGCCTCGCGGTTGTTGTTCCAGGCCTCGCGGGCGACGTAGCCCACCTCGCCGGCCAGTTGGCGCAGCTCCGCCATGCTGGTGGCTCGGTTGGTGCGCTCGCGCATGACCGTCTGCTGCGCCATGATCGCCTGCAGCATGTTCGACTGCGAGAGCATGCCCACCGGGCGCGTGCCGTCCATGACCACCAGGTACTTGACGTTCTCCCGCGCCTGGATGTCCTTGGCCTCGGACAGGGGCGTTTCCGGACCGATGGCGGTGATCCGCTCGGCGGCCTCGACGATGGAGGCGTCCGGGCTGAGTCCGCGGGTGAAGATGGCCCGGCCGATGGTGCGCAGCGTGGCCAGGCCCACCAGTCCACCAGCCTCGTCGAGCACGCCGATGCTGCCGATCTGGCGCTCGTCCATGAAGCGGAACGCCTCGGCGAGGCTGCAGTCCGGCTGCTGGTAGGTCAGCGGCGTGGACATGGCGGTGCGGGCCGGCTGCGACAGGGCGCCAGTGGGGCTGCCGCGGTGCTGCCAGGAGTTGGCGCGGATCCGGTCGGCGATGATGCGGCTTAGGGTGTCGGCCAGCGCCGGGTGCTCGCGTTCGAGGGTGCGCACGTCCTCGAAGGGGACGCCGACGACCAGCGTCGGCCGGGTGGCGAGGGCGGTGAGGGTGTAGGGCTCGTCGTCGAAGTAGCTTGACAGCCCGAGCAGGGTCACCGGCTCGCGCACGGTGACCACGTTGTGCGCGTCGCGCAGTTCCACGCGCCCCTCGTAGAGGATAAAGAGCGTATCCCGGTCCGGGTCGCCGAGGTGGAAGAGCACCTCGCCACTGTCCAGGTGGTGGACGCTGCCCCGGCCGAGTAGGGCACGCAGGACCCCGTCGTCGAGGTTGCGGAAGACCTCGTTCTCGGCCAGGCGGCGGATATCCAGCGTGTCGGCGGATACGTGCGGTTCCCCGGGGCTGTTCGCTCCGGTGGCCATTAGCGCTTCTCCTGTGCGGGTGTCTGCTCGCTTTGATCATGCCCAAGCCCGGCCGCGGAGACAAACCACTGTGCGGGTGTTACCCACCGGTGTTACCCGCGGGAACGTGGCCTGTTACCTCGGGTAACGCCCCCGCAGGGAGGCCGGGGCCGGAACCTAGATACATCAGCCGGTTAGCGGGCCACGCAAGGGTGGCACGTTTTTCGCTAGGTGCCTGCCGCCCCCTGTGGGGGGTGCAACACCTCATAACTCCAGAAATGTGAGGGGGAGACGCGTAATGTCAGCTATGGCCATATGGCTGTTGGTGTTTGTAGGCCTGTACTGGGGCTACTGCATCTTCTGGGGTATCAAGGGATACCTCTGGTCGCGCACAGCCAGCGACTACTTCGTGGCCGGGCGTTCCGTCAGTATGTGGGTCTTCATACTGGCGGCGACGGCCACGTCCTTCTCGGGGTGGACGTTCGTGGGCCACCCGGGCCTGATCTATGAGGACGGCCTGCAGTACGCCTACGCCTCGTTCTACTCCATCTGCATCCCGTTCACCGGCATGCTGTTCCTCAAGCGCCAATGGATGATCGGCAAGCGCTGGGGCTACGTCACGCCGGGCGAGATGTTCGCGGACTACTTCCGGACGGACTCGATCCGCATCCTGATCCTCATCGTGGCGCTGATCTTCGCGGTGCCGTACCTGGGGATCCAGCTGCGCGCTTCGGGCTTCCTGTTCCACGTGCTCACCGACGGATGGATGGGCGTCGAGATCGGCATGTGGTTGCTGTCCGCGGTGGTGCTCTTCTACGTGGCCTCGGGCGGTCTGCGTGCCGTGGCGTACGTGGATGCGGCGCAGGCCGTGCTGCTCATAGTCGGTATCTTCGTCATCGGCATCGTGGCGCTCTACTACATCGGCGGCTGGAACAACTTCACGCACGTGATTGCCGGCCTCGTCGAGTGGGAGACGGCCACCGGCGGTGCCGGGGAGGTCTCGCCGGGCATGATCCCGGGTGATTCCGGTGCCAGCGGCTACGTCGCCATCCCGGGTGCCATCCAGTGGGTCGGTGCCGCGGCCAGTGCCCAGGGCGGCGTCTGGACCGGCGTGATGAACATCACCTACATGCTGGCGCTGGGCGGCATCATGGCTTCGCCCTCGTTCACCATGTGGGCGTTCTCCAACCAGAACCCGCGGCCGTTCGCGCCGCAGCAGACCTGGATGTCCCCGCTGGGCGTCGGTGCCCTGATGTTCACGTTCCTGGCGATCCAGGCAATGGCCACCCACGGCCTGGGCGGCAACACCGAGTTCGCCAAGGACATCTTCTCCGAGCAGTACGGCGAGGAGCTGGCCGAGTACCAGTCGCTGTTTGAGGTCTCCGAGGAGCACCAGGGCCTGGTCGACGAGGTGCGCCAGCGCCTCGATGCCGGTGAGTCCCTGGACGGCATGAACCTCAGCCCGCTGGTGCCCACGGCGGTCATGCAGCGCGGCATGATCCAGGCCGAGCACCCCGAGCTGAACCGCCAGGAGGTCGAGCAGGTCATTGCGGCCGGTCTTGCGGCGCTGTCCATTGGTGAGGATCCGCGCAACATGGATCCGGACTGGCTGGCAGCCCTGCCGGGGGATCTCGAGCGGGCCTGGCTGGACCTGTCCCTGGATCGGGGCGGTGACAGCGAGCTGGTGCCCCAGCTGCTGAATATGCTGGAGGCGGCAGCGCCCTGGTTGGCGGCCCTGCTGGCGGTCTGTGCCCTGGCGGCCATGCAGTCCACCGGTGCGGCGTACATGTCCACCACCAGTGGCATGTTCACCCGTGACCTGCTGCGTCGCTACATCATGCCGAATGCCAGCAACCAGACCCAGGTCGTGGCGGGGCGGATCTTCGTCACCATCCTGGTGCTTGCAGCATTGACCGTGGCAACGGTGACCACCGACGCCCTGGTGCTGCTCGGCGGTCTGGCCACCGCGATGGGTACGCAGATGTGGGTGCCCCTGGCAGCCATCTGCTTCTTCCCCTGGCTCACCCGTCCGGGTGTCGTCTGGGGCCTGGGCGTGGGCATCATCGCCGTGCTGATGACCGAGAACATCGGCATCGATCTGCTGGCGGCGATGGGCGTCGACGTGCCCTGGGGTCGTTGGCCGCTGACCATCCACTCGGCTGGGTGGGGCCTGGTGCTCAACGCCCTGGTGGCCGTGGTCGTTTCGGCAATGACGCAGAACAACAAGGAAGACTACGATCACCGCATGACGGTGCACGCCTTCCTGCGTGAGCATGCGTCGCTGCCGGCCGAGAAGCGCCACCTGATCCCGATCGCCTTCACCATCGTCATCGGCTGGTGGATCTTCGCCTTCGGTCCGGGCGCCCTGCTGGGCAACTGGGTCTTCGGCGATCCGACCAACCCCGATACCTGGTGGTTCTTCGGCCTGCCGTCCATCTGGGTCTGGCAGCTGCTGTGGTGGGTGATCGGTATCTACATGATGTGGTTCACCTGCTACAAGTGTGAGATGAGCACCGTGCCCGAGAAGGAAATCGAGGTCCTCTTCGACGAGGATCAGGGCAAGGCCCGCTACGACGTGAGCCGTCCGTAACGGGTTGGTGATCATCGATCACTGAACCGGGAAGCGTAGGGGGCCATTTCGGTCCCCTACGCCCCTTCCTTCCAGAAGGCTTCATTCGAGCGAGCGATATGGATCCGACGCTTCAATTCCTGTTCTGGGTCGTTTTGCTGGTCGTCCTGCTCTTCTATCCCGTCAGTCAGTGGATCTGGGTGTTGAGCGTCCGGCGGCTGCAGCGGAGACTGGATCGGGAGTTGTCCGAAGAGGAGCTGGCGGGGCAGAAACGGCGGGCCCGCGTGCTGACCGCCATCATCCTGCCGGTGTTTTCTTTCTTCCTGAATTCCGCAACGTTGGGTGTGTTGCAATGATCAAGATTACCGAGCGGGGGTACCGGACCTGGGTGGTGATCGCCATCGTGGCGGCGCTCCTGCCGCTGGGCTATGCCCTGTACCAGGGCGTGGCACCGGATCGGGGCCCGGGCGATGTGAAGACCATCGCCGGCGACCGTGCCTTCCAGGATCGGCGTTACGAGCGCGCCCTGGAAGAGTATTCCCGGGCGCTGGAGGAGGCGCCGCAGCACCGTTACGCCCACCTGGGCAAGGCGACCACGCTGCTCGAGCTCGGCGAGTTCGAGCGCGCTATCGACCTCTACGATCGGTTCATCGAGTGGATCGACCCGGAATTCGCCGGCGCCTACGCGAATCGGGGCATTGCCTATGACCGGCTTGGCGAGCACGAAAAGGCGCTGGCCGATTACCGCAAAGCGGCGGAGCTGGACGAGGCCGTGGACGACGGCCCGGGGTGGTTGACCCGGTTCTTCCACATGGGTCCGGACGGACAGCCGAGCATTTCCGAGCGGGCTGATTATATCGAGGAACAACTGGCGCTGCCGGAGTCGGAGCGCAAGCTTTCCGATCCGGAGAAGGACAGCCAGCAGCGGGCCTATACGCAGCGGCCCGACTAGCGCATCAGAAGAGAGGGGATGGTGCGGCGTCTGCCGTGCCGTGCCCGATCCTGCCGGGTGGGATGTCCGTCCCGCCTTTCTCTCTACCCGACCCAACCCCACCACGGCCCGCCTCAACGGGCCGTGCCGTGGCGTGGTTCAGGCCGCGTCCAGCGGCGCCACGCCGAGGATCGGCAGCCCGAGGATATCGACGAAGAGAAAGCGCATCGCGAAGATCAGGGCGATGCAGCCGAAGAGCAGGTGCACAGTGGGGTGATCGCCGTCCGGGTCCTTGTAGGTCAGCCCGTGCCAGGCGATGGCGAGGGTTACGAGAAAGTAGATCCAGGGTGACATGGGTCTCTAGGGCTTGGTGTTCTAGGGTCCGGGTTCAGGAACAGCAGGACGGGGCCGGTTGCCCGGCCCCGTCCGTCTCCCGCCTTACTGGTTGGCCCGATCTTCGATCAGGGTATCCACCACGGTCGGGTCGGCCAGGGTGCTGGTGTCACCCAGGCTGTCGAGTTCGTTCGCGGCGACCTTGCGCAGGATGCGGCGCATGATCTTGCCGGAACGGGTCTTCGGCAGCCCCGGCGCGAACTGGATGATGTCCGGCTTGGCGATGGGGCCGATCTCCTGGATGCAGAGCTTGACCAGCTCCTGTTTGAGCTCCTCGCTCGGCTCCTCGCCGGCCATGAGGGTGACGTAGGCGTAGATGCCCTGACCCTTGACGTCGTGGGGGTAGCCCACCACGGCGGCCTCGCTCACCTTCTCGTGGAGCACCAGGGCGCTCTCGACCTCGGCCGTACCCATCCGGTGGCCGGAGACGTTGATCACGTCGTCGACCCGGCCGGTGATCCAGTAGTAGCCGTCTTCGTCACGGCGGGCACCGTCGCCGGTGAAGTACTTGCCCGGATACGCGGCGAGATAGGTGTTGATGAACCGCTCGTGGTCGCCGTAGATGGTGCGCATCATGCTCGGCCAGGCGCGGTTGATCACCAGGTTGCCGTTGGTCGCGCCCTCGAGCACGTTGCCCTTGTCGTCGACCAGCTGCGGCTCCACGCCGAAGAAGGGCAGGGTGGCGGAGCCGGGCTTGAGGTCCATGGCGCCGGGCAACGGCGCGATCAGGATCGAGCCGGTCTCGGTCTGCCACCAGGTGTCGACGATGGGGCAGCGGTCCTCGCCGATGGTGTGGTAGTACCACTCCCAGGCCTCGGGGTTGATCGGCTCACCGACGGTGCCGAGGATGCGCAGGCTCTTGCGCGAGGTCTTCTTCACGTGGTCGTCGCCCTGGCCCATCAGCGCGCGGATGGCGGTCGGGGCGGTGTAGAAGATGGAGACCTCGTGCTTGTCCACCACCTGCCAGAAGCGACCGGCATCGGGGTAGGTGGGCACGCCCTCGAACATCAGGGTTTTCGCGCCGTTGGCCAGGGGGCCGTAGACGATGTAGGAGTGGCCGGTCACCCAGCCGACGTCGGCAGTGCACCAGTACACCTCGCCATCCTGGTAGTCGAAGATGTACTTGTGGGTCATCGCCGTGCCAAGCAGGTACCCAGCGGTGCTGTGCTGCACCCCCTTCGGTTTGCCGGTGGAGCCGGAGGTGTAGAGGATGAACAGCGGATCCTCCGCGTCCACGTGCTCCGGCGGGCAGTCCGGAGAGGCCTCGGCGCAGGCCTCGTGGTACCAGACGTCGCGCCCGTCGTTCCAGGCGATATCACCGCCTGTGCGACGGACCACGAAGACCGTCTTGACGTTGGGGCAGCCCTCCAGGGCCTTGTCGGTGTTGGCCTTGAGCGGGATCTTGCGGCCACCACGCACACCCTCGTCCGAGGTGATGACGACCTCGGCATCGGCGTCCTGGATCCGATCGCGCAGGGCCTCGGGCGAGAAGCCGCCGAAGACCACCGAGTGTACGGCGCCGATGCGCGCGCAGGCGAGCATGGCGACCGCCGCCTCGGGAACCATGGGCAGGTAGATGCAGACGCGGTCGCCCTTCTTGACGCCGCGGGCCTTCAGGGCGTTGGAGAAGCGGCCAACCCGCTCGTACAGGTCGCGATAGGTGATGTGCTCATCCTGGTCCGGCTCGTCGCCTTCCCAGATGATGGCGGTCTGATCCCCCCGGGTCTCCAGGTGACGATCCACGCAGTTATAGGCCACGTTCAGGGTCCCGCCCTCGAAGAAGCGGATGTCGCCCTTGGCCAGATCCCAGTGACAGGTGGTGCCCCACTTGCTGAACCAGTCCAGGAACTTATCCGCCTGCTCCGACCAGAACCCTTCGGGATCCTGGATCGAGCGGTTGTACATCTCCTGGTACTGCTCGAAGTTCAGATGGGCGTCCCGCTGGATCGCCTCGGGGACAGGGTACACCTTGGTCTCCGACATCGTTCTCTCCTCCCGGATTTCTGGTCGGTCAAGCTGGCCGTCTCCTGGCGACGACCCGGCCGTAAGTGCCCGCGCTCTGGTCACGCGGGGAGGATAGCAGAGCAAAGTGTTACGAGGTTGCACGCCTTCCGGTCCACAGGTGTGTCGAAAGGTAACACGTCACGCCCGGTTGCTACCCGGCCGTGGGATCCCGTGGCGCTGGCGTTTCTCCCACAGCGCCTTGCGGCTGATGCCGAGCCCTCGGGCCAGGGCGGTCTCGGTCATGTGATCCTGGTGTGTCAGGACATACTGGCGGAAGTAGTCCTCCAGGGACAGGTCCTGGCGTGGGCCAGTCTCGGCCGTGGCGCCGGATTCGGACCCGGCTGCCGCGCTTTCGGCCGCGGGCAGGCCGAGCATATCCGGGCTGATGGTGTTGCCTTCGCTGAGGATCACCGCCCGCTCGATGGTGTTCTCCATCTCGCGCACGTTGCCCGGCCAGGAGTATGCGCCCATGGCGTCGATGGCTGCCTGCGAGAGCTCCAGAGGGGCGCGGTTGAGCCGCTGGCAGGTCTTCTCCAGCAGGAAGCGGGCGAGTTCGGGGATGTCCGGGGCGCGTTCGCGCACCGGGGGCAGGCGGATCTCCATCACGTTGATCCGGAAGAATAGATCCTCGCGGAACTCGCCGGCGCCGGCCAGGCTCTTGAGGTCGCGGTGGGTGGCGGCCACCAGGCGGATGTTCACCCGCCGGGCCTGTGTCGAGCCGATGCGCCGGATCTCCCCCTCCTGGAGGACCCGCAGCAGTCGTCCCTGGGCCTGCTGGGGCAATTCGCCGATCTCATCCAGGAACAGCGTGCCGCCGTCGGCGGATTCCACTAGCCCCGCACGGGCGCCGACGGCGCCGGTGAAGGCGCCCCGCTCATGGCCGAAGAGCTCTGCTTCGATCAGTCCGTCGGGGATCGCCGCGCAGTTCACCGCCACCAGAGGCCCCTCGTGGCGCTCGCTCTGCTCGTGCAGCGCCCGGGCCACCAGCTCCTTGCCGGTGCCCGATTCGCCCAGGATCAGCACCGAGGTATCGGTGGGGGCGACCTTGCGGATGCGCTCGAAGACCGCCCGCATCGCCTCGCAGTTGCCGACGATGCCGGTGACCGGGTAATCGCGCTCGACGTGGGCCTTGAGGGCGGCGTTCTGGCGCTGTAGCCGGCCTTCCTTGAGGGTGCGCTCGACGAGCAGCAGCAGCTCGTCGTGGTCGAAGGGTTTGGCAATATAGTCCGCTGCGCCCTGGCGCATGGCTTCCACCGCCGACTGCACGCTGGCGTAACTGGTCATGATGATCACCGGGGCCGTGGTGCGCTCGATGGCCTCGGTGCCGGGCTCGCCGGGCAGGCGCATGTCGGCGAGGATCAGGTCGAAGGCGTCCAGGTTCCAGCGCTCCTGGGCCTGTTCGAGAGAGTCGGCCTGGTGGACACTGTACCCGTGACGGCTCAGCAGCCGCTCCAGGGCCTTGCGGATGACCGATTCGTCCTCGATGAGCAGCAGGTCGGCCATTTGGGGTTATTCCTCCTTGGTCGCGGCGTGCTCGGCCGGCGGCGCGGCATCGAGCACCGGCAGCGTGATCCACGCCGTGGTGCCGCCGCTGTCGGCGGTGATCGAGAACTCGCCTCCCTGTTCACTGACGATGTTGTAGACCAGCGGCAGCCCCAGGCCGGTGCCCTGACCCACGGGCTTGGTGGTATAAAACGGTTCGATCACCTTATCAAGCAGTTCCGCCGGGATCCCCGGGCCGTTGTCCACCACGCGGATCTGCACGCGGTCGCCGTACCGGCGCGCCGAGATTGCGATCCGTCCGCCAGGGCCGCAGGCGTCGGCCGTATTCGAGAAGAGGTTGACGAAGACCTGGGCCAGCCGCTGGCGGTCGCCGCGGACCTGGAGTTCGGCCCAGAGCTGGTTGTCGATCTCCAGGTCCTGGCCGCGCTTGCTCAGCTGGACCAGCCGGCGCGCCTCTTCGACAACTTCGCTCAGCGGCACGGGGTCCGGTGTTCGCTCGTCGGCGCAGCCGGCGTGGGCGTAGCCGATCAGCGTCTGCACGATGTTGTTGATCCGGCGTGTCTGTTCGAGGATTTCGTCGACGCTCTCGCGCAGGATCTCGGGGTCGGACTCGCCGCGCAGGTTCTGTGCCAGGGAGTCGATGCCGGTCACCGGGTTGCCGATCTCGTGTGCCACGCCCGCGGCCAGTCGGCCGATGGAGGCCAGCCGCTCGCTGTGGGCCAGCTCCCGCTCGAGGCGGCGGATGTGGGTGATGTCCTCGATGATCATCAGGGTGTCGCCGGTCCGCCCGCGGCCGGATTCGCGGATGCACGTCTTGTGCAGCGACAGCCAGCGCTGCTCACCGCCGGATTGCGGGATCTGCTCCTGGTGCTGTGGTTGCTCGATGGTCAGGAACCGGTCCAGGAGGTAATCCCACGGTGCCTGCAGGTCGCAGATCCTTGAGCCCAGCGCGGTGTTCGCCGGGATGCCGGACAGGCCCTGCATCGCCGTGTTCCAGCGCACCACGCGGCCGTGGGTGGTGACCGCTACGACCCCCAGAGGCAGGTCCTCAAGGATCTGGCGGTGGTAGCGGCGCAGTCGGTCGAGTTCCGCGGCGAGGCCGCGGAATCGGTTACGTGAGGACTCCAGACGCTCCTCGATCTGGCGGATGTTGTGTGTCAGCGCCGTGCGGGCCGTCCGGTCGAGCTGGAGCCGCTTGTCGACGATCATCCGCGCGAGCATCGGCCCCATCATTCCGGAGAGGTTGCGCTCGACCTGATCGCGCAGGGCGCGCAGGCGGTCGGGCCGGTTTTCGCTCCATTGCAGCCCCAGGTCGTGCAGCGCCTGGGAGACCTCCTGGCGTGCCGCTTCCTCGCCGGTGACCGGTGCTAGCTGGACCACGAACTGCGAGGGCGAGGCCGCCTGCAGGGTGCCGGGTGCGACCGCTGCCGTCTGGTCGCGGCAGACCTCGGCGGCCTGTCGCTCCGCCGAGCGCTGCGGCGTGAACAGTGAGACGCCCACGAAGAGCAGGCCGTTGAGGGCCAGGGACCAGAAGGTGGCGATGCCGTAGAGCTCAGTGGCGCTCTCGCGGGCCTGGGGGAAGCCGAGCAGGAAGAACGGCTCGGTACCGGCCAGTGCCGGCAGCAGCACGGTGTCTAGCCAGATCAGCGCACCGCCAAGCAGGCCGGCCACGAAGCCGTAGACCGTGGCTCGCTGCCAGTAGAGGACGCCGATGATCCCGGGCAGGAACTGCGCCATGGCCAGGAACGACATCAGCCCCCACTCGACCAGCGCTTCGGTGCGGTCGAGCAACTCGTAGAAGGTGAACCCGAAGACGATGAGCAGGGTAATCAGGAACCGCCGGGTCCAGCGGAGGGTGGCGTACAGGTCGGGCTCCTGATGCGGTAGCGACTTGATCAGCGGCATGACCAGGTGGTTCAGGGTCATCGACGACAGGGCCAGGGTCGAGACGACGATCATCGCCGTCGCTGCCGAGATGCCCCCCAGGTACACCAGCAGGGTCAGCGGCTCGGAGCCGGATAGGGCGGCCAGGCCGAGTACGTAGTAATCGGGGGCCGTGCCGGCATCCAGCGCGGTGCCGGACCAGAGGATCGGCGGCACCGCCAGCGCCAGCAGCAGCAGCATGAGCGGGAAGGCCCAGCTGGCGCGGGTCAGGCTGCGCGGCGACAGGTTCTCGGTAAAGAGGATGTGGAACTGGCGTGGCAGCAGGAAGGCGGCCGCGAAGGTCAGGGTGAGCAGGCTCAGCCACGGCCCCTCCAGCGCCGGCTGATAGAAGTCGTCCGTCTGCTGTGGCTGCTCGCGCAGCCATGCCGACAGGCCCGCCGGGCCGTCGAAGGCGAGGTCGACGGCCACCCAGGCGACCATCAGTAGGGCGCCGAGCTTGACCAGGCTCTCCAGGCCGATGGCGACCACCAGCCCGGTGTGCTTCACCCGCGGAGTGACGTGGCGGGCGCCGAAGATGATCGCGAAGACCGTCACGATCAGACAGAAGGCCAGCGCCAGGGGGCGCGGGTCGTGACCCCCGCCGGTGAGCACCAGGGTCGACTCCGCCACGGCGCGGATCTGCAGGGCGATGTAGGGAAGGATCCCGGCGAGCATGATGGCGGTGACCAGGACGCCGGCGAACTGGCTCGAGAAGCGGAAGGCGAAGACGTCGGCCACGGAGGTCAGCTGCTGGTTGGTGGTCAGACGCAGCAGCGGGGCGAGGAGCACCGGCGTGAGCAGGAAGGCGGCGGTGACCCCGAGGTAGATGGTGGCGAAGATCAGGCCGTGCTCGTCGGCGAAGCCCACCGAGCCGTAGTAGCTCCAGGTGGTGGCGTAGACCCCCAGGGCGAGGACGTAGAAGACCGGGTGACGGACCACCGCCCGCGGGAACCAGCGTCGGTCCACCGCGAAGGCGATGACGAACAGCAGCCCCAGGTAGGCGACCCCCACCAGGAACAGGGTCAGCAGGTCAAAGGTCACGCCCGCTCCCCCGTTCGATCAGCCAGCCGCCCAAGGCGATGACCACTGCCCAGCCCAGGTATGGCACGTACCAGGGCGGCTGGGCCTGCATCCACCAGTCGGTGAACGGCGTGGCCAGCAGGAAGAGCACCAGCAGGAACAGCGCCACGCTTCCGGCAGCGGGTCCGGGTCCATTGCGCAACAGGAATCTCCTCCAGGCGGCGCCGGTTCGGGGCGCTCTCGTTATGTTACGGAAAGTAGCACGGCGGCCGCAGCGTGGCCAGTTTCCGAAGCCGCCGTCAGTTTGTTCCGACGCCCCGGGGTCCCGTATCCTCGCCCCCAGTCGACCGCACCAAAGGGATGTTGATGCGCGCGCTACCGTCCATAAGCCTGGGTGCACTGGTGCTCGGCGGCCCCCTGGCCGCGGGGTGGGCCGTTGCTGCGGAAGGCGCCCTGCCACCTGTCACCGTCCTCTCCGAGCCCGCTGTGGGCAGAGACATCCCTGGGGGCGAGGGCGCCCGTGCGACGGACCGGGCCGGCTTCAGCCGCACGGAGTTGGATGAGTCCACCCTCGCGACCCGCCGCCCCGATCGCCTGGAAGGGCTGGCCGGCGGGGTGCCCGGAGGGCATGCCGGGCGCGAGGAAGGCGGCCTGGGCACCGCCTGGACCCTGCGCGGCTTCACCGTCACTACCCCGCAGTGGAACGGTCTGACGGATATCGATCGGCTCTTCGTCCGCGACCCCTACACGATTGAGCGTGTCGAGATCGTCCCCGGCCCCGATGCGATCCTCCAGGGGGTCGGCTCACCCGGTGGCGCCATCCGTTACCACGGCAAGCGACCGGAACACACGCCGGCCCATGAGGTGGGCGTGGAGGTGGGCCATCCGGACCACCGGCGCGTGGTGGCTGACAGCACCGGGCCGATCGGCGACGACCTCGCCTACCGCCTGACACTGGCCGGCCAGGATGGCGAGCGCCGTCCCGCCGCGCAGCCGACTGAGCGGCTCCATGTACTCGGTGGCCTCGCCTGGCGCTACCACGCCGACGGCGAGCTGCGCCTCGAGCACGAATTCCAGCGCAATCGTCGGCCCTACGACATGGGCACCGTCTGGCTGGAGGACGGCCCGGTCTACGACACCCCGCTGCACAGCCCGGAGCAGGAGAGCGACCGGCGCTATCAGCGCAGTGCGCTCTACTGGGACCACCAGCTCACCGAGGGCCTGGGCGTCTCGCTCAGCGCCGCGTACTCCGAGGTGGACCGGGAGGAGTTGATCCTGGGGTTCTACTCCTTTGGCCTGTTGCCGGCGCCGGAGCCGGTGGCCGGCTACGCGGCCAGAGTCGATGATCAATACACCCAGGAGGATCTTCGGCTGCAGGTCGATTTCGAGCGGCGCACCCACTGGGGACGGTGGCAGGCGGTCGCCGGCGCGGATGCGCACCGACAGGAGATCGACTTCCAGCGCGACCAGCTGCGTTATTGGGATGACGAGGGCGACTGGTGGCAGCAGTTCAGCGTTGATCCCCGGGATCCCGACTTCTCCGGGATCCGCCTCGGCAACCTGGCCCTGGAGCGCCAGGAGGGCCCGGAGGAGGTCGATCGGTACGGGGCCTACCTGGCCAATCGCATCGAGCTTGGCGAGCGCTGGGCCTTCACCGCCGGGGTGCGCCACAACGAGTACGAGGTGCGCGAGGGCGATGAGGACGATCCCCAGCTGGCGGTGGTGGCCGAGGACCGTGGGGTCACTTGGCAGGCCGGGGCGGAGCTGGATGTGACCCCGCGAAGCCGCGTCTACGTGCACGCCGGGACCGGCCTGCGCCCCAATGAGGGCGAGGATCGTCACGGCGATTTTCTCCCCTCGCGGGAGAGCGCGATCACCGAACTCGGCTGGCGTCATGCGCCGACCGACCGCCAGCAACTGGCCGTGGCCGCCTACCACCTGCGCGAGGAGAACCTGCCGCAGGAGGATGAGGCGTATCCGGATGAGGACTACTTCCGCGCGGTCGGCGAGGTGGAGGTGGAAGGGGTCGAGGCGCGCTACCGGCTGCAGACCGAAGCCTGGCAGGTGGTGCCCAACGTAACCATCCAGCGCAGCCGCAGCTACGATGAGGAAGAGCCGCAGCAGCGCGGCAACCACCTGGAGGGCGTACCCCGCCACCTGGCGGGCCTGGAGCTGCGCCACGATCTGGGCGCGTACACCGCCCTGCCGCTCAGCCTCTGGTATTGCGGCGAGTACGTGGGTGGCTGGTACCTGGATGATGCCAACGAGTACCGCACCGACGCCTACACCGTGCACAGCCTCGGCGGCACCCTCGAATGGTCCCGGGGCGCCCGGCTCGACCTGCGCGTCAACAACGCCACCGACGAGCGCTACCTGGCGGCCCCACGGGTGCAGGGCGAGCGCCGCGAGGTGCGGGTGGCGCTAAGCCAGCGGTTCTGATCCGGCGCGCGCCGCCAGGGTCCAGGCCAGCACCTCCGCGGGGGCGGCTCGGCGCAGCCGCTCCGGGGCCGAATAGCCGAGCAGACCCAGCGCCTCGACCAGGTTCGCCGCGGCCCGCTCCTCGCTCAGCGGCGGCGCCCGGTTCTGCTTGGAGAGCTTCTGGCCGTGCTCGTTGAACGCCAGCGGCAGGTGGTGGTAGATCGGGGTGGGCAGCCCGAGCAGGCGCTGGAGGTGGATCTGTGGCGGTGTGCAGACCAGCAGGTCCTGACCGCGGATGACGTGGCTGTAACCGAAGGCGGCATCGTCCACCGCGCAGGCGAGGTGGTAGGCGAAGAAGCCGTCGGCGCGGCGGATGACGAAATCGCCCACCTCTGCCTCCAGATCGGTAGTGATGCAGCCGGCGGCGCCATCGCTGAAACGGATCCGCGCGCTGTCGGTGCGCACCCGCACTGCGCGCTCGTCGCGGCCGGCGGGCAGCCCGTCGCGGCAGGTGCCCGGGTAGACCGCCCCGATGGCCCCGTGGCGGCGGGCGGCGGCCTGGATCTCGCGGCGTGAGCAGGCGCACGGGTAGGCCAGGCCGGCGCCGCGCAGGCGCTCCAGCGCGGCCTGGTACGCCGCACCGCGCCGGCTCTGGTAGACCACCTCGCCGTCCCAGCCCAGCCCGTGTGCCTCCAGGATCCGCAGGATGGCATCGGCGGCCCCGGGCTCCTCGCGCGGCGGGTCGAGGTCGTCGATGCGCACATGCCACGTCCCGCCGTGGTGGCGGGCCTCGATCCAGCTGCCCAGCGCCGCCACCAGCGAGCCGAAGTGCAGCGGCCCGGTGGGCGAGGGGGCGAAGCGGGTTGAGAACGGTGCGCCGGGCCCGCTCATGCCGCCCCTGGGGTCAGCGGCCGTGGTGCTCCACCTCGACCGTGGTCCAGATCCCGCCGCGCACGTTGAAGTGCGCCGTCAGCTTCATGTAGCGCGGCTGCGTGGCGTCGACCAGGTCGGCGAGGATCTGGTTGGTCAGCGCCTCGTGGAACCCGCCTACTTCGCGGTAGGACCAGATGTAGAGCTTCAGCGACTTGAGTTCGACGCAGTGCCGGTCCGGGGTGTATTCCAGGTTGAGCGTGGCGAAGTCGGGCTGGCCGGTCTTCGGGCACAGGCAGGTGAACTCCGGGATCTCCATCCGGATGGTGTAATCCCGCTCCGGGTTGGGGTTTGCGAAGGTCTCCAGGGCGTTCGAGGGTTCAGTCGACATGGCTTTCCAAGGGTCCGGTGAGGCTTGATAATGGTCCGTTATCCTAACCGGACGCGCCCGTCGTCTCTACGATGCATCTCAAGCGGATCAAACTCGCCGGCTTCAAGTCCTTCGTGGACCCCACTTCGGTGCCCCTGCCCGGACGCATGGTCGGCGTCGTGGGGCCGAACGGCTGCGGCAAGTCGAACATCATCGACGCCGTGCGCTGGGTCATGGGCGAGAGCTCGGCCAAGCACCTGCGCGGCGAGTCCATGAGCGATGTCATCTTCAGCGGCTCGAGCGCCCGCTCGCCGGTGGGGAAGGCGAGCATCGAGCTCATTTTCAACAACACCGACGGGGCCATCGGCGGCCAGTACGCCGCCTACAACGAGATCTCCGTCAAGCGCCAGGTCAATCGCGAGGGGCAGTCGCAATACGCCCTCAACGGCACCCGCTGTCGGCGGCGCGATATCTCGGATGTCTTCATGGGCACCGGCCTGCGGCCGCGGGGCTACACCATCATTGAGCAGGGCATGATCTCGCGGGTGATCGAGTCCCGCCCCGAGGAGCTGCGCGTCTACCTCGAGGAGGCTGCGGGCATCTCCGTCTATAAGGAACGCCGTCGCGAGACCGAGCGCCGCATCCGGGATACCCGCGAGAACCTGGAGCGGCTTGAGGATGTCCGCGACGAGGTCCACAAGCAACTCGAGAAGCTGCGCCGCCAGGCCGAGACCGCCGAGCGCTACCGCTCCTACAAGGCTGAGGAGCGGCGCCTACGCGGTGAACTCTCGCTGTTGCGGCTGCGTGATCTGGATCAGCGCATCGCCGAGCGCGACGCCAGCATCCGCGAGCAGGAGAACCAGCGCGAGTCGGCGGTGGCCGAGCAGCGCCGCGCCGAGCGCGAGATCGAGACCCTGCGCGAGTCGGCCCGGGAGCGCCACGAGGCGCTGAACACCATCCAGGGCCGCTACTACGAGATCGGGGCCGAGATCGCCTCGGTGGACGAGCGCATCCAGAGTGCCCGCGACCTGCGTCGCCGGCGGGAGGAGGAGCTGGCCGAGGCCCGCCGTGCGCTGGAGGAGCTGGACGCCACGGTGACCGCCGATCGGGACAAGCGCGCGGTCCTCGAGGAGCGGGTCGAGGAGCTGGAACCGGCCCTGGAGGCGGCCAGCGAAGAGGAGCAGGTGGCGGAATCCGCTCAGGAGGACGCTCGCGGGCGCCTGGATGCCTGGCGCGACGAGGCCGACGCCGTCCGCGCCGAGCAGACCTCGGCGCAGCGGCGCGAGGAGGTGGAGCGGACTCGTCATGACGCCGCCGCCCGCCGGGTCCGTGAGCTCGACGAGCGCATCGAGGCCCTCGACGACGAGCGCGACTCGGTGGATCTGCACGCGCTGGAGAGCGCCATCAGCGAGTTGGAGTCGGAGGAGGAACAGCTCTCCGCCGAACTTGAGGACCTGCAGCAGCGCCGCGATGCCGCCGCCGAGGAGCTGGAGACCCGCGCCGCCGAGCGGGACGAGGCGGCCCGGGAGTTGGAAGCGGCCCGCGAGGCGGTCTCCGGGACGCGGGCCCGGCTGACCTCCCTGGAGACCCTGCAGGAGTCGGCCCTGGGCCGGCGCGGGGACGATCGCCACGCCTGGCTCGAACGCCGCGGCTGGGCCGCCGCCCCGCGCCTGGCCGAGACGGTCCGTGTCGATGCCGGCTGGCAGCGGGCGGTGGAGGCGATCCTCGGTGACGCCCTGCAGGCTGTCTGCATCGAGCCGGAATTCCTGCCCAGCGAGGGGGCCCCGGACGGCGGGCCGCTGACCCTGGTCGGCGAGGTCCAGTCGCTGCCGGCACCGGCCGAGGATCGCCTGGCGGCGCACGTTCATGGCAGCGAGGCGGCCCGCGAGCTGCTCGCCGGGATCCGCTGCGCCCCGGACGCCGCCACGGCCGAGGCCCTGCGCCCCGAGCTGGCCGCCGGCGAGACGGTGGTCACCCCCGACGGGGTGTGGATGGGCGCCAACTGGGTGCGCCTGCCCGGGCAGGAGGACGCCGAGAGCGGTGTGCTCGAGCGCGAGCAGGAGATCCAGGCTCTGCGCGAGGAGGTGGAGAATGCCGAGGCGCGGGTCCAGGAGGCCGAGGGCCGGCTCGCCGACGCCCGCGGCGGGGCCGCCGAGGCCGAGCGCCGGCGCGATGAACTGGCTGCCGAGCTTGGTCCGCTGCACCGGCGCCACGCCGACCTGCAGGCTCGTCTGGAACACCGCCGCGAGTCCCTCGAGCAGGCTCGGAAGCGGCGCGAGGAGCTGTCCGGAGAGCGCAGCCGCCTGGTCGAGCAGCGCGATGCGGCCAGCGAGGAGCAGGAGGAGGCCGCCGCCGCTGCCAAGGAGGCCGCCGCCGCTGCCGCCACGGCCGCCGAGCGCGCCGCCGAGGTCGAGGCGCAGCAGCAGGATCAGCGCGAGCAACTCGAGCGCGCCGGCGAGCGGCTGCGCGAGGCCCGTGAGCGGCGCTACGATCTGGCCGGCAAGCTCGAGAGTGCCCGCACCGCTCTGGAGTCCGTGCGCGAGCAGCTGCGCCGCTCCGAGGAGCAGCGTGAGCGCTACGACCGCCGTCGGGCGGAGCTGGAGACTGCTCTGGGCGACGATGAAGACCCGGTTGCCGAATTGACCGAAAAGCGCGAGACCCTGTTGGCGCGCCGGTCCGAAGCGGAGGCGCAGCTGACCGAAGCGCGCAGCGAGGCTGAGCATCTGGATCATCAGCTGCGCGAGCAGGAGCAGGCGCGGGCCGAGGCCGAGCAGCGGGCCGAGCAGTTGCGCGAGGGGCTGGAGGGGCTGCGCCTGGAGACCGGCGAGCTGCGCGTCCACCGCAGCCACGAGGCCGATGCCCTGGCCGAACTCGGCGAATCGGAGGCCGAGGTGGCCGAGCGCCTGGCCGCGGATGCCACCGTCGCCGCGTGGGAGCAGGCCCTGGAGCAGGTCAGCGAGCGTATCCGGCGCTTGGGATCGGTAAACTTGGCGGCCATCGACGAGTGCCAGCAGCTGGAGGAGCGCCGCGGCTATCTGGACGAGCAGCACGCTGATCTCAACGAGGCGCTGGAGACCCTGGAGACGGCGATTCGCCGCATCGACCGGGAGACCCGGGCGCGTTTCCGTGAGACCTTCGATCAGGTCAACGAGGGGCTGGGGCGGTTCTTCCCCCGGTTGTTCGGGGGCGGGCGCGCCTATCTGGAACTGACCGACGACGATCTGCTGTCCACCGGGGTGGTGGTCATGGCGCAGCCGCCGGGCAAGCGGGTATCGAGCATCCATCTGCTCTCCGGCGGCGAGAAGGCGCTGAGTGCGGTGGCGCTGGTTTTTGCCATCTTCAACCTCAACCCGGCGCCGTTCTGTCTCCTCGACGAGGTGGACGCCCCGCTGGATGAGGCCAACGTCGGTCGTTTCTGCGATCTGGTCGAAGAGATGTCCGAGAAGGTCCAGTTCGTGCTGATCACCCACAACCGGACCACCATGGAGCGGGCCTCCCACTTGCTCGGGGTCACCATGAACGAACCCGGCGTCTCGCGGCTGGTTGCGGTGGACGTGGACGAGGCGCTCGATATCGCCGAGGCCGGATAACGGAGAGAGACCCATGGATGCGATGCGTTGGACGATCCTGGGCGTAGGGGTGCTGGTGTTGCTGGCGATCTACGCCTTCGGCCGGTGGCGGGATCGGCGCCGCCGGCACGCCGAGCAGAAGCCGGCCGCCGCGGCGGCGGGTAGCGCACAGGGGCGCGGGGGCGTCGCCGGCGCCGGCGAGGAAGGGGGTGGCGGCGATTTGCGCCCCGGCCAGTCAGAGCGCCCGGTGATCGATGACGATGAGCTGCGCGGCATCGACGATCTCCTTGCCGAGCGGGAAGAGCTGGCCCCGGAGGAGCTCGACCTGGGGTTGGATCTGGGCGAACGGCCCGCTGCGTCGGGTGCGACGCCGCAGACGGGCGAGCAGGGCGACGATCGGCCCTGGTGGCAGTCCGCCGAGGCAGCCGCCGGCGAACCGGACGAGCGAACCGGCACGCCGCACCGCTCCGCTGCCGCCGAGGCGGAACGCGCCGGCCTGGCACCAGCCGGGGAGCAGCCCCAGGCGGCGGCCGGTGAACCCGTAGGGGCGGGGGCGGACGCCGCCGGAAGCGGTTCGCAGCCAGCGGGGCATGCCGACGCGGAGCCGGGCGGGGCAAGCGACGCCAGGAGCGGGGCAGAGAAGTCGGAGCCGTCGCCGGCAGGGAGGGGCGGCGGGACGGCCACCGCCGGGGTCGAGGAGCCGGCGCCGCTGAAGCTCTCGCCGGCCTCGCAGGTGGAGATCGCCGCCTACCGCAGTGGCGATGTCGAGGAAGCGGAGAAGATCCTGGTGGCGTTTGTGGCCGCCCCGGAAGGCGAGCGTTTCCGGGGGCCGGCGATCGAGCGGGCCCTGCGGCGGGTGCGCATGGTTCCGGGCGAGCAACGCATCTGGCACCGCCGCGGGCAGAGTGAGACGGGGCGAGTGACCCTGTTCAGAACGGCGAGCATGGTGGAGCCGGGGTATCTGGACCCGGAGGAGACGCTGCCGGGCCTGGAGACCCCGGGGCTGGTGTTCTTCATGCAGCTACCCCTGCCAGTGGATGGCGAGCAGGTGCTCGACGCGATGCTGGCCACGGCCTACCAGGTATCCGTGGAACTCGGTGGCGAGTTGCTCGATAGCACCCGTTCCACCATGACGCAGCAGATCGCCGAGCACATGCGCGAACAGCTGCGCGAGCACCGGCGGCGGCTGCACATCGCCGTGCATAAGCGCCAATAAGACCCACCCGACAAGGAGCGAGCGTGGCTGAATCGACGCCGTCCCGCGAGCAGGCGCAGCGACGCGTGGCCGAGCTGCGCGCCGAGATCGCCGAGCACGATCACCGCTACTACGTCCTCGACCGGCCGAGCATCTCGGATACCGAGTACGACGCCCTGTTCGCCGAGCTGCAGCGCCTGGAGGCGGCCTACCCCGATCTGGCCACCGCCGACTCGCCCACCCGGCGGGTGGGCGGGACCGTGCAGGAGGGCTTCGCCGCCGTCGCCCATGACACCCCCATGCTCTCGCTGGACAACGCCTTCGAGGGCGAGGATCTGGTCGAGTTCGACCGCCGCATCCGCGACCGGCTCGGCGTGGCCAGCGTGCTCTACACCGGTGAGCCGAAGCTCGACGGCATCTCGCTGAGCCTGACCTACGAGGACGGTGTGCTGGTGCGTGCCGGGACCCGGGGCGATGGGCAGAGCGGTGAGGACGTGACCCACAACGTGCGCACCGTCGGCAGCGTGCCGCTGCGCCTGCGCGGCAGCGGCCATCCGGCGCGGCTTGAGGTGCGCGGCGAGGTGGTGATCCGAAAGGAGGATTTCGAGCAGCTCAATCAGGCCCGTCTCGAGGCGGGCGAGCGGCCCTTCGCCAACCCGCGCAACGCCGCCGCCGGGTCGCTGCGGCAGCTCGACCCGCGGATCACCGCGCAGCGACCGCTGACCCTGTTCACCTTCGGCGTCGGCGAGCCGCTGGCGCTGGGGGTGGCCACCCACTGGGAGGTGCTCGAGCGCCTGGCCGAGTGGGGCTTTCGCACCACCGCGCCGCTGGAGCGCCTGGAAGGCGTGGCCGCGTGCCAGGCCTACCGCGAGCGGCTCATCGAGGACCGGGATGCACTGCCCTTCGAGGTGGACGGCGCCGTGTTCAAGGTCGATGACCTGGCCGCCCGCGAGCAGCTCGGCTTCACCGCCCGCGCCCCCCGCTGGGCCCTGGCCTTCAAGCTCCCGGCCCGGGAGGCGACCACCGTGGTCGAGCGGATCGTCCCCTCGGTGGGACGCACCGGCAAGGTCACCCCCCTGGCCCGGCTGCAGCCGGTGGAGGTGGGCGGTGTCACCGTTGCCCGCGCCAGCCTGCACAACGCCGACGAGCTGGCGCGCATGGACGTGCGCGAAGGCGATACCGTCATGGTGCGCCGTGCCGGCGACGTCATCCCGCAGATCACCGCCGTGATTCACGACAAGCGCCCGCGGCAGGCCGAGCCGTGGCGCTTCGGGGAGCGCGTGCAGACCTGCCCGGAGTGCGGCTCGGCGGTGCAGCGCATCGAGGGCGAGGCGGCCCACCGGTGTGTGGGCGGCCTCTACTGCCCCGCGCAGCGCGAGGGGGCCATCCTCCACTTCGCCTCCCGCCGCGCCCTGGACATCGACGGGCTGGGCGAGAAGATCGTCGAGCAGCTGGTGGCCAAGGGGCTGGTGGCCGACCTGGCTGATCTGTTTCGCCTGAGCCACGCCCAGTTGGCCGGGCTCGAGCGAATGGGCGACAAGTCCGCCGATAACCTCCTCGCCGCTCTCGAGCGGGCGCGGCGTACAACGCTGGCGCGGTTCCTCTACGCCCTCGGGATTCCCCATGTCGGTGAGGTGACCGCGCGCCGCCTGTCCGAAGCGGCCTACGGTCTGACGGCCGCGATCCCCCGCGGCGATTTGGGCCGGCTGCGAGAGGCCGCCGGCGTGGAAGCGGGGACGGCGATCACCAGCGAGGCGCTGTTGCGGGTGATGGCGGCCCCGGCCGAGGAGCTCGAGGCCGTGGAGGATGTCGGCCCGGTGGTGGCGCGGGCCATCGCCGGCTTCTTTGCCGAGCCCCACAATCGCGACGTGGTCGATCACCTCTGCGCCGCCGGGGTCCGCTGGCCTGAGCCGGAACCGCCGGAGCAGGTCGCCGCGTCATCCCTGGCCGGCTGCGCCCTGGTGCTCACCGGCACCCTGGAGGGCCTGACCCGGGACGAGGCCAAGGCCGCCATCGAGGCGTGTGGCGGTCGGGTGACCGGCAGCGTCTCGAGCCGGACCGACTACCTGGTGGCGGGGGCGGATGCCGGCAGCAAGCTGAACAAGGCCCGGGAACTCGGTGTCGAAATCCTCGATGAAGCCGGCCTGCGGGAACTGCTCGGCGAGCGCAGGGCGTAGCCACTGCGCAGCGGGCCCGGGCCGGTTTCCCCCGAAGCGGTCCAGGGGGTTGGTATACTTTGCCGCACCTCTCCAACCGGTGAACCGATCGAGACTCCATGCCCGTCAGAGCCCGTAGCCGCATCCAGACCTTCCTCCTGTGGGGCGCCAGTGCCCTGATCGTGATCGGTGCCGTGGCGCTGTTCCGCGCCGACCTGGGTACCGGCGCCGGCCCCGGCGGGGAGCGCGAGAGCGCCGCCGTAGCCGTCGAGATCGAACCGGTGGAGCGTCGCGACCTGAAGGATGTGCGCCGCTTCGACGGCAACCTCGAGGCGAATGTGCGCTACGAGCTCGCCCCCAAGGTCACCGGTGAGCTGCGCAGCCTGGAGGTGCGCATCGGTGACACCCTCGAGCCCGGCGACCTGATCGCCCGGCTCGATGATCAGGAGGTGGCGCAGGAGGTGGCCGAAGCCGAGGCTGGCCTCGAGGTAGCACGCGCGCAGCTGGCCGAGAGCCAGGCGGCCCTGGCCTCCGCCGAGCGCGACCTCAACCGCACCCGCGAGCTGAGGGAGCGCGAGATCGCATCCGCCGCCGAGCTGGAGGCGGCCGAAGCCCAGGTGGCCGCCGAGCGCAGCCGCGTGCAGCTGGCGCGCGCGCAGATCGCCCAGCAGCAGGCGGCGCTGAGCGCCGCGCAGATCCGCCGCTCGTTCACCGAGATCCGCGCCGACTGGGACGACGGCGAGCGGGTGGTCGGCGAGCGTTTCAAGGACCCCGGTGCCACGATCAGCGCCGGCGAGGCGATCCTGACCCTGCTGGATGTCTCGCAGCTGCGGGCCGAGGCGTTCGTCACCGAACGGGAGTACGCCCGCCTGATGCCCGGCCAGGCCGCGCGGCTGCGCGTCGAGGGCTACCCGGATACCGATTTCCCGGCCGAGGTGGCTCGCCTGGCCCCGCTGTTCAGCGCCACCACGCGCCAGGCCCGGGTGGAATTCACCGTGCCCAACCCCGAAGGCCGCCTGCGTCCGGGCATGTTCGCCCGCCTGGCGGTGGAGGTCGGGCGCGCCGAGGACGTCGTCACCGTCCCCCGCGAGGCGGTCATCCAGCGCGGCGGCCGGTCCTCGGTCTTCCTGCTCAAGGAGGCCGAGGAGGGTCCGCCGCGGGTGCGCCTGGTGCCGGTGGAGACCGGTCTGCGTGCCGGGGGGCGCGTCGAGGTGCGCCCGCAGGCGGAGGGCGAGGCGCCCCTGAGCGGCGCCGTGGTGACCCTCGGTCAGCACCTGCTCGCCGACGGCAGTCGCGTCGAGGTGGTCGGCGAGCCGGGTAACGAGGTGGCCGCGCCGTGAAGATCGCCGCCTTCTGCGCCCGGCGTCCGGTCTTTACCGTGATGGTCACGCTGATCGCCGTGACCCTGGGCCTGAACGCCCTCGACCGGCTGCCGGTGGACCTGCTGCCGGAGATCGAATACCCCACCCTGCGCATCTCCACCAACTACCCGGGCGCGGGCCCCGAGGAGGTGGAGTCGCAGATCGTCGAGCCCATCGAGAACGCTGTTGCCCCGGTGGCCGGGGTGGAGCGCATCGAATCGGTCTCCGCCGAGGATCAGGGCGACGTCAGCCTCTCCTTTGCCTGGGGGACCGATCTGGAGGCCGCGGCCAACGACATCCGCGAGCGGCTGGATCGGATCGTCCGCGATCTGCCGGACGAGGCCGATCGGCCGCGGCTGCGCTTTCTGGACCTCTCCGACCGTCCCGTTCTGGTTATCGGTTTGTCCGCCGAGCTCGATCCCATCGAGTTGCGCTCTCTGGCCGAGGACCGCATTCGCGACCGCCTGGAGCGGGTGCCCGGGGTCGGGGCCCTGGATATCTGGGGCGGTCTTGAGCGAGAGATCGAGGTTGCAGTGGATCCGGGGCGTCTGCGCGCCGCGCAGCTCTCCCTGGAGGATGTTCGTGAGGCCATTGCGGATGCCGACTTCGAGGTGGCCGCCGGGCGCCGGGCGGAGGGCCGCCTGGAACTCGGGCTGCGCGTGCCGGGGCGGGTGACCGACCTCGACGCGCTGCAGGGGTTGCCGGTGGCCCGCGGGGAAGACGGATCGCTGGTCCGGCTGGGGCAGTTGGCGCAGGTCCGCGACACTCACGAGGAGGAGACGCGGCGTATCCGCATCGACGGTGAGCCGGGGATCCGCCTGGCGGTCCGCGGTCGCTCCGACGCCAACACCGTGGCGACGGCAGAGCGGGTGCGCGCGGAACTGGAGCAGCTGCGCAACGAGTTGCCCCAGGTCAGCCTGACGCCAGTGCGCGACACCGCCGTCTATATCGAGCGCTCGATGCAGAACCTGGGGCGGGCGATCCTGCTCGGCGGTGTGCTAGCGCTGGTGGTGCTGCTGATCTTCCTGCGCGACCTGCGCGCCGCCATGGTGGCCGCGGTGGCCATCCCGGTGTCGCTGGTCACCACCTTCGCCCTGGTCTACTTTGCCGGTTTCACCCTGAACCTGATGACCCTGGGCGGTATTGCGCTCGGCGTGGGGCTGATGGTCGACAACGCCATCGTGGTGCTGGAGTCGATCATGGCCCGCCGCGAGCGCGGCCTGGCCCCTTATGAGGCGGCGGTCAACGGCACCCTGGAGGTGGCTCCGGCGGTGACCGCCAGCACCCTGACCACGCTGGCCATCTTCGTGCCGCTGGTCTTTCTCGAGGGGATCGCCGGGGCGCTATTCACCCAGCTCGCCTGGGTGGTCGGCTTCGCCCTGTTCGGCTCACTCATTGTGGCCTTCACCGTTGTGCCGATGCTCGCCGCCCGATTGCCCCAGCGCTCCGAAGGGGTGGCCCGGGTGGCCTGGTACCGAGCACTGGAGCGTGGCTACCGGCGTCTGCTCGGCGGTGTGCTCAGTCGCCGCGGCGCCGTGATGGGCCTGGCCACGGCGCTGGTGGTGCTGGCGGTGGCTATCGTGCCGCGGCTCGGCACCGAGCTCATGCCCGGCACCGACGAGGGCGACATCCGCATGAGCTTCGAGTGGGAGCCGGGGGTGTCGCTGGCGTTCATGGACGAGCGCATGCGCCGGATCGAGCAGCGGGCCGTCGCCATGGTGCCCGAGGCCGAGCACTGGGTCTCGAGCTCCGGCACCGGCGGCTTCCGTGCCGGCGGCGGGGACACCAGCCGCCTGGACTTCTCCCTGGTCTCGGTCACCGAGCGCGATCGCAGCACCGAAGAGGTGGCCGACGAGCTTCGCGAGGCCTTCCAGGCCACCCCCGGCGCCGAGGTGCGCGTGCGCGCCCGGCAGACCCGGCCGACCCGCGGTGGCTTCGGCGCCGAGGGCGAGGAGCTGACCATCGAGGTCTTCGGCTTCCAGCGCGAGACCCTGGACCGCGTGGCCGGCGCCATGGAGGAGCGGGTCAGCCGGGTGGAGGGGGTCACCGACGTGCGCACCGGTCAGGACCGCTCGGCGCCGGAGGAACAGCTGCACATTGACCGGGCCCGGGCGGCGGATATGGACGTCTCGGTCAGCCGCATCGCCAATACCATCGAGGTGGCCGTGGCGGGTGCCCGCGCCGGGCTCTATCGGGATACCGGCGAGGAGGTGGCGATCCGTGTGCGCCTGGCCGATGCCCGGCAGATCGAGCGTGAAGAGCTGCTCGATCTCACCGTGCCCAACCGCAGCGGTGAGCCGGTGGCTCTGCGCAGCCTGGTCAATGTGGTGGGGGGCGAGTCGCCGCTGACCATCGAGCGGCGCGACCGCCAGCGGGTGACCACGCTGCAGGCCAACATCAGCGGCCGGGATCTCGGTTCGGTGGTGGCCGACGCCCGCGCCGAGCTGGCCGGGGTCCCGGTGCCGCGTGGCTACGGCTGGCGCATCGGTGGCGACTACGAGGAGCAGGCCGAGGCGCTGCAGCAACTGACCATCACCCTGCTGCTGGCGGTGGCCCTGGTCTACATGGTCATGGCCTCGCTCTACGAATCCCTGCGCAATCCCCTGGTGGTGATGTTCACGGTGCCCCTGGCCGGTGTCGGCGTGGTGGGGATGCTCTGGGCCACCGGCACCACCATCAGCGCGCAGTCGTTCATCGGCATCATCCTGCTCGCCGGGATCGTGGTGAACAACGGCATCCTGCTCGTCGACCGCGCCAACCGCAGCCTGGTCCGCGGGGCCCCGCCGCGTCAGGCGGTGCTCATTGCCGGGCGACGACGGCTGCGCCCGGTGCTCATGACCTCGCTGACCACCGGCCTGGCCCTGCTGCCCTTGGCACTGGGCATTGGCGAGGGCGCCGAGGCGCAGGCCCCCATGGCCCGCGCCGTGCTCGGCGGTTTGATCACCGGCACCCTGATCACCCTGGTGGTCATCCCGGTGGTCTTCACCCTGTTCCACTCGGCGAAGGGCAGACGGCATGCGATGGTGTGACTGCGGCTGGCGCCGCCCGCTGACCGGCGGCCTGCTCCTGGGCGCGGCGCTGCTGCTCGCCGGCCGCGTGGTGGCCGGCGGCGACGAGGCGTGGGAGCTGAGCCTGGAGGAGGCGGTCTACAGCGCCGTCGAGCACAACCCGGCGCTCCAGGCCGAGCGCCTCGGCCCGGTGGTGGCGGGCACCTTTGAGCAGATCGAGCTGGGGGCGTTCGATCCGGAAGTCTTCGGTGAGCTGACCTACGACCAGCAGCGGGGGGATGAGCTGGACAGGCGGACCGGGGCCCGGTTCGACCTTGAGGAAGACCGGGCGCAGCTCTCCCTGGGGCTGCGCCAGCGGACGCCGCTGGGATTCGAGTGGGAGGCTTCGATCAGCCAGCGTTTCGATGACAGTGACCGCAGTGAGGTCGAGCTGCATCGCACCCGGGCCGGCGTAAGTCTCAGCCAGCAACTCCTGCAGGGGCGCGGGCGCGAGGTCAACCTGGTCAGCCTGCGCCAGGCGGAGCTGGAAACCCTGCGCTCGGAGCACGAGCTGCAGGGCTTCGCGCAGCAACTGGTGGCGGACGTGGAGTCGGCGTATTGGGATTTCGTGCTCGCCGACCGCGAGATCGCCATCTTCGAGGAGTCCCTGCAGCTGGCCGAGCAGGAGGTGGAGCGGGCCGAGCAGCGGATCGAGCTGGGCGACCTGGCCGAGACCGAGCTGGCCCCGCTGGAGTCCGAGGCCGCCCTGCGCCGCCAGGAGCTGATCGATGCGCGCAGCCGCCGCGAGGCGGCGCGGCTGGAGCTGCTGCGCTTGATCGGCAGCGAGGATCAGCTCCAGGAGGATCGAGAGATCGAGCCCCTGACCGACCCCGAGCGCCTGGTCGTCGAGCCCGATCCGGTGGCCGAGCACTTGGCCCTGGCCCTGGAGCGGCGCCCGGAGCTCAACCAAGCGCGGCTCGATCTGCGCAGCGAGAACCTGCAGGTTACCCGGACGCGGAATGGCTTGTTGCCCGAGCTCGAGTTGTTTATCCAGTTGGGCAGCAGTGGATATGCCGATTCTTTCAGCGGTGCGCCCCGGGACCTGGACGGGTCCAGCTACGACGCGCAGGTGGGGATTTCCCTGGGACGCTCGCTGACCAATCGCGCCCCTGAGGCGGAGCACCGCCAGGCGCTGACCCTGCGCAACCAGGCCAATCTGAGTCTGAGCAATATGGCCCGCTTGGTGCGCCACGATGTCCGCACGGCCCATCTGGAGCTGCAGCGGGCGGCCGCCCAGATCGAGGCGAGCCGTGCCACCCGCCGTGCCCGCGAGGAGCAGGTGCGCGCAGCAGATGAGCGCTTCCGGGCCGGGGATGCGACCGCCTTCGCCGTGGTCCAGGCCCAGCGCGATCTGCTCGAGAGTCGGATCAGCGAGGCGGCGGCGCAGGTGGAGTACCGCACCGCGCTGGTCGAACTCTACCGGCTGGATGGTACGCTGCTGGAGCGTCGCGGCATACAGGCGGCGACCGACGAGGGTGCGCCGCACTGAGGCGGATACCAAGGAGCCGTGGCCCATGACCAACCCGCTGGACTACCCGCGCTTTCCCTTTCGTGCCGGGGCGAGCGCGATGACCACGGCCCCCCTGTCGGCGGTCTGGGAGCAGTGCGTGTCGATCGGCGGGCCCAACCGCTACTACTACATGAACCCGCTGTGGAGCCTGCGCGAGTCGTTGGATGCGCTGCTCGGCGGTCGCGGGCTCAGCCGGGGGCGGCCGCTGCATACCGACCTGCGCCCCGGCGATGTCATCGACTCATGGCGGGTGCTGGTGGTGGAGCCGCGGGAGCGTCTGGCGTTGGGCTTCGGCATGAAGGCCCCGGGGACCGGGGTGCTGGAGTTCACCGTCCGGCCCCATGAGCAGCAGACCCGCGTGCGGGTGACCGCGTATTGGTCCCCGCGGGGGGTGCCCGGGCGCATGTACTGGTACGCCATGGAGCCCGCCCACGCCATCCTGTTCAAGGGGCTGGCCCGCGCCATCTGCCGCCGCGCGGAGACGCGGGCGAGTGGTTGAGCCCCTTCTTTGACACACCGCAAGCGCGTGCCGGATCCTGATCCCTTCTGAACCGCATTGTCGGGAGCTGGAGGACCATGAGCGAGCCGCACATCGAATACCTTCAGGGCGAGGAGATCGGCCAGCGTTTTGAGCAGATCGCCGCGCTGCGGCTGCAGGTCTTCCGGGAATGGCCCTACCTCTACGACGGCAGCATGGAGGAGGAGCGGTACTTCCTGCGCTTTTACCTCGACGCCCCGTGGGCGTTGGCCACCGTGGTTGTGGATGGCGACGAGGTGGTCGGGCTGTCGACGGCCATGCCGCTGACGGACGAGTCCCCGCGGATCCAGAAGCCGTTTATCGATGAAGGCTTCGATCCGGGGCAGGTGTTCTACCTGGCCGAGTCGATCCTCCTACCGGCCTATCGCGGCCGGGGGTTCTACCGGCACTTTTTCGATGTCCGGGAGCGCCATGCTCGAAGCTGTGGCGACTACCAGTGGGCCACCCTGTGCACGGTGATCCGTGATCCGGCCCATCCGCTCCGCCCGGCGGACTACCAGCCACTGGACCCGGTCTGGCGGCACTTCGGGTATACGCCCCGCGAGGAGCTGATCGCCTACTACCCTTGGAAGCAGGTCGACGAGCCTGCGGAGACCGATAAGCCCCTGCAGTTCTGGATCAAGCAGTTGTGAAGGCGCTGCGGCGGGATCCCGGCCGAGGGCGTGGCCGGACGGGGAGGAGTGATGCGCATCGAGCCCAAGCCTCTGAACGCCTATCCCTGGTACCTGCGCCCGTTCTTCTGGAACCAGCGCCGCAAATACGGTGAAGTCCTCCAGCCGGGGCTGCTTTGGGGGCGCTCGCCCAGGGTCTTTGCCGCCTTGGCTCTGCTTTTCGGTGCCCTGGAGCGCAGACGCAGCCCCCTGGATCCGGCGCTGCGCTCGCTGGTTACCGTCCGTGTGTCACAGATCAACCACTGTGCGTTCTGCATCGATATCAATACCCGCACGCTGAACCGGCGCGGCGTTGACTGGACGAAGATCACTGCGCTGTCCGAGTGGCGGCAAAGCGATGCCTTCGACGAGCGTGAGCGGGCCGTGCTGACCTACACGGAGGCCATGACCTGCAGTGATGCCGGGGTTCGGGATGAGCACGTTGAAGCCTTGCGGCCCTACTTCGACGAAGACGGGCTCGTGGAGCTGACCGGTCTGATCGCCTTCCAAAACATGTCGAGCAAGTTCAACAGCGCCCTCGACGTGCCGGCCCAGGGGTTCTGTCAGGCGCCTGGCAGGAGCCGGGTGAAAGGCGGCCGGCCCGGCGCCGACTGAGCCGCGCCGCCCGGTGCCGCGTTTACGTTCGGGTTGCCGACGGCGGTGGCCCCTCCACGGCAGCCCCGTCCGGTGCCGTGCGCGGGAAGAGGAACGAGGCCGCCGCCACGAGGAGTGCGAGCGTTGCGAAGGCCACGAACGCCTCCGTGTAGCCGGCCTGCGCGATGGCCCAGCCGACCAGCGGCGATCCGAGGGCCTGGCCGACGGTGATCGCCAGGAAGGGGACCACCGGTCCCAGCGAGGGCCGTTGACGCAACAGTCGGACGCCGGTAACCAGGTACAGTCCGGTTAGGGTCATGAACGCCCAACCGAAGACGCCGGCCGAGAACAGCGCGACCCACCACTCGCCCGGGGCGATGGCCACGAGCCCGGTGGCAGCGCCGAGGGCGACCAGCGCCATGGCCTGGGTGGTGGGGGCGCCAAACCGGTCGCCGAGGTCACTCGCCCACGCCCCGGCTAGACCGGTGATGCCGACGGCCAACCAAAGCAGCCCGGTGAGCCTCTCGGGAAGATCGCCCATTTCCACGACCAGGTCGGGCGCGAAGATCCAGTAGGCGGACGAGGTCAGGCCCATCGCGACGCAGAACACGGTCAGCCCGACCACTGGCAGCCACCGCCCGGGTTCGTAGGCCCCGGAGGCCGGAGCGTTGTCGCCGGGCTGCGCCCTTGCCGTCTTCGGGATCAGGAACAGGGCGGCAATGACGCCCATGGCTGCGAGGGCCGCGAACGAGCCGTAGGCCAGGCGCCAGGCCCCGCTGAGCAGTAGTACCGTGGGGACGCACAGGATCAGGCCGAAGCTGGTGCCGGCGTTCATCACGGCGTTGACCCGCCCGCGGAGGTCGGCCCGCACGGCCACCTGCGCACCGGCGGACAGCGCCGGCATCATTAGCCCGGTGGAGATGCCACAGGCGAAGACGCCGGCGCCGAGCGTCAGCGCGTCAGCCGCCTGGCTGATCAGCATAAGGCCACCGAACGCAAAAAGACCGGAGACCACGGCCGCGTAGCGCGGACCGAGGCGGTCGACGATAGGTGACGCGATCAGGCTGGCGAAGCAGAAGCTGACAAAGGCCATCGAACTGATGACGCCGACGGCGTCTGCCGAGAGCCCCAGCTCTGTGCGGATGGCGGGGACGAACAGCCCGAACGCGTATCGGGCGAGCCCGAAGGCGACCGCGATCAGTCCGGCCCCGAGAACAGCGTAGCCGACAGCACCCACGGGCCTCATGATTCCGCACCCTGCGCAGTCGCGAGGACGGCGGGGATAATCCCCTGCAAGTGCTCGGTGGCGGCGGCCGCGCCGAGCACCGGGACCAGGGCGTTGGCCCCCTCAAGCACCATCAGCAGGCGTTCCGCCAGCCTCGGATCGCCTCTCGAGCGGTCGCGTTCCAGGGCGTCGCCGATGACGGCGAGGAGCTCGCGCTTGAGCCGGCGACCCTGCTCGGCGATCGCCGGATGATCCTGCTCGTACTCGGCGATGGCCTTGAGGACAATGCACCCGCGACCGGGGGTGGTCTCCAGCCAACGGCAGTGGCGTTGTGCCAGTGCGGTGACGGCCTCACCCGGCGCCGCGTTGTCGACGGCAGCGCGCAGATCCTGGAGATAGCGCTCGTAGCGGCGGGCGAGCACCGCCTCCACCAGTGCCTCCTTGGATGGGAAGTGGTTGTACAGCGTCATCCGGGCGACCCCCGCCTGGGTGATGACGCGGTCGATACCCGTGGCGTGGAAGCCGGCCGAGTAAAAAAGCCGCTCGGCCGTGTCGAGCAGATTTTCGCGCTTGCTGTTGATCATGCGATACACCGGATCAGATAGAACGATCTGTATAGTCTGGGGTAGAGGTCGCGACCTCGTCAATGGACCGGGCTGCGCTCACGCCTCCTCTTGCTCCTGCGGCGGCGGATCCGTGAAGCTCAGCGAGCTATAGCGGGCGAAATACAAGCGTCGGGGACCAGTGATTCGGCGGCAGGCCGACTTTGTTGCCGGGCCGTCGTGGTCGCACCGCTCGCTCAAGGCCGAGGGATTGCTATGGGCGGCTGATGGATCGTGTGCAGATGCCCGGAGGGGATGCGGGGGAGCGACGGGGTGGGGCCGCTGGCAGCGCCGCCGATCATCAGTGCCGGTGCGGCGAGGGTGATCAGGCGTTGCGGCAAGATTGCCTCCGGTTGGTTGCTTCCATCATGGATGAACCGTGAAGGCACGCCTCACTCTCGCCCGCAGGCGCAAGGCGTACACTCCCGGGAAGGCGGTGAGAAGGTTGGGAAGATGGCGGAAGGGGAGGGATTCGAACCCCCGGTGGGCAGGGCCCACAGCTGATTTCGAGTCAGCCGCCTTCGTCCGCTCGGCCACCCTTCCTAAGCCTTTTAGGATAGCCAGTAAGGGCGGGCTGCTGCAAGGGGTTACGGCGCGCGTGGTGTGTCGGTGAAGGTGACCGAGCGGTAGCGCGCGAATTGCAGGGTCCTGGACCAGTAGTCCGGGGGCAGGCCGGCCTTGAGCTTGAGCTGAGCGAGGAACTCCTGCGGGTCCGGTAGGCCCTCCCAGACCGCGGGCAGGAAGGTGGCGCGGCGCAGACCGTCGTGGAGGATCAGGCCGTCCTCGCCGGGGACCAGCTCTTCGAGCAGTTGCGCCTCGTGCTCCACCTCCAGGGGTTCGGCCTCGCCGAGGACGGCGACCTTGACGGTCAGCGCGTCGAGTTCTTCGCGGGTGACGGGGTCGAAGCGCGGATCGCTAAAAGCGGCCTCCAGGGCCGAGTCCATGACACTGCGCACCAGCGGTTGGCGGGGCACCAGGCTGCCCATGCAGCCACGCAGCACGTCGCCCTGGTGGAGCGAGACGAAGGCGGCCCCGGGCCGGGTCAGGGCCTCCGGCAGGCCCGAGGCGATGGGTAGCGGCTCGCCCACCTCCTGCTGGTGGGCGATGTTCTGCCGGGCGAAGCGGGGCAGGAGGGCGCCGTGCTCCGACGGGACGTCGGTGCCGATGGGAGTTTGCTCAGTGGAAGACATAGCTGCCATACCCTACGACCGAGGAGCGATCGCCGGTGACATCGCCGGAGTTGCATTGCGCAATCGTCTGCGCCTGCAGGCCGTGCTTGCGCGCGAACCACAGCAGCCCGCGCAGCGGGGCGGCGCCGCAGGCCCGCTGCGGGGTGATCTGCTCGAAGGTGCCGGCCTCGATGGCCGCGGTGGTCTTGGCGTCGAGCTGCCGGGCAGTGGGGTCGTCGTGGAAGTGGCTCAGGTCCGAGCTGACCACGACCAGGGTGTCCGGTTGCCAGAAACGCTCGATCAGGCGGCCGCACGCCTCGGCCGGACCGCGGCCGACCACCAGGGGGAGAACGTCGAAGTCCTCGAGCAGGGTCTGCAGGAAGGGCAGATGGACCTCCAGGCTATGCTCGCGTGCGTGGGCCGTGTCGTCGATGTGCACGCTATCCAGTGCCAGCGCCTTTCGGCGCAGGGTGTCGCTAACGGGCACCGTGCCTAGCGGGGTCGCCAGGGCGTCGGCCATCGGCAGGGCGATGCCGCTGAGGTCGACGAAGTGGGCCGGTCCGAGCAGCACCACGTGGCGCAGTTGCTGGCGGATCGGGGCGATGCGCTGATAGCCCCGCGCCGCGGCGGCACCCGAGAACGGGTAGCCGGCATGGGGGAGCACCATGGCGCGGGGGGCCCGGGCCGGGTCCTGTTCCGGCTCGCCGGCCTCGGCGAGCAGTTCCTGGACGGACCGGCGCAGGGCTTCCGCCTCGCCGGGGTAGAAGCGTCCGGCGACGGCAGGGGGGCGAACCGAGGGCGTGGTCTCGTGCATGGGCGTGACCTCCCGTGGCGAAGGAACCGCAATGTCGATGAACCCGTCTAAACTTTAGACGATTCAACCCGAGCGCGGTTTCCGAGCGATCATGAATCAGACCACGACCCCTGTACCAAGAGAGCGCGATCCCGCGGACCCGTCCGTCGTGGCCACGCGTTTCTGGAGCCGGTGTGACGACGGGCGGCTCCAGTGCGACCTCTGTCCGCGCCACTGTCGCCTGAAGGACGGGCAGCGGGGGCTGTGCTTCGTGCGTATGGCCCGGGGCGGGGAGGTGGTGCTGACCACCTACGGCCGCTCCAGCGGCTTCTGTATCGACCCCATCGAGAAGAAGCCGCTCAACCACTTCCTGCCCGGCTCGTCGGTACTCTCCTTCGGCACCGCCGGCTGCAACCTCGCCTGCAAGTTCTGCCAGAACTGGGACATGAGCAAGTCCCGGGAGATGGACATCCTCGCCGATCGCGCCGAGCCGGAGCAGATCGCCGACGCCGCGGCGGCCCAAGGGGCGCAGAGCGTGGCCTTCACCTACAACGACCCGGTCATTTTCCACGAATATGCAGTGGATGTGGCGGCGGCGTGCCGGGCGCGCGGCATCCGCACGGTGGCGGTGACCGCCGGGTATATCTGCCCGGAGCCCAGGGCGGAGTTCTTCGCTGCCCTGGATGCTGCGAATGTCGACCTCAAGGCGTTCAGTGAGCGTTTCTATCACCGTCTGACCGGCGCCCACCTGGCACCGGTGCTGGATACCCTGCGCTACGTTCGCCAAGAAACCGATTGCTGGCTTGAGCTTACCACGCTGCTGATCCCCGGTGAGAACGACAACGATGCCGAGATTGAGGCCATGGCGCAGTGGGTGCTGGAGCACCTCGGCGCGGATGTGCCGATGCACTTCACGGCCTTCCATCCGGCCTTCCGGATGGTGAACCATCCGCGAACGCCGCCGCAGGCCCTGAGCCGTGCTCGGGAGATCGCCCTGGCGCAGGGGTTGCGCTATGTCTACACCGGCAACGTCTACGACCCGGAGGGCAGTGCCACCTACTGCCACGCCTGCGGCGAGCGGCTCATTGAGCGCGACCGGTACGAACTCGGTGCCTGGCGGCTGGACGCCGCCGGCGCCTGCCGGCGCTGCGGGGAGCCGTGCGCCGGGGTCTTCGAGGCCCGCCCCGGGCGCTGGGCGGGGCGGCGCCTGCCCTTGCGTTTCAGCTAGTCGCTGCTGGCTTCCCCGGTCCCCGAGGCGGTGCCGATCGGCGCAATCACGCGGACCTTCGCCCAGACTCCTCGTGCGTCCGGGAAGCACAGGGATCCGTCGGCGAAGGTCATCTTCCAGTACGAGATGACCGTGGCGGGGGTCTGCGGGGCGGTGAAGTCGACCTGCAGCGTGACCCGCTCCCCGGGGTCGACCCGCGGGAGCGGTACCGAGGGTTGCAGCGGTACCAGTCGGGCGCCGATCTCCCGGGGGGTACCGGCCGTATCCAGGATGCGGATGTCGTCATCCTGACACGTGAGATAGCGGTCGACCCACGGCTGGTCGCCGAGATTCTGGAGCTGCCAGCCCTTGCGGAAGCGGCTACCCGCCAGCACCGGAGCGCCGTCCGGGTAGTTGAGGTCGCCGATGAAGCCGCTGCGGTCGAGGCCGTTCTCGACGGTCTCCGTGACCCCCGTCGCGTTGGGGTCGTTGCGGAACATGGGCTCGAGCAGTGCCAGCGGGTGGACCTCCAGCGCGTTGGCGATGCGGACGATGGTGCTCATGCTCGGATAGCGCCCCGGTTGCCAGGCGTCGTAGAGGGCCTGACGGCTCATGCCTGCCCGCCGGGCCAGCTCTGCCAGCGGGAGCCCTCGCTCCCGGGCGGTCTTGCGGATGTACTGCTCCAGTTCCGTCTGCATGAGCTCGGGTTTCGTCTTCGTCCGTGGATTAAGCGTAGCCCCGCTGACGGGATGGACTAGGGTAGTGGGCTTTAATCCTTTTTCATAGTAGGGAAACTGGCGCAACTGTCCAGCGATCTGGACGACTCGCACGCCTTGCATGGTCATCCACTGTATAAGGGGGCTACGATCCCCTCGGAAGCTGGCCGAAGTCAGGGCAGTGCAGTTTCGGGTGCGAAGGCTCCTGCCTGTCGGTTCGGCCCGATACGGGGGGCTGTACTGCCCTGACTTCGGCCAGCTGGGGCAGGGCGGAGCCTGGATCCGCCAGCGGTCTGGAATGGACTTCCGAGGTGGTTTGCGTGCGAGGGATCCCGCTGTGTTCCCTGATTGTCTTCGGTGGGCTGGGTCTTGCCCTGGTTTTCGGTGTCGCCTTCACCGCAGCCGGGACGTATCTCGGCCCAGAGAGCCACGCTGCTGAGCCGGCCCGCACGCATCCCGCTTTGCTCACCGCCCACCCGTCGCTCCCCGGCCTGCTGCGCATGCCGGAGGGCGGGCAAGCACCGGCTGGCACGTCGACCTACCTCGTGGCGCTCATCTCAGCCGGGGCAGGCTTCACCGTGGTGGGCCTGTTCGGCCTGTGGCTGCGCCGGCAACTGGTCGTTCCGCTGCAGGAGGCAGCCCGATCCATCGAGGTTGGGGCGCCGATGCGCCTGCGGGGGATGGCCGGGGCCGTGCGCGAGCTGCGCATGGTCGAGGAGCGCTACAACCGCGCTCGAGAGGCCATGGAGCAGCGCATCGAAGCGCTGGACGAGCAGCTGCATACCGACTGGCTGACCGGGGTGAGCAACCGGCGCGGCCTCGAGGAGGCCTTGCTCGTGGAGTTGGATCGGGCGCGGCGCTCCGGGGCCCCGGTCAGCCTGGTCTTCCTGGATCTCGATGGTTTCAAGGCGCTGAATGATGAGCAGGGCCACGAGTCCGGGGATCGGGCCCTGCAGCAGGTGGCCAGACTGCTGCGCCGGCGCGTACGCGAGGCCGATGCGGTGGCGCGCTGGGGCGGCGACGAGTTCGTGATTCTCTGCCGGGACACCGACTTGGCCGGGGGCGAGGCGTTGGCCCATGCGCTCGCCCGACGCCTGGCGCAGTGGCCGCGGATGCCGGGTGGGTGTCGGGCAAGCATCGGGGTGAGCGCCTGGCAGCCCGGAGAGGGTTTCCGCGAGTTGATTGCCCGTGCCGACGAGGCCATGTACGACGCCAAGCGCCAGGGTGGTGGGCGCGTCTGCGTCAGGTCAGGTCGCTAAAAAGGTCCTGTTCGCGTTGTCTCGGTTGCAGCCCCGAGAGGCTCACGCCGAGCAGCCTGACCGCCCGGGACCCGGCCTCGGTCTCCGCGAGCAGGGCGGGGATCAGGGCCTCGATGTCCGCCGCCCCGGCGACCGGCCCGTGCGGGGAGACCCGCCGCGTGATGGATTCGAAGTCGGCGTAGCGCAGCTTCAGTGTCACCGTCCGGGCCACCACGCCTTGGCTCTCCAGGCGCGTAGCCACCTTAGCGATGAGCGGAGCCAGCCGCTCGCGGATCTCTTCCGGATCCCGGGTGTCATCCCCGAAGGTGCGTTCGGCACCGATGGATTTCCGTGGTCGGCGCCGCCGGACGGGGCGGTGGTCGATGCCGCGGGCGGCGTCGTGCAGGGTGCCGGCGCGGTTGCCGAGGAACACGTGCAGATCGGCCAGCTCCCAGTCGAGCAGGTCGCCGACCCGGGTGATGCCGAGGCGCTCGAGCCGGGCGGCGGTGGCCGGCCCGACGCCGTGAAGCCTTCGGATTGGCTGAGCGGTGACGTACGCCGGTCCCTGTTCGGGTGGGACGACGTAGAGGCCGTCCGGCTTGCCCTCGTCCGAGGCGAGCTTGGCCAGCAGCTTGTTGTAAGACACCCCCGCCGATGCCGTCAGGCCGGTCTCCTCGCGGATGCGCCGGCGGATCGCCTGGGCCATGTGGGTGGCGGATCCGTGGAAGCGCTGCGAGCCGGTGACGTCCAGGTACGCCTCATCCAGCGAGAGCGGCTCGATGGTGGTGGCGAAGTCGGCAAAGATGCCGTGGATCTGCCGCGAGATGGCGCGGTAGTGGTCGAAGCGCGGGCGCAGGAAGATGGCGTCCGGGCACAGGCGGCGGGCCCGGGCAGCCGGCTGCGCCGAGCGAATGCCGAAGGTTCGCGCCTCGTAACTCGCCGCGGCGACCACCCCTCGCCCGTCGGGGGACCCTCCCACCACCACCGGTCGTCCACGCAGGCTCGGGTTGTCGCGTTGCTCCACCGAGGCGTAGAAGGCATCCATGTCGATGTGGATGATCTTGCGCGCGGTCATCGCTATAACGCTCAGTCCGCTCGGGTCAGCCACTCCACGCCGGCGGCGGTCACCACCCCGGTGACCACCGCCCAGATGGCCAGGCTACCGATCATCCACTGCGCCGTCTGCCGCCGCCAGGCGCCCAGGGCCAGGGCCATCACTGCCGCCAGGTGGATGCCGGTGAGCACTGGCCCGAGCAGCGCCAGTCCGGGCAGCCCGTAGCGATCCCAGACTCGAGTGGCGCGGTCGCTCCAGCGCCGGCGCACCGGCCCGCGGCGGCGCTCCCACCAGCGAAACAGGGCGATGATGGCGAAAACCGGCAGCGCGTTGCCGATGAATGCGACTACGGTGAGCGGGGTCACCGAGAGCCCCATGGCTGCGCCCATGGGAATGACGACCATGAGCTCCACCCACGGAGTGGCGGCGAGCAGGAAGACGACCGAGTACTTGAGCAGCAGTTCCATAGAGGGGGCCGGCGCATGAATGAGCGGCCCATTCTAAGCGAATCGTCTAGATAAAGAGTTCCGGGGGCAGGGCCCAGTTTGCGGGATCCTCGGCACGCTCGATGCGGTGAGCGGGGTGGCCGTGGTACAGGTCCAGAGTGGGGGGTGGTTCGATCATGCGCTGCGCCGAGATATCGTAGACCACCCGGACACGCGGCTTGTCTGCGGGGCGGTCCCGGGCCTCCAGGACCACGCCGAGCTTGCCGGACGATAGGCGCACCAGGGTGCCCGGTGGATAGATTCCGACGCAGCGCACGAACCGCTGCACCAGCTTACCGTCCAACCCCTGGCCGGCTTCGTGGGCGACGATGCGGAGTCCTTCGGTCGGTGGGCGGCCGCGGTGGTAGGCGCGGATGGCGGTGACGGCATCGTAGATGTCGACAATGGCGGCCATGCGGGTCTCGATGCTCAGCTGCCGGCCGCTCAGGCCGTAGGGGTACCCGGAGCCGTCGATCCGTTCGTGGTGCTGCTCGGCGATGCGCACGGCCAGCGGAGTGGCCTGGGCCGTCTCGCGCAGTAGCGCCGCGCCGCGCCAGGTGTGGTCCTTGACCTGCTGATACTCCTCCGGCGTCAGCGGACCCGGCTTGGAGATGATGGCATCCGGTAGCAGCGTTTTGCCGATGTCGTGGACGATCCCGGCGGAGCCTAGTGCACGTACATGGGGCTCGGGCATGCGCAGGTAGCGCGCGAACGCCATCAGCAGTACGCCGACGTTGACGCTGTGCTGGTAGGTGTAGTGGTCGCGGGAGCGGATGCGCCCGAAGGCGAGCATGGCATCCGGGTGCTCGTGCAGGGCAGCGGAGAGTTCCTCGCTGATGGTGTCGATGTCCTGCATGCGCAGGGCCCGGCCGGCGCGGGCATCCTGCAGCAGCTCGCGCACCGCCGAGCGCGCCTCCTGCGTCAGTTGCCGTGCCCACTGCCGCCCGTCGCCGGCCTTGGCCCGGGCGGGGCGCCGGTGGCTTGGTTCGGCGGCCTGCTGCGCCGCGCCGGAGGTTTCGGGGCGTCCGCGGTGTGGGTCGACCCGCACCCGGGTCAGCCCCATGGCGCGGATCTTGTCGATGCTCGCCTGCTCGAGCTCGAACTGGTTGTACAGGAACGGGTGCATGGCCCACTGCACGCCCAGGTCGACGAGGTACATGCCGGGGCGCAGGTCCTCGACCGGGACCTCGACCGCGTCCCTGGGTGGTGGTCTTTCCACGACTGCTTCCCTCCGCCCGGTTCCCTGCCGGGGATCGCAACCCTGCATTTGAAACTCCAGCGGTCAGCGTAACCCAAACGCCATTTCCCGCAACCCGGAGAGGGGAGCCGTTGGCATTGCCGCACCGCCCTTATATCCTGATCGGATTCGAGCCCGCCCCGGAGGTCGCATGTTCCTAGAGCGCAACCCGCGATTCGTCAGCCGGCTGACGCGTGAGACCCTCGCGCTGATCATGGCCGGCGGCCGCGGTGGACGGCTCTCCAGCCTCACGGACTGGCGCACCAAGCCGGCGATCCCCTTTGGCGGCAAGTTCCGGCTGATCGACTTCCCGCTCTCGAACTGCATCAATTCGGGGATCCGTCGGGTGGGCATCCTGACGCAGTACAAGGCCCACTCACTGATCCAGCATGTCCAGCGCGGCTGGGGGTTCCTGCGCGGCGAGTTCGGCGAGTTCGTCGAACTCATCCCCGCCCAGCAGCGCATGGACAAGCCGCTGTGGTACTCCGGCACGGCTGATTCGGTCTACCAGAACATCGACATCATCCAGGCTCACGACCCGAGCTACGTGCTGATCCTCGCCGGCGATCACGTCTACAAGATGGACTACGGTGCGATGATCGCCCGCCATGTGGAGTCCGACGCCGACGTCACCGTCGGCTGCGTGCAGGTGAGTCTGGAGCAGGCCCGCGCCTTCGGGGTGATGACCGTCGAGAAGGACGGGCGCGTCACCGCCCTGACCGAGAAGCCGACGCACCCCGAGCCGATGCCGGGCAAGGACGATGTGGCCCTGGTCTCCATGGGTATCTATGTCTTCAACCGCGACTACCTGCTGCAGGTGCTGCGCGAGGACGCCGAGAACTTCGCCAGCTCGCGGGACTTTGGGCGGGACGTCCTGCCCGCGGCCATCCAGCGCGATCACGTCCAGGCCTTCCCGTTCAGCGACCCGGTCAGCGGCAAGCAGGCCTACTGGCGGGATGTGGGCACCGTGGACGCCTTCTACCGCGCCAATCAGGAGCTGATCCAGGAGGAGCCGGAGCTCGATCTCTACGACGACGAGTGGCCGATCTGGACCTACCAGGCGCAGCTGCCGCCGGCGAAATTCATGCATGATCAGAGTGGCAAGCGCGGCATGGCCATCGATTCGATGGTCTCCGGCGGCAACATCATCGCCGGTGCCTCGGTGCGTCGCTCGGTGCTCTTCTCGCGGGTGAAGGTGGGCCCCGGTGCCGAGGTCAAGGAGTCGGTGATCCTGCCCCGGGTGACCGTCGGCGACGGCTGCCGGGTGCGCAATGCGGTCATCGATGAGGGCTGCCGCATCCCGCCGGGGATGGTCATCGGCGAGGACCTGGAGACCGACCGCGAGCGATTCCATGTCACCCCGGGCGGTGTGGTGCTGGTCACCGCCGAGATGCTGGGCCAGGAAGTGGCTCACGTGCGCTGAAACGCCCGCGCTTCGCCGACGCTCGCGTCCCCGCCCATTGCCCCTGATACCAGGAAGCTTGTATGGCTGAGATCCCTGCTGTCGAAGGACTGTTCAACCAATTCGCCATCCTGCTGCTCGTTGCAGCCGTCATTGGCTTTATCGGCACCCGCCTCAAGCAGCCGCTGATCGTATCTTTCATCGCGGTGGGCATCCTGGTGGGCCCGTCTGCGCTTGGCTGGGTGGACGGGCACGAGCCGATGATGGAACTGCTGGCCGAGATCGGTATCGCGCTGCTGCTGTTCATCGTCGGCCTCAAGCTCGATCTGCACCTGATCCGCACCATGGGGCCCGTGGCTCTCGCTACTGGCCTGGGGCAGGTGATCTTCACCTCGGCGGTTGGTTTCCTGATCGCACTGGCGATGGGCATGGAGCCGATCACCGCCCTCTACGTGGCGGTGGCGCTGACCTTCTCGAGTACCATCATTATCGTCAAGCTGCTGTCGGATAAGAAGGAGATCGACGCCCTGCACGGGCGCATCGCCATCGGTTTTCTGATCGTGCAGGACATCTGCGTGGTCCTGGCCATGATCCTGATCACCTCCCTGGCAGCTGGTGAGGGGGACGCCAACGTCGCCGTCGAGGTGGGGCAGGTCCTGCTGACGGGCGTGGCCCTGCTGCTGTTCGTGGGCGTGTTGATGCGCTATGTGCTGCCGCGGCTGCTTAACATGCTGGCGCGCACACCGGAGCTGCTGGTGCTCTTCTCCATCGCCCTGGCTGTGGCGATGGCCACCGGGGGCGATCTGATGGGCTTCAGCAAGGAGGTGGGGGCTTTCCTGGCGGGTATCGCCATCGCATCCACGCCCTATCGCGAGGCGGTGGCCTCGCGGCTGACGGCGCTGCGCGATTTCCTGCTGCTGTTCTTCTTCATCTCCCTGGGCGCGCAGCTGGATATGGGCACCATCGGCGATCAGGTGGTGCCGGCGCTGATCTTCTCGGCCTTCGTGCTCATCGGCAACCCGATCATCGTGCTGATCATCATGGGCTTTATGGGCTACCGCAAGCGCACCGGCTTCCTGGCCGGGCTGACGGTGGCGCAGATCTCGGAGTTCTCCCTGATCCTCGCGGCCCTGGGCATGTCGGTGGGGCACATCGGCCAGGACACCATGGGGCTGGTGACGCTGGTGGGGCTGATCACCATCGGCGCTTCCACCTACATGATCCTCTACTCCAAGCCGCTCTATGAGCGTCTGGCGCCGCTGCTCTCGGTCTTCGAGCGCAGGACCCCGCACGCGGAGATCGCCCTGGACAGTCAGCCGGATCAGCACTACGAGGCCGATGTGGTGATCTTCGGGCTGGGTCGCTACGGGCACCAGCTGGCCAAGAACTTCAAGGCCCGCGGCTGGCGGGTGCTCGGCGTGGACTTCGACCCGACCCTGGTGGGACAGTGGCGGGACGAAGGCCACATGGCCCACTACGGCGATGCCTCGGACCCGGAGTTCCCGCAGACCCTGCCGCTGGGCCGGGCCCGCTGGGTGATCAGCACGGTGCCCGATCGGGACATCGGGGCAACGCTGATCACTGCGCTGCGCGGGGCCGGCTACCGCGGTAAGGTGGCGGTTACGTCCCACTCGCGAATGGATGCTGACTACCTGCGTGGCCACGGGCCCGACCGGGTCCTGCTGCCCTTCGTCGACGCCGCGGAGATGGCCGTGGCCGGGATCACCGGGGGGCAGGGAGGAGGTGAACGATGAGCCTTGAGCGGATCCTGATTGCCAGCGACCTATCGGAACGGGCGGCGCTGGCCGGCGCTCGGTCGGCGCAGTTGGCCGAAGAGGCGGGAGCCGGCGTCGTAGCCGTCTGTGTCGTCGAGGGTAATATCCCGGCCGAGGGCGGCGGTGGCGATCCGCGGGCCACGGTACAACAGGCGGTCGAGGCCGAGTTGCAGCGGGTCACGCCGGGGCACTGGGCATCCGTGCGGGTGCGTTTCGGAGACACGCTTGGTGAGTTGTCTCGGGTGGCCGAGCAGGAGCAGGCTCAGCTGCTCCTGCTCGGCGCCCATGGTCAGCATTTCGCGGCCGACTGGGTGCTGGGGACGACCGCCGAGCAGGTCGTGCGCCACCTGCCGGTGCCCACTCTGGTGGTCCGGCAGTCGGCGGAGCATCCCTACCGGCGCATCCTGGTCGCCACCGATTTTTCCGCCTGTGCCCGCGCCGCCCTGCAGCGCGTAGCGGACTGGTTCCCGGGCGCGGACCTGGAGGTGCTCCATGTGCTCGATACCCGGGCCCTGGAGCAGATGCGTGCGGCCGGGGTGGACGAGCGCTGGGTGGAGCGGCGCTACGAGCAGCTGCGCGCCGATGCCGAGTCCCGTTTGCACGAGGAACTGCTCGCCTGTGGGGTCGATCCGGACGCGGTGACGAGCACGCTGCTCGCCGGGTATCCGGCCCAGGTACTTCTCGATCGCGTCGGCGACGGCGAGCCCGATCTGGTGGTGCTGGGCAATCACGGTCGCGGGCGCTGGGGCAATCTGCTGCTCGGCAGCGTGGCCGGCCGCGTGCTGCACCAGATCAACACGGACCTGCTGCTGGTCCGTGGCGGGGACGGCTGAGGGCGCTCTGGGCCTGCCGCTGCGGTACTGACCCGCCGCCCTTTCCCGACTGTGCGGAGGTTGCATGGTGGAGGACGACAGCGACGCGGCCGCCGGGGCCGCGCAGGAGCCGGCTGGACGCTGGCATGCCAAGGAGGCCGAGCAGGTCGCCGAGCACTTCGGCTCGGGGCCGCAGGGCCTGGCGGTCGATGAGGCCCAGGCGCGGCTGTCGCGCCACGGCCCCAACCGGCTGCAGCCGCCCGAGCGGGCCGGCCTGGTGGTGCGCTTCCTGCGCCACTTCCACAACATCCTGATCTACATCTTGATCGCCGCTGCGCTGGGCACTGCGCTGCTCGGCCACTGGGTCGATACCGGGGTGATCCTGGCGGTGGTGCTGATCAACACCCTCATCGGCTTCCTCCAGGAGGGCAAGGCAGAGCGCGCCCTGGATGCCATCCGCCAGATGCTCTCGCCCCAGGCGGTGGTCCTCCGCGGTGGCGAGCGCCAGGAGGTCGACGCCGCCGAGATCGTCCCCGGCGACGTCGTCTTCCTCCAGGCCGGCGATAAGGTGCCCGCCGACCTGCGGCTGTTCAACGCCAAGAACCTGCGCATCGACGAGGCTGTGCTCACCGGCGAGTCGGTGCCGGTGGAGAAGGGCACCGAGGCGGTGGATGCCGGGGCGGATCTCGGCGATCGAGGGGGGATGGCCTACTCCGGCACCCTGGTGACCTTCGGTCGGGGGCTCGGCGTGGTGGTGGCCACCGGGGCGGAAACCGAGGTCGGGCGCATCTCGCAGATGCTCGGCGAGGTGCACAGCCTGCAGACGCCGCTGATCCGCCAGACCGAGCAGTTCGGCCGCTGGCTGGCGGCGATCATCGTGGTGGTGGCGGCCTTCACCTTCGCCTTCGGCTACTGGGTGCGCGACTACCCGCTCGATGAGATGTTCCTGGCCGCGGCCAGCCTGGCGGTCTCCACCATCCCCGAGGGCCTGCCGGCGATCCTGACCATCGCCCTGGCCATCGGCGTGCAGAAGATGGCCCGGCGCAACGCCATCATCCGGCGCCTGCCGGCGGTGGAGACCCTCGGCTCGGTCTCGACCATCTGCTCGGATAAGACCGGCACGCTCACCCGCAACGAGATGACCGTCGCCACGCTGGTCAGTGGCGAGCGGCAGCTGCGGGTCGATGGCGTCGGCTACGCCCCCCACGGCGGGTTCTGCGAGGGGCACGAGGAGGTCTACCCGGACCGCGACCCGGTCTTCCACCAGGCGCTGCTCTGCGCCCTGCTCTGCAACGACGCGGAGCACTTCGAGCGCGATGGCGAGTGGCGTCTGCGCGGCGACCCCACCGAGGGGTCGCTGGTGGTGGCCGCACGCAAGGCCGGCTACGACCCGGCGGCCGAGGCGGAGCAGCGCCCGCGCGTGGACGTCATCCCCTTTGAGTCGGACCACAAGTACATGGCCACCCTGCACGCCGATCATCACGGCTGGCAGGGGATCTATCTCAAGGGCAGTCCGGAGCGGCTGCTCGAGCTCTGCAGTCACGAGCAGACCGCCGCCGGGGCGCAGCCGCTGGAGCGGGCCCGGTGGGAGTCGGCCATGGACGAGGTGGCCGCCCGCGGTGAGCGCCTGCTGGCCCTGGCCGTGCGGGAGGTCGAGCCCCATCAGCAGGAGCTGACCTACGAGCAGGTGCAGGCGGGGGGATTCACCCTGCTGGCGCTGGTCGGGATCATCGACCCGCCCCGTGAGGAGGCCATCGAGGCGGTCGCCCGGGCCCAGGGGGCGGGGATCCGGGTGAAGATGATCACCGGGGACCATCTGGTCACCGCGCGGGCCATCGGCCGGCAGCTGGGGATCGGGCAGGGGGCGGCGGTCTCCGGCCAGGAGATCGACGGCATGGACGACGCGACGCTGCAGGAGACGGTGCATCGCGTCGATGTCTTTGGCCGCACCACGCCGGAGCACAAGCTGCGCTTGGTCCAGGCCCTGCAGGCCGAAGGTGGCATCTGTGCCATGACCGGCGACGGGGTCAACGATGCGCCGGCGCTCAAGCGCGCCGACGTCGGCGTGGCCATGGGCAACAAGGGCACCGAGGCGGCCAAGGAGGCCTCGGAGATGGTCCTGGCCGACGACAACTTCGCCTCCATCACCCACGCGGTGGAGGAGGGGCGTGCCGTCTACGACAACATCCGCAAGGCGATCCTGCACATGCTGCCCACCAACGCCGGGCAGTCGCTGACCATCATGATGGCAATCCTGATGGGGCTGGCCCTGCCGCTGACCCCGGTGCAGGTGCTCTGGGTGAACATGGTCACCTCGGTGACGCTGGCCATGGCGCTTGCCTTCGAGCCCGCCGAGCCGGGGGTGATGGGGCGCCCGCCGCGGGATCCGAAGGCGCCGCTGCTCTCCGGCTTCATGCTCTGGCGCATCCCGTTTGTGGCGCTGCTGCTGTGGCTGGGGACCTTCGGCCATTTCGTGTGGATGGAGGAGGTGGTCGGCGCCAGCGATGAGCTGGCCCGGACCGTGGCCATCAACACCCTGGTCGCCGGCCAGGCCTTCTACCTGCTCAACCTGCGTCTGATCTACGACCCGATCTGGCGGGGCTGGGCGCTGTTCCGCTCGCAGGCGATGTGGATCGCCATCGGCGTGCTCATCCTCCTCCAGCTCGCCTTCACCTACGCGCCGGTCATGCACGCGCTCTTCGGTACCACGCCGATCGGGCCCCAGGACTGGGCGCGCATCCTGCTCTTCGGGCTGGCGGTGTTCGTGATCGTGGAGCTGGAGAAGGCCGTCGTCCGCCGGCTGCCTGCGCGGCAGCCGGCGTCGGAGGCGACGACGGGGTAGGTGTGGGGGCGCGAGCGGTGCCCGGCTCAGGCCTGCTGGAGGGCCTGGCGCACCGCCTCGGTCACCTGAAGGGCGCGCTCCTCGCCCATGTACGGCCACATGGGCAGGCTCAGCACCTCGTGGCAGGCCTGCTCGGCCACCGGGCAGTGGGCCTCCAGGTGCTGGTAGACTGGCTGCTGGTGGACCGGGACCGAGTAGTAGACCATGCAGCCGATGCCGGCCGCCTGGAGGGCGTCGCGCACGGCGTCGCGGCGGCCGTCGGCGATGCGCACGGTGTACTGGTGGAAGATGTGATCGCCGTGAGGCGCCGTATGCGGGGTGGTCAGACCCGGCAGGCCGGCCAGCTCGCGGTCGTAGAGCGCGGCGATCTCCTTGCGCTGGGCGTTCCAGCCGTCCACGTGGGGCAGCTTGACCTGCAGCAGGGCCGCCTGCATGGCGTCGAGCCGCGAGTTGTAGCCGATCTGGGTGTGGTGATCGCGGCGCTCCTGGCCGTGCAGGCGCAGCAGCCGGCACTGGGCGGCGAGCTCGTCGTCATCGGTGGTGATCATGCCGCCGTCGCCGAAACCGCCCAGGTTCTTGGTCGGATAGAACGAGTGGGCCCCCAGATCGCCCAGCGTGCCCAACCGGGCCTCGCCCTGGCGGGCCCCGAAGGCCTGGGCCACGTCCTCGATCACCCGCAGGCCGCGCCGGCGCGCCAGCTCGTTGACGGCGGCCATATCCGGCCCCTGGCCGAAGATGTGCACCGGCAGCAGCGCCTTGGTGCGCTCGGTGCAGGCCGCCTCCAGGGTCTCGGCGGTGACGTTGAAGGTGTCCGGGTCGATGTCGGCAAACCGCGGCGTGGCGCCGGCCAGGCTGATGACCTCGGCCGAGGCGTAGAAGGTGAAGGGCGAGGTCACCACCTCGTCGCCCGGCTCGACCCCGGCGGCGACCAGGGCGATCAGCAGGGCATCCGTACCGCTGTTGACGCCGATCGCGTGCCGGCAGCCCAAGTGCTCGGCCACCGCCTGCTCGAAACGCTCCACCGTGGGACCGAGGACGTAGGCCCCGGAGGCCAGCAGATCCGTGGCGGCCTGTTCGAGTTCGCCGCGCAGGGCGTCGTATTGCGGCTTCGGGTTGTAGATGGGGATCTGCACGCTTTCCAGCTCCTATGCGTTCTCTGCGTTTCTCAGGCGCCCCGTGGCCTCGGCCAGCAGGTCGACGATGCCGGCGGCAAAGCGACCGTCCGACTGACACGTCTGCCCGTGGCGCAGGCAGTCGAGGAAGTGCTCCAGCTCCAGGCGCAGGGGTTGGCCGTGGCCCTGATGGATCGTCTCGGCGCCCTCGTCGATGTTGTCCAGGTTGCCGTCGATGCCCTTGCGGTGGTGGGTGACCACCTGGTTGATCTCGTCGTAGACCACCATCCCCTCGCTGCCGACGATGACCAGGTTGCGCCGTTTCTCCGGCCACAGCCAGGAGCAGTGCAGGTGGCTGTGCAGGCCGTCGTCGTAGTTCAGGTGGAGGTAGACGTCGTCCTCGATGCCCGGCTGCAGGATGCACTGGCCGTGGACCTGCATGCCGCGGGGCGTTCGCCCGGGCAGCAGGAGGCGCTGCACGGCCACATCGTGGGTGCCCAGGCACCACAGGGCGTTCTCGTAGTCGCGCGCCCGCCCCAGGCCCAGACGCTCCTGATGGATGCTGTGCACCTGCCCGATGCGCCCGGCGGCCAGGTCGTCGCGCAGCCACTGGATGGCCGGCTGGAAGAGCAGCAGGTGGCCGACCATGAGCAGCCGGCCGCGCTGCTCGGCCCGTTCCACCAGGTGCCAGGCCTGGGTCGGGTCCGGGGTGAGGGGCTTCTCGACGAAGACGTCCTTATCGGCTTCCAGGGCCTGGCGGACCACCTCGTAGTGGGTCGCCACCGGGGTGGCGATGGCGACGGCGTCGAGCTGCGGGTCGGCCAGCGCCGCGGCGGTATCCGTGTAGGTGGGGACGTCGGGGCAGATCGTCTGGACCTGGCGCAGGTTTTCGGCGTTGACCTCGACGACCGCGTGGAGGGCGCCGAGCTCATGGAGGTTGCGGACCAGGTTGCGGCCCCAGCCGCCGGCGCCGATGACGGCAACCCGGGGTGTGGCGGCCTGGGCGGCTTCGGTCGTGGCCATGGGCGTATCGATCCTCTCTTGGTGCCGACGGCGCGCTTCGCCCGCGCTGGGCCGGAGGCGGCCTGCGGCGAAACCGCGCTAATTTATCAAAAATCGCGCTGGGCAGGTTATCGACCGGATGACTGCGGGCTGTAGGGGCGTGTCCCATCGTCGGCGGTGAGAGTTTGCAACGCTGCCGCCAGGCGCTGCCAGGCCGCTTCGGTGCCGGGCAGGCCGAGGCGCAGTCCCGCCGGCTCATCGAAGGCGCGGACCCAGACCCCGGCCCGGGCCAGCAGCGCCTGGTAGCGCCGCGCCGCGGTGCAGGGGACCCAGCGAAACAGCGCCGTGCCCCCCGCCGGTGCCAGCCCGGCGGCGGTCAGCAGCCCATCGAGCCGCTGCGTCGCCGCCGTCAGGGCGTGTCGCTGGGCCGCCTGCCAGGCCTCGTCGGCCAGGGCCTGCCCGGCGGCATGGCGGGCCGGGCCGGCCAGAGGCCAGGGGCCGAGCACCCCGGCCAGTTGCTGGCGCAGCCCCTCCGGGCCGAGCAGGAAGCCGACCCGGGCGCCGGCGAGGCCGTAGAACTTGCCCAGCGAGCGCAGCAGGATCAGGCCCGGGCGGCCGACGGCCGGGGCCAGGGAGGTCTCCGGCTCGGCGTCGCAGAACGCCTCGTCGACGATCAGATGCCCGCCCCCGGCGGCCAGCGCATCGCACCAGGCGAGCAGGATGGCGGCGGGGTAGCGGGTGCCGGAGGGGTTGTTGGGATGGCTCAGCACGAGCGTGTGCCAGGGCGGGGGCGTGGGTGGCCCGGCGGCGATCCGCTCGGCCGTGATCCGCTCGACGCGGTGGCCCCAGTGCTGCCACGCCCGCGCATGCTCGGCATACTCCGGCGCCGGGATGGCCACGTTTCCTGGGGAGTGGAGAGCCGGGAGCAGGCTGATGGCGGCCTGGGAGCCGGGCAGGGCCAGGGCCGCGCCGTTGCCGGCGGCGTAGTGCGCCGCGGCCTGCGCCTCGAGTCCGTCGGCCTCGGGCAGCCGGTGCCAGGTGGCCGCCGGGGCGGCGCTCAGCGGGAAGGGGGTCGGGTTGATGCCGGTGGAGAGGTCCACCCAGCCCCCCGGCGGCTCGCCGAAGCGCGCCGTCGCCTCGGCGAGGTTGCCGCCGTGCTCCAGCGTGTCGGGCAGGTGCTGTGCTTCGCTCATCAACGACCCCTCAGGGGATCAGCGGGGAGGGCGCCCACAGGGCGATCGCCGCCGCGATCCAGATCAGCACCCCGCGTTCCACCAGCGCCACTGATGCCTCGATGGTGTTGGCGTCCGCCGGATGCCCGCTACCCAGCGTGGGGCGTTGGCGGACGCCGTCGCTGTAGACGGCCGCGCCGCCGAGGGTGGTATCGAGGGCCGCGGCGCCGGCGGCCAGGACCACGCCCGGGTTGCTGCCGGGCCATTGCGGGGCCTGGTTGCGCACTGCAGCCCACACCGCCTGCGGGCGCAGGCTCGCCAGGGCATAGGTGAGCGCCGTCAGGCGCGCCGGGATCCAGCCGAGCAGGTCGTCCAGGCGGGCGGCGGCGTAGCCGAAGTCGTTGAAGCGCACGGTTCGGTAACCCCAGAGGGCGTCCAGGGTGTTGATCAGTCGGTGGGCGACTGCCCCTGGGGCGCCGGCGACCAGGAACCAGAAGAGGGTGGCGAAGACCGCGTCGTTGCCGTTCTCCAGGGTCGATTCGGTGGTGGCGCGGGCGGTGTCTTCGGCGTCCATGGACTGTGCATCCCGACTGACGATCCTGCCCACCGCCGCGCGGGCCTCGGCCAGGTCGCCACGGGCCAGCGGTTGCGCCACACCCAAGGCGTGCTCGCGCAGGCTGCGGCCGCCCAGGCAGAGGTAGAGCAGCCCCAGCTCCACCACCCAGCCGAGCGGCCCCAGCGTGAGCAGGGTGGCGAGCAGCACGGCCGGTGCGACCAGGATGGCGACCGCCACCATGCCGGCCTTGCGCCGGTCCGGGTCGGGCAGGCGCCCTTGGTTGAGCAGCCGCTCCAGCCAGCCGGCAACCCGGGCGAAGCCATTCAGCGGGTGCCCGGCGCGGGGCTCGCCGAAAACCCGGTCGAGCAGCCACGCGCCGATGATCAGGGCGGGGAACGGCACGGGAGCGGCCTAGACGCTCGCCGCCACGGCGGCGGCGCCAAGCAGTGCGGCGGTCTCGGTGAGCTCCACGGTGGCGCCGGCGGTGTCGCCGGTGGTCCCGCCGAGACGCCGTGACATCGCGTGCTGCGCCAAGACCAGGGCGACTGCCCCGGCGGCCACCGCCGCCAGCCCGGCCCATCCGGTGAGCAGGGCGGCCAGGGCGGTGACCACGGCCGCACTGCCCAGCGAGGCGCCGGGTGGCCCGAAGTGGGACAGGGCCTCGCCGATCCCGCCGGGGCGCACATAGGGTGTGGTCAGGAACAGCAGGGTCAGCCCAGCGCGTCCGACAACCGCCGCTGTGGCGATGGCCAGTACGGCGCCGGCGTCGAGCAGGGCGGCCACCGCTGCCACCTTGAGCAGGAGGACGGCGACGATCGCCGTGACCCCGATGGGCCCGCAGGAAGGATCCTTCATGATTTCCAGGGTGCGTTCCCGCTGCGCCATGCCGCCGACCCAGGCGTCGGCGGAGTCGGCCAGGCCGTCGAGGTGCAATGCGCCGGTCAGCAGCGCCCAGATCACCACTACCAGGGCTGCAGTGAGCAGTGCAGGCAAAGCCTGGGTCAGGAAGGCCATCAGAATCAGCAGGGTGCCGATGATCGCCCCGACCAGGGGGTAGGCGACCAGCGAGGCGCCACTCTCCTCGTCGTCGATGCGGCCGAGCGAAGGCACCGGAAGGCGTGTGAGAAAGGCGATGGCGATCAGCAGCGGTCGCAAGGCGGTCATCGCTCCCCCTCCGCCGATGTTGCGCGGTTATGGAAGTAGAGGGTCGGATCGGTGCCGGGCTCGACACGGACCCGGCTGACCGAGGCGTAGGGCACGTAGAGTCGGTTGAACCCGCGCAGCGGGAGCTCCAGCAGGTGCGACAGCACCACGCGGATCAGCCCGCCGTGGCCGACGAGCAGCAGGTGCTCGCCGGGGTGCTCTGCGAGCAGCCGCACCCAGGCATCGATGACGCGGCGCTGGAAGTCGGCCATGGGCTCGGCGTTGGGCGGCGTATAGTGGAGCGGATCGGCCCAGAAGCGTGCCTGCCCCTGGGGGTCCTGCTCGTAGAGCTCCGCCGGGGTCAGGCCCTCCCAGTCACCGAAGCCGATCTCTTGGAAACCGTTTTCCACCTGTAATGGCAGCCCCTGCTCGGCGGCGTAGCGTTCGGAGAACTCGCGGCAGCGGCGCAGCGGGGAGCAGACGATCCGGGTCAACGCCGCGGGCTCGAGCGGGGCGGCGCGCATCTGCGCCCAGCCGCGTTCGCTGAGCGGGTCGTCCTGGGTGCCGCGGTAGCGGCGGCCGCCCACCGGCTCGCCGTGGCGGATCAGATCGATCCAGGTCTCCTGGCCTTCGATGGGGGGTCTCACCCTTTGCCCTCCGGGGTTACGCCGGCCTCCGCGAAGGTGGCCATGCGGTTGTGGATGGCGCAGGCCATGCGCATCAGCGGTATCGCGGTCGCAGCGCCGCTGCCCTCGCCCAGGCGCATGTTGAAGTCGAGCAGCGGGCGCCCGCCGAGGGCCGCGACGATGCGGTGATGACCCGGCTCGGCGGAGCCGTGGCCGAGGATCATCCAGGCGCGGGTGCCGGGGCGCAGTCGCTCGGCCAGCAGGGCGGCTGCGCCGCTGATGAAGCCGTCGAGGAGGATGACCACACCGCGCTGGGCGCAGCGGATGTAGGCACCGGTCATGGCGGCCAGCTCCAGGCCGCCCACGCGACGACCGGCTTGCCACGGCTCGCTGAGGTTTGCCGGTCCGCCGAGCTGTTCTCGGTGCAGGGCCAGGGTCTCGTCGACGGCCTCCGCCTTGTGTCGCAGCCCGGCGGCATCGTGTCCGGTGCCTGGGCCGACTAGCCCCGGCGCCGGTTTGTTGAGCAGGGCGCCGACCACGGCGGCGGCCGCAGTGGTGTTGGCGATGCCCATCTCGCCGGCGATAAAGACCCGGGTGCCGTGCTGATCGATGGACCGGTCGACGGCCCGCGCGCCGGCGGTGAGCGCAGCGCTGAACTGCTCGTCGGTCATCGCCGGCTGCCGGCGCATGTTGGCCGTGCCGGCGGCGATGCGTTCGTCGCGCACCGCCTGCGGCACCGCGCCCTGCCAGCGGGTGCCGACATCCACCACCTCCAGCTGGGCGCCGATCTCCTCGCTCATCACGCAGATGGCTGCGCCGCCGTTGGAGAAGTTCTCCATCATCTGCAGCGTGACCACCGGGTCGAAGGCGGAGACGCCGTCCTCGGCGATGCCGTGGTCGCCGGCGAACAGCGTGATCTGGACCGGATCCACGGCGGGGTGCGGGGTCTGCTGAAGCCCGGCGAGCTGGATGGCGATCTCTTCGAGCCGGCCGAGCGATCCCGGCGGCTTGGTCAGCTGATCCTGTCGAGCCCGCGCCTGCTGGGCGTAATGCGGATGGGTCTGCTGGATTGGTTCATCGAGCCACTCCGGTTGGTTCACGATTGCGCTCCTCATTCCCTTCTTGGCGGCGTCAGCCCGTCGCGGGGGGACGACTCTATTTCAGGGGCTGTGCGAGGCCGGCGACCATCCAGGTCACATGCTCGCAACGTTCGGCCATCCGCTGGTGCAGCGCTCCGGCCTCATCGCAAAAGCGCCTGGCCAGCGCGTTCATCGGCATCACGCCAAGGCCGGTCTCATTGCTGACCAGCAGCAGGTGGCCGCGTGCCGCGGTCACAGCGTCGAGCAGCTCATCCCGGGCCGATTCGAGGCCGTCGTCGGCCGGTGGCGCGTCGGCCGCCTCGTCCGCGGCCACCAGTCGGTTGGTCAGCCACAGCGTCAGGCAGTCGATCAGCAGCACGCGCCCCGGGGCATCGTGGGACTCGATGGCCCGGGCCAGATCCAGCGGGGCCTCGACCGTTCGCCAGTGCGCCGGTCGCCGCGCCTGGTGCGCGGCGATGCGTTCGGCCATGCCCGCATCTTCCCGGGCCTGGGCCGTGGCGATATAGACGACGTCGTCGCTGAGCTTGCTGGCGCGTTGCTCGGCATGGCGGCTTTTGCCGGAGCGCACGCCGCCGAGGATGAGTTCCCGCATGCTGTTCCCTCTGGCACGGGCGGGGGAGGATACCATACCCTTGCGCTGACCCGGTGCAGGCCGGGGCCGCACGCCCGATGCAGAGAAAGCCAGCCAGCATGACCCTGAATGTAACGGAGATGCACCAGGCCAGTGAGCCTGTCCCAGGGGCCCACGTCGATCACCCCCTGCGCCAGGAGGTCAACGACGAGATCCACGCCCGGCCCTACGAGCGACTGCGCGCGCCGGCCCGGGTTAGCCACCTGGGGATGTTCTCGGGGCGCCACTCCGCCGACGCCGACCGGGCGGCGGTGGCCGACCTCTGCCAGCGCTTCGGGGTGGCACCGCCGGAGCCGGATGCCCAGCACATGTCCCGGGATTTCGGCAGCTTCCGGCTCAAGTGGGAGCGGCGCACCGAGATCTCCACCTACACCTTTATCGTCGAGGACGACTTCGAGCACCCCTTCGAGGGGCTGCCCATCGAGCGCCTGCCGGAGGACTGGCTGGCCAGTCTGCCCGGCCCCCGGCTGGTGGGTATCCACCTGGCCCTGGAGCCCTCCTGGGCGCGGCCGCGGACGAGCAGCGAGATCGTTACGCTGTTCAATGACAACACCATCGTCGGCAGCCAGATCGCCGGTGGTGCGGCGCGGGTGTGGACCGACTTTCGCATCCACGACGACGGTTATTCGCGCATCCTCCTGCGTGATGTAAACATGCGCGAGCGCCAGGCCGGGCGTGCCATCCAGCGCCTGCTGGAGATCGAGACCTATCGCATGATGGCGCTGATCGCCTTCCCGGTGGCGCGGCGGCTGAACCCGCAGCTCAACGACCTGGAGGAGCAGCTGGCGGGGATTACCGAGCGCATGACCGGCTCGAGTCGGGAGCGTGACGAGCAGCACCTGCTCGGTCAGCTGATGGAGCTGGCCGCCCAGGTCGAGCGCATCGGCAACAACACCAACTACCGCTTCCACGCCGCCCGCGCCTACCACGAGCTGGTCGAGCGGCGCATCCAGGAGCTGCGTGAGCAGCGCATCCAGGGCGTGCAGACCATCCAGGAGTTCATGGAGCGGCGCCTGGTCCCGGCCATGCGCACTTGCGCGACGGTCACCGAGCGGCGCGAGTCGCTCTCCGAGCGCATCTCGCGCACCGGCGACCTGCTGCGCACCCGCATCGACGTGGCCCTGGAGGCGCAGAACCGCGATCTGCTCGACTCCATGGATCGTCGCGCCAAGCTCCAGTTCCGTCTCCAGGAGACGGTTGAGGGGCTGTCGGTGGCGGCCATCAGCTACTACCTGATGGGGCTGATCAGCTACGTCCTGGAGGCGGCGCGCGATGCCGGTGCCCCGATCCGGGTGGAGGTCACCCAGGGGCTGGCGGTGCCGGTGGTGGTGTTCACCATCTGGCTGGTGGTGCGCCTGGTCCGCTACCGCATCGCCAAGCGCCAGGAGGGCTAGCGCCGCGCCGGCCGGCGCGGCGCCGGCCGCCGCTCAGCCTTCCGCCCGGTCGGTGGCGGTCGCGCTGCTGGTGCCGGTGTCGCTGGTGTGCCAGTCCGACTCCACCTGCGCCCACGGCTCCATGGGCGGTTCGCTGCGTTCGCCCGGGCGGGGCGCGAAGCGCTCCTCCTCCAGCGCCTTGAGCAGGCCCACCACCATCCCGAGGATGATGAACGAGAACGGCACCGCCGCGGCGATCACCGCCCCCTGCAGGGTGGTCAGGCCGCCGGCGGTGAGCAGGACGATGGTCACCAGGGTGATGACCGTGCCCCAAATCACTGTATGCAGCCGGGAGATCTCGGTGGAGCCGTTGGAGAGCAGGGTCTGGGTGACCAGGATGCCGGCGTTGGCCGAGGTGATCAGGTAGGTGCCGATGAGCACCGTGACCAGGATCGAGGCCGACGTCGCCCAGGCGCCCACCTCCATCAGTTCGATGGTCCGGAACACGGCGGTGCTGACCTCCTCCCGGGTCGCCTCGGCCACCCCGCCGGGGCCGAAGAGTTCGATGTGGATGGCGTTGCCGCCGAACAGCCCGATCCAGACGATGGTGATGCCCGTGGGCACCAGCAGCACCCCCATGACGAATTCGCGCAGCTTGCGCCCGCGCGAGATGCGCGCGATGAAGATCCCCACAAAGGGGGCCCAAGCCAGCCACCAGCCCCAGTAGAAGAGGGTCCACTCGGCCTGCCAGTCGCCCTCGGCGTTGGCGTGGGTGTGGAAGGAGAGGGTGAACAGGTTCTGCAGGTAGTCGCCGGTGGACTGGACGATCAGCGCCAGCAGGTACTGGGTTGGCCCGAAGAGCAGGAAGAAGAGCAGCACCGCGGCGCTCATCCAGAAGTTCGCCTCACTGATCAGGCGCACCCCGGACTGCACGCCGTAGAGCACGGAGATGGTGGCGATGCTCATCACCGTGATCGCGATGGCGACCTGGCCGGTGGTGCCGGCCGTGATCCCGGTCAGCTCGCCGATGCCGGTGTTCAGCTGCTGGATGCCCAGGCCCAGGGTGGTGGCGATGCCGAAGACGGTGGCCAGCACCGCAAGGATGTCGACGGCATCGCCCCAGGGGCCGTGGATGTGCTTGCCGATCAGCGGGTAGAAGGCCGAGCGCATGGTCAGCGGCAGGCCGCGACGGAAGCTGAAGTAGGCGAGGATCAGGGCGACCAGGGAGAAGACCGCCCAGCCGTTGAGCCCCCAGTGAAAGTAGGCCAGGCGCAGCGCGGTGTCGGCGGCCTCGCTCGGGTCGTCGCTGATCGTGAACGGGTTGCTCTCGAAATGGGAGATGGGCTCGGCCACCGCCCAGAAGATCAGGCCCACGCCCATGCCGGCGGCGAAGAGCATGGTCAGCCAGGAGAAGGTGCGGAACTCGGGGACCTCGTGATCCTGGCCCAGGCGCACGTTCTTGAAGCGCCCGGTGCCCAGCCAGATCACCAGGAGCAGGAAGGCGGCAACCACCAGCACGTAGTACCACTGGAGGAAGGGGGTGAGCGACTCCCGCCAGCCGACCACCACCGCCTCCAGGTGCTTCGGCCAGATGGCGCCGGCTAGGGCGAAGGCGGCGACGAGGAAGGTGGAGACGGCGGTCACCCGGGGGCTCATGCCCTTGAAGAAACCGCGGGTCGCTACGTTGAACATCGCTGCAGGCTCCTGCTTTACGGTAGGCTATCGGGCTGGCGCGCAGGCGCCCTAGCCTAACAACCACCGACATGTCCCGCTGCGCCCGGCATGCAGCGGGGCCCAAGGAGGCGTGCATGCATCGCGGGATGCTCCCCGTTCTGGTCGTGGTCGGTCTTCTCGCTGTGGTCACCATCGCGCTCGGCCCCATGGTCTCGGCGCCGATCGCCGCCGCCTGGCCCGCCTGGTGGCCGGTGTGGTCCGGCTTTGCCCTGATCGGTGTCCTCGCCATTCACGTCGCCCGGCAGCGTCCGGCGGTGGCCCGGGTGACCGCGGTGCGCACGTTCCTGGCCTGGATGGCCTGGGCTGCCCCGGCGCTGGTCTACGCGTTCGTCGGCGGTCGCTACGGGCTGCCGCCGGCCGGCTGGGGCGAGCAGGCGCTGAGTGCGGCGGAGATCAGCCACTGGCTCGATCGGGTCACTGCCTACAGCCTGCTCGGCGCCCCGCCGATCCCCGATCCGCTGCCTCAGCTCGGTGCGACCGTTGCCCTGGTGGTGGTCTATGCGGCCCCGGTGCTGGCCGGGCTGCTGCTGCTCTCGATCTGGCGCAGTGGCCGTCGGGCCGGCGGCGGCCGCGCTTGACACCCATGGCCCCCCTGCCTAGCATCCGCGGGGCTGACCTGGAGCGCAGATCCTGCCCATGAACCTTGATGAAATCCGCGAGCTTGCCGCCGGCGACATGGCGGAGGTCAACCGCCTGATCGGCGATCGGCTCTCCTCCGACGTGGTGCTGATCAACCAGCTCGCTCACCACATCGTCAACAGCGGTGGCAAGCGCGTGCGCCCGATGGTGGTGCTGCTGGCGGCGCGGGCCTGTGGCTATCAGGGCAGCGATCACATCCAGCTGGCGGCGATTATCGAGTTTATCCACACCGCCACCCTGCTCCACGACGACGTGGTCGATGGCTCGGACATGCGCCGCGGCAAGCAGACGGCGCACACCATCTGGGGGAACGAGGCCAGCGTGCTGGTCGGCGATTTCCTCTACACCCGGGCCTTCGAGATGATGGTCGAGCTCGACTCGATGGCCATCCTGCGCATCCTGGCCCGGGCGACCAACACCATCGCTCGGGGCGAGGTGATGCAGCTGATGAACGTCCACGAGCCGGATCTCACCGAGGCGGACTACCGCCAGGTGATCTATCGCAAGACGGCGACGCTCTTCGAGGCCGGCTGTGAGAACGGCGCGGTGCTCGCCGGGCTGGATGAGGCCGGGTGCCAGGCGCTGGCGGCCTACGGTCGCCATCTGGGCACGGCCTATCAGCTGGTGGATGACGCCCTGGACTATAGCGGCGATGCCGCCGAGATCGGCAAGAACATCGGCGACGACCTGGCCGAGGGCAAGACCACCATGCCGCTGATCCACGCCATGCGCGAGGGCGAAGAGGCCGACCGCGAGCTGATCCGCCAGGCCATCGAGGCCGGTGGGCTGGATCGGATGGAGGCTGTCGGACGGGCGATTGAAAAGACCGGGTCGGCTGAATATACTAGGCGCCTCGCTGAGGTCGAGGTCGAGCAGGCCGTCGAGCAGCTCACCTCCGCGGTTCCGGGTAGTCCCTGGCGAGACGCGCTGGTACACTTGGCGCGCAATTCGGTATCCCGGACAGCGTAGCGGGTTACAAATTCGGGGTGTAGCTCAGTTTGGTAGAGCACTGCCTTCGGGAGGCAGGGGCCGCAGGTTCAAATCCTGCCACCCCGACCAAACAATCCAAGGCGCCGCGGACCGACCGCAGTCACCACGCCCGCCTCTCCCCAGATGTTCGCAGGCCCGGAAGCGGCCCCGGGGCAGGCGGGGTGATCGTGTCGAGTCGGGCGGCGGCCCGTAGCCATCAGAGTAGACAGGAGCAAGACGCCGATGTACGCGGTGATCCGAAGCGGCGGAAAGCAGTACCGGGTCTCGGAAGGAGACGTGCTGCGAGTCGAGAAGCTCCCGGCCGAGGTCGGCGAGACCGTGCAGTTCGACGAGGTCCTCATGGTCGGCGAGGGGAGCGAGGTCAAGATCGGCACGCCGCAGGTTGAAGGCGGCAGCGTCAAGGCCGAGGTCCTTGAGCAGGATCGGCATCGCAAGGTCGAGGTGACCAAGTTCAAGCGGCGGCAGGGCTACCGTCGCCACCACGGTCATCGGCAGCCGTACACCCAGGTCAAGATCACCGGCATCAACGCCGGCTGACGGAGGGCATCAGGCATGGCACACAAGAAGGCGGGCGGTAGTACCAAGAACGGTCGCGACTCTCAGTCAAAGCGTCTGGGCGTCAAGCGCTACGGCGGTGAGGCGGTCTCTGCGGGCAGCATCATCGTGCGCCAGCGCGGCACCCACTTCCACGCCGGCGAGAACGTCGGGGTGGGCAAGGACTACACCCTGTTCGCCAAGAGCGACGGTCGGGTTGTCTTCGAGCGCAAGGGGCCGGCCCAGCGCCGCCGGGTGCGAATCGAAGCGGTCTAAGGGCGGCGACCCATTCCGGACCCGTAAAGCCCCGCCATGGAGCGGGGCTTTTTTGTATACGGACGCGCTACAGCGCAGAGGCCGAGCATGCGATTCGTCGATGAAGTCACCTTTGTCGTCCGCGCCGGAGACGGCGGCGACGGCTGTGTCCACTTCCGGCGCGAGAAATATGTGCCGCGGGGGGGGGCGGACGGCGGCGACGGCGGCCGCGGCGGCAGTGTCTACCTCGAGGGCGACGAAGGCCTGAACACCCTGGTCGATTACCGTCACGACCGCTTCTTCAGTGCCGAGAGCGGTGAGGCCGGCGCGGGCCGGCAGTGCACCGGGCGCTCCGGGGTCGACCGCATCCTGCCGGTGCCGGTGGGCACCCTGGTCGTGGACGAGGAGACGGACGAGGTCATCGGCGATATCACGCGCCACGGCGAGCGGCTGCTGGTGGCCGCCGGCGGACGGGGCGGACTGGGCAACCTGCACTTCAAGAGCTCGACCAATCGTGCCCCGCGTCAGTCCACCGACGGCACCCCGGGGGAGTCCCGGGAACTGCGCCTGGAGCTGCAGCTGCTCGCCGACGTGGGGCTGCTCGGCATGCCCAATGTGGGCAAGTCGACCCTGATCCGCACCATCTCCGCCGCCCGTCCGAAGGTGGCCGATTATCCCTTCACCACCCTCTATCCGCAGCTGGGCGTGGTCCGCTTCGAGGCGCAGCGCTCGTTCGTGGTCGCCGATATCCCCGGCATCATCGAGGGCGCGGCCGAGGGGGCCGGACTCGGCGTGCGTTTCCTCAAGCACCTGAGCCGGACCGGGCTGCTTCTGCACCTGGTCGATGGGGTGGCCGAGGAGGAGCGCGGTGGCGATCCGGTGGCCGAGGCGCGAACGCTGCTGGCCGAGCTCGAGGCCTTCAGCCCCGAGCTGGCGAACAAGCCACGCTGGCTGGTGGTCAATCGCCTCGATGCCCTGCCCGAAGAGGTGCGCGAGGAGCGGGTGGCGGAGATCGCCCGGGGGCTGGACTGGTCCGGCCCGGCTTACGGCATCTCCGGGCTCACCGGCGAGGGGGTGGAACGCCTGTGTGCGGATATCATGAGGGAGCTGGAGGCGCGACGCAGGGAGGATGATGGTGAATCGACGTGAGACGCTGCGCCAGGCGCAGCGTTGGGTGGTCAAGGTTGGTAGCGCCCTGATCACCGATGACGGGCGCGGCCTGGCACGCGATCAGATCAGTGCCTGGGCAGATCAGGTGGCGGCGTTGCGCAAGGCCGGCCGCCAGGTGACCCTGGTCTCCTCCGGGGCGGTGGCCGAGGGGATGCAGCGCCTGGGTTGGCGGACCCGGCCGCGGGCGGTCTATCAGCTCCAGGCGGCGGCCGGGGTGGGGCAGAGCGGACTGGTCCACGCTTGGTCCGAGGGCCTGGACCGGCACGCTCTGCAGACCGCGCAGGTGCTGCTGACCCATGATGATCTCTCCGACCGGCGCCGCTATCTCAATGCGCGCAGCGCACTGCGCGAGATGCTGCGCCTGGGGGTGGTGCCGGTGGTCAACGAGAACGACACCGTGGTGACCGACGAGATCCGCTTCGGTGACAACGACACCCTGGCGGCCCTGGTGGCCAATCTGGTGGAGGCCGAGGCGCTGGTGGTCCTCACCGACCAGCCCGGGCTGATGGACCGCGATCCGCGGGTTCACCCCGACGCCGTGCTCCTCGACGAGGTCCGCGCCGGCGACCCGGAACTCGAGCGGTTGTGCGGCAGCACTGCCGGGGTCCTGGGCCGTGGCGGCATGCTGACCAAGGTCCGCGGTGCTGAGCGGGCCGCCCGCTCCGGTACCTACACGGTGGTCGCCAGCGGGCATGAGCCACGGGTGATCCAGCGTCTGGTCGAAGCCGAGCGAGGGCTGGGGACGCTCTTCGTACCCGATCAGGAGCCCCTGGCGGCGCGCAAGCAGTGGCTGGCCAGCCACCTGCAGACCCGTGGCGCGCTGACCCTCGACGAAGGCGCTGCGCGAGCCCTGCGCGCGTCCGGCAAGAGCCTGCTGCCGGTCGGCGTGGTGGCCGTGGCGGGTGACTTCTCCCGCGGGGAGATGGTCGTCTGCCGGGATCCGTCGGGGATCGAGGTGGCGCGCGGTCTGGTCAACTATGCCGCCGACGAGGCGCGACTGATCTGCGGACGTGCCAGTCGTGATATCGAGGCGGCGCTCGGCTACGTCGATGAGCCGGAGCTGATCCACCGCGACAACATGGTGGTGACGGTGTAGGTCATGCTCGGGCCCGCCCTTCGCGTCTTGGTGCCGTTGGCGACCGGATGTCTGCTCGGCGGCTTGCTCGCCGCTTGTGGCGCCTGGCCGCTGTCACCGGCGCAGCAGGAGGCCTTCAACGCGGCGCGTGACGGCGATGCCGCCACCCTGGAGCGGGCCCTGGACGGTGCTGCCGATGTGCAGGCAACCGACGGTTCCGGGCGCGGACTCTTGCACTACGCCGCCCTCAACGGCGAGGCGGGGGTGGTGGAGCTGCTCATCGAACGCTCGGACGGGGCGGATCTCGAGCTCCGCGACGACGGCGGGCGGGTGCCCCTGCACGAGGCGGCCGCGGGTGGGCACACCGAGGCGGTGGCGGCGCTGCTGTCAGCCGGGGTAGCGGTGGATCCCGTTGACGGGGATCGGCGGACACCGTTGATGCTGGCCGCCCGCAGCGGTGATCCGCGCACAGTGGAGGCGTTGCTGGCTGCCGGGGCGGAACCGGATCGTCAGGATGCCGATGGTGCGACCGCGCTGTCGATGGCATCGGCCGCCCGCTACCCCCGGGTCGCAGCGCAGCTGCGCGAGGTCAGCGAGCGACCGGCCGCCCCCTGGGCCCTGATCGGGGTCGTGCGCGCGGGCGATGTCGAGACCCTGGCCTGGATGCTCGACCGCGGGTTGCCAGTGGATGTCGCTTGGCAGGATGGCGATGACTTCCTCTCCCTGGCGGATATCGCCGCCGAATCCAGCCCGCGGGCTGCGGCTCTACTGCTGCGCCGAGGTGCGCAGCTGCACGGGGACGGGACTGCGGCCCTGGTGGCGGCGGCGCTCCACGGGGATGCCGATCAGGTCGCCGAGCTGCTCGGCGAAGGGGTGGATCCCGACGTGACGGTCCGCGGTGGCGATGCCGAGGGCCGTACGCTCCTGATGGAGGCGGCACGCCTTGGGTATGACGAGGTGGTGGCAGACCTCTTGGCTGCGGGGGCTGATGCCAGCGCCGTCGACGAGCACGGCGCCGATGCGCTCTGGCACGCCGCGGTAGGCTACGTCTCGCCGGGGGACGAGCAGGCCGGGCTGGAGCGCGACGCGGATCGGGGCACTGTGGTCCGGACCCTGCTCGAGGCCGGCGTTGCCCCGTCCAGCGGCGACCGTCACGATTTTGCCGCCATCCATGCAGCGGCGGCCCGGGCGGAGGCGAAGACTGTCGAGGCGCTCCTCGATGCCGGCGCCGGCCTGGAGCAGACCGATCGCAACGGCCGGACACCGCTAATCTTCGCCGCCCAGGCCGGCAACGAGGCGACCCTGGCCGCCCTGCTGGCGCGAGGGGCCGATCCGCGGGCCGTGGATGCGCTCGGCGCTACGGCGCTGACCCATGCCCGGTTGGCCGAGTCGCGTGGTATGGCCGAAGAGGCGGTAACGGCCGTGCGCGAAGCCGGGGGCGGTAAGGCCGTGGGGCCGCGCCAGGGGACGCCGGGGTTGTCCGTTGGCGGCGATCACCAGCGCCTGATGCGTCTCGACGCCCCGGTGGCCATCTTCGACAGTGCCGGCTACGACGGTCACAGTGCCCGTTTTCTGCCCTACACCACGGCTTGCCGGGGTCACGGTTGCCTGGTGCCGCCCGTGGTCGTGCTGCCGGCCGGGACAACGGTGGAGCTGGTGGCCCGCGAGGCAGCCGAGGACGGCCGGCTCCACGGGGTCTTCCTGGTCCAGGAGCCGGGCCTGCGCGGACTGCTGTTCGAGGATTACCTGTTCGGCGCTTGGCCACCGGACGGGACGGCGGTCAGCGAGATCAGCGTGGGGCGGGTGGCGCACATCCGCGGCATGGACTGGGTCGAGATCTTCGATGTCGATCTGCCAGCTGCCACAGGCGGGCTGTTCTGGTGACGGCCACGGATGGGGGGGGCACAACGCAAAACGGGCGCCTTGAGGGCGCCCGCTTGGGATGCTGCGCGTTCCGGTTGCCCGGTTCAGCCGGCGAGGCTACGCACCTTGGCGTTAAGCCGGGACTTGTGGCGCGCGGCCTTGTTCTTGTGGATGATCCCGCGATTCGCCGAACGATCGATGACTCGCACGGCACTGCGGTAGGCCTGCTGAGCCTGATCGTGGTCCCCGGTCTTGACCGCCTTGAGAACTTTCTTCATCGAGGTGCGCATCTCGCTGCGGCGCGACTTGTTGCGCAGCCGGCGTTCTTCGGCCTGACGGGCACGCTTCTTGGCGCTCGCGATATTCGCCACGGTTGTACTCCTGCTCGCTTGCGATCCTCGGAGACGGGGTCCTAAGCTGTCATAGCGGACCCTGCAAAGCGCGTAAATATGCCTGCTGGCGTGATCGCTGTCAAGCGCGCCGGGTTACTCCCCGGCAGCGGTGGCCAGCGTCCAGGCCAACAGTTCGCTGCCGACGCTTCGGTTGGCGGCTCCCAGGGCGGCAACAGCCGCATCGACGTCACGGGCCGGTGCCTCCTCAGTGGCCGAAAATCGCTCGGCGTCGATGATCCGCCGTTGCCCGACGTCCACCAGACGGGCATCCACCACCACCCGCGCTCGTGGTGTCTCATCACGGGCATCCAGCTGGAAGTCGCGCAGGGTGGTGCGCAGTTCCAGGTCCGCGGCGAGGCGGTCGCCGTCGGCGCTCAGGTGCCGGATACGGCCGTCGCTCCGGAAGGTGTCGATGAGGTGCTCCTGCCAGAGCCGGGGCAGCGGCGAGACCCAGCGCGCGCCGCTAAAGGCGCTCATGCGGTGTTCGCCGGTAGCGACGGCGATCCGGTTACCGGCCAGCAGGTCACTGCTGCCGGGAGCGGCCACACGCAGCGTCCAGTCCACCTCGCGACCAGCCGGCGACGGTGCGTCCGCATCGGGCGGCGGCAGGCGATAGGCGGTGTAGGTCTCGGGGTCGGGCAGCAGGGTGCAGGCGCTCAGCGTCGCGGCTGCCAGCAGCGTCAGCAGCAGGCCGGGGCGGCGGGGCGTTTTCACGGCTGGTACTCCTCCATCTGCTCACGGCGCAGCAGTTGCCCGCCGGGGTCCTGTCCCAGGCGTCGGAGCAGGCCGCGCAGGGCGCCCAGGGTTTGCTGCAGCTCTTCGCTCAACGGTTCCAGGTCCTGCAGGCTCTGCAGGCCGCGTTCGACAGCCTCGCGGTTGTCGCGGAACAGCTCCTGCGCCTCGCTGCTGCTTCCCTCGAGCGCCTCGGCCGCGCGCGCGGTGCTGCGTAGGATCTCGCGGCCCGGGCCGTCAAGCAGCGCGCGGATCTCCTCAAGCATTTGTTGCGCCTCGCTCAGGGTCTCCTGAAGCTGCTCGCCGCCATCGGCCAGGGCGGTGATGCCCCGGCCCAGGTCGTCGCTGCGCGAGGCCACCGTCCCGCTGGTCCGCTCAAGGTGGTTGAGGGTGGCGCTCAGGGTCTCGATGTTCTCCGGAGAGAGCAGCTGATTGGCGGTCTCGACCAGGTCGTTGATGCCGGCCAGCAGTTGGTCGCTGTCCTGGCGCAGACGGGCCATGGGCGAGGGCTCCGTCTCGATCCGCGCCATTCCCCGATCCGGTGGTTCAAGCGGCGGAGCGTCGGCATCGCCGGGCTTGAGCCGGATGTGGGCACCGCCGGCGAATAGGCTCGAGCTGCCGATCTGGGCCCGGGTGTCGCTGCGGACCGGGGTGTCGCCCCCCACCGTGATGCGGGCGATCACCCGCCGCGGGTCGTCGGGGTCGAGGGTCAGGTGGTCGATCTCGCCGACGTTGATCCCGTTGAACTTCACCGGGCTGCGCGTGGTCAGGCCGCTGACATCCTCTTCGAAGACGATCTCGAAGCGCTGCCGTTCACCGTGGAGATCGGAGTCGGTGAGCCAGACCCCGAAGAGGATGACGCCCACGATCAGGGCCAGGGTGGCCAGCCCGATCCAGAAATGCCGCGCCCGGGTCTCCATTCAGCGGTTCTCCTGCGTGCTGCGGGCGGCGCGCCCCCGCGCGCCATGGAAATAGGCCCGCACCCAATCGTCGTCGATGGCGCTCACTTGCTCAAGCGTGCCCGTGGCCAGAACCCGCTGGTGGGCGAGCACCGCAACGCGGTCACAGGTGGCATAGAGCGTATCCAGGTCGTGGGTGACCAGGAAGACCGTCAGGTTCAGCGCGTCGCGCAGGGTGACCAGCAATCGGTCGAAGCCGCCGGCACTGATCGGATCCAGGCCGGCGGTGGGCTCGTCCAGGAACAGGACGTCCGGGCAGAGCGACAGGGCGCGGGCAAGGGCAGCCCGCTTGACCATCCCGCCGGAGAGTTCGGCGGGGTAGCGCGGGCCGGCCGCCGGGTCGAGGCCGGTGAGCGCCAGCTTGACCCGGGCCAGGTCTTCGGCCTCGGCGCGGGTTAGCCCGGCGTGTTCGATCAGGGCCAGCGCGACGTTCTCGGTGATGGTCAACGACGAGTAAAGGGCGCCGTGCTGGAACAGTACGCCGATGCGCCGCTCCAGCCCGCCCCCTTGTCGGAGGGCGTCGACGGATTGGTCGTGGATCCGGATCTGGCCGGCGGCCGGGCGCAACAGTCCGATGAGCGTGCGCAGCAGGACCGACTTGCCGCTGCCCGAGCCGCCGACTAGGCCGAGGATCTCGCCCCGGTGCACGTCCAGATCCAGCCCGTCGTGGATGGTCTGCCCGCCGAGTCGGGTGACCAGGCCGCGGACCCGGATCGCCGGGTGAGGATCGGTGGTGCTGGCGCTCACCATCCTATCTCCACATAGATGAGGGCGGCCACGGCGTTGAGGATGATGACCCAGAAGATCGACTGCACCACCGCCGAGGTGGTGTGCGTGCCCACCGACTGCGCGCTGGCACTGCACTTGAGTCCTTCCAGGCAGCCGATGATGGCGATCACGAAGGCGAAAACCGGCGCCTTGGCCAGTCCGGCAAGGTAGTGGCGCAGCGAGATGTCGCTGTAGAGCGAGATGATCCGCCCCGCGGGGACGTCGACGTTGAGCAGGGTGACCAGCCCACCGCCAGCCAAGCCACAGACCACCGCCACGAAGGAGAGGACCGGCACGGCAATCAGCAGCGCGACAACCCGCGGGATGACCAGCATCTCGATGGGGCTGAGCCCCTGGGCGCGCATGGCATCGATCTCCTCGTTGGCCTTCATCGAGCCGATCTGGGCCGTAAAGGCGCTGGCCGAGCGTCCGGCGAGGAGGATCGCGGTGAGCACGACGCCGAACTCGCGCAAGAACGCATACGCCACCAGGTCCACAGTGAAGATGCCGGCACCGAAGCGCCCCAGCACGGTGATTCCGAGAACCGCAATCACCGCCCCGACGGCGAAGGTCAGCAGGGCGACGATGGGCAGCGCCTCCAGCGCCGTATGCTGGAGCTGGCGCGAGACCGCGGCCGGGCGCCAGCGCCAGGGGCGCAGGGCGCTGGCGGCGAAGGCGGCGAGGACCAGACCGGTAAAGGCGATGGCCCGGGCCAATTGTTGGCCCGCATGGCTGATTTGTGCCCCCAGGCCGATCGTCAGGCGCCCGAAGAAGTAGGGTTCACGGGTCGGTTCCGGGGTGGCGCGGGCACGCTCGCTAGCTGCCGCCACGGCCTGGAGCAGGTTGCGTCGCTCGGCGGAGAGCTCGGGTGCCGTGCGCGCCAGCGCTTCGACACGTTCCGGCCCGAGCAGGCGGGCCAGTAGGGTCGCGCCGGCGGTGTCCAGTCGTTCCAGTGCGCCGAGATCGACCCGCGGTTCGCCGTCCAGCCGCGTCTGCTCCACTTGCCGGAGCACGGTGCGGTAGTGGGCCAGGGTCCAGTCGCCGCCGACAAGCACCTCGGGCCCCGCTGCCCCGTGCCGGCACCTCAGGTAGCCCGGGTCAGCCACGGATGGTCGTATCCCCTTGACCGGGCGCTGTATCATCAGCGCCGTCGCTGTTTGCTGTGTGCCGAGGAGGCGTTCCCTGCGTGGTTACCGGTCTGTTTCGCCACATCTTCACGTTCGGCTCCCTGACCCTGGTTTCGCGGATCCTCGGTTTGGCCCGGGATGTGATCATCGCCGGGGTGTTCGGCTCGGGGGCGCAGACGGACTCGTTTATTGTCGCCTTCAAAATCCCCAATTTCATGCGGCGGATTACCGCCGAAGGGGCGTTTTCGCAGGCGTTTGTCCCGGTGCTCACCGACTATCGCACGCACAGCACGCACCGCGAAGTCCGCGCCCTGATCGCCTACAGCGCCGGCACCCTCGGGGCGGCATTGGCGCTGGTCACGGCCCTCGGCATGGTGGCGGCGCCGGCGGTGGTCAGTGTCTTCGCCCCCGGTTTCAGCGACGATCCGGAGCGCTTCGCGCTGACCGTGGACCTGCTGCGGGTGACCTTCCCCTACATTCTATTCATATCCCTGGTCGCGTGCGCCGGGGCCGTGCTGCATACCTGCAACCGGTTCGCCTCCTTCGCCTTTGCGCCGGTGTTGCTGAACGCTGCGATGATCGGGGCCGCGCTGTGGGCCACGCCGTGGTTCGAAGAGCCGATCATGGCCCTGGCGGTGGCCGTGGCGGTGGCCGGTGTCCTGCAGCTGCTGCTGCAGCTGCCGTTTCTCTACCGGGAGGGGCTGCTGGTCTGGCCTCGGCCGTCGCTGCGCCACCCCGGGGTGCGGCGGGTGGCCCGGCTGATGGGACCGGCGGTGATCGGCTCCTCGGTGATGCAGGTCAACCTGCTGGTGGACACCATCCTCGCCTCCTTCCTGATCACCGGCAGTGTCAGCTGGCTTTACTTCTCGGACCGCCTGGTGGAGTTCCCGCTGGGGGTGTTCGGCATCGCGCTGGGAACCGTGCTGCTGCCGCGGCTCTCGGCCGAGCACGCCGGCAGTGAGCCGGAGCGCTTCTCGCGCACGCTGGACTGGGGGCTGCGTCTGGTGCTGCTGGTGGTGGCGCCGGCCACGGCCGGGCTGATCGTGCTCGCCGGGCCGATTCTGGCCACCCTGTTTCAGTACGGTGCCTTCGGCGCGGACGATGTGGTCGCCGCTTCCTGGTCTCTGGCCGCCTACAGCCTGGGTCTTTTCGGATTCGTCCTGGTCAAGGTGCTGACGCCGGGATACTTTTCCCGGGAAGACATGAAGACCCCGGTCTACTGCGCGGTGGCCGCCGTGGCGGTCAACCTGGTCCTCTCAGTGAGCGCGGTCTGGGCCCTGCACGAGACGCCCTTCGGCCACGTGGCTCTGGCCGCCGCCACGGCGGCCTCGGCGACCGTCAATTCGGCGCTGTTGTTCACCGGCCTGGTTCGCCGGCGGGTCTACCGGGGGGGCAGCGGCTGGCTGCGCCTGACGGTGCAGGTGGCCGTGGCCACGTCACTGATGGTGGCGGTCCTGCTCTACCCCGCGCTGCGCCTGGAGGCGTGGCTGGAGGCCGGCGTTGTGGCGCGTGTGCTGGCGCTGACCGGTGTCGTGGCTGCCGGCGGGGCCGTCTACTTCGCTGCGCTCTACGCCCTGGGTGTCCGGCCGCGGCAGTTCCGCGAACCGGAGGCGGCCGGTGAGCCGGGCGGCTAGCCGAGGCTGTTGCCGGGCTAGTACACTTGATCCTTTTCTCAGGGGCCATGGAACTCATCCGGGGATTGCATAACGTCCGGGCCCGTCACCGCGGCGCGGCGATCACCATCGGCAACTTCGATGGGGTCCACCGCGGGCACCGGGCCATGATCGAGCGCCTGCGCCGGGAGGCGGCGCGGCGTGGTCGGCCGGCCGTCGTGGTCACCTTTGAGCCGCACCCCATGGAGCGCCTGGCCCCGGCGCGGGCGCCGGCGCGTTTGACCGGGCTGCGCGAGAAGGTGCGCCGGCTCGCCGAGACCGGTGTGGATGCGGTGCTCTGCCTGCGCTTCGATCAGCATCTGGCGGCGGTGGAGGCCGAGGCCTTTGCCGGCGAGTTGCTCGGTGAGCGCCTGGGTGCCGGATACGTCCTAGTCGGCGACGATTTCCGGTTCGGTCGCCAGCGCCGGGGAGATCTGGACATGCTTCGGCGCGTTGGCCGCGAGCGGGGCTACGAGGTGGCACCCATGGACACGGTGGTGCGCTCCGGGGAGCGGGTGAGCAGCACCCGCATCCGTCAGGCCGTTACCCAGGGGCGCTTCGCCGATGCGGCCGAGCTGCTCGGACATCCCTATTGCGTGCAGGGGCGTGTGGTCCACGGTGATGCCATGGGCCGGAAGCTCGGCTGGCCGACGGCCAATCTACGGCTGTCACCGGAGCGCATCCCGCTCGACGGTATCTACGCCGGGTGGGCCCGGGGGGCTGCCGAACGCCCGTGGCCGACGGCAATCAGTGTCGGCGTGCGCCCCACGGTGGGGGGGCGGCGCTTGGTTTTCGAGGCTCACCTGATCGATTTCGACGGCGACCTCTACGGCCGCCACCTCTGCGTCGAGCCGGTGGCCCGGCTCCGGGGCGAGGAGCACTTCGACGGGCTCGATGCGCTGGCGAGACAAATCGGCGAGGATGTACGCGCGGCGCGGCGCGTGCTCGGTCAAGAACACCATTAGGCGAGGCGGCGACGTGAGCGAGTACAAGCACACCCTCAACCTTCCCCACACCGAATTCCCGATGCGGGCGCGTCTGGCCGAGCGTGAGCCGCAGCGCCTGCAGCGCTGGGAGGAAGAGGACCTCTACGGCGCCATCCGGCGTGCGCGGTCGGGGCGCGAGCGGTTTATCCTGCACGACGGTCCGCCCTACGCCAACGGCGATATCCATATCGGCCACGCGGTCAACAAGATCCTCAAGGATATCATCGTCAAGGCGCGCACCCTGGACGGGTATGACGCGCCGTACATCCCCGGGTGGGACTGCCACGGCCTGCCGATCGAGCACAAGGTCGAGGAGGAGGCTGGCAAGCCCGGCGTAGACCTGAGTTACGCGCAGTTTCGTGAGCGCTGCCGGGCGTTCGCTGCCGAGCAGGTGGACGGACAGCGCCAGGACTTCAAGCGCCTGGGCGTGCTCGGCGACTGGGAGCGCCCCTATCTGACCATGGATTACGCCACCGAGGCCGGCATCCTGCGGGCCCTGGCCCGGATCTTCGAGGGCGGGCACGTTACCCAGGGGTTCAAGCCGGTGCACTGGTGTGCCGACTGCGGCTCGGCCCTGGCCGAGGCCGAGGTGGAGTACGAGGAGCGCACCTCGCCGGCGGTGGATGTGCGCTTCGCTGTGGCGGACGAGATGGCGCTGCAGCAGCGCGTCCTGCTCGAGGGCGAGGGTGCCCAGGCGGGAACGGCCTCGGTGGTGATCTGGACCACCACGCCCTGGACGCTACCGGCCAACCGGGCGGTGGCGGTGCATCCCGAGCTGGAGTACCTGGTGGTCGCCCTGGATCACAGCGAGCGGCTCATCCTGGCCGCCGATTTGGCCGAGTCGACCCTGGCGCGGGCCGGCATCGGCCGCCACGAGGTGGTGGGCCGCTGCCGCGGGGCGGATCTGGAGGGACTGACCCTGCGCCACCCCTTCCTTGAGCGCGAAGTCCCGGTGGTTCTCGGCGGGCATGTGACCACCGACGGGGGTACCGGTTGCGTGCACACGGCGCCGGGGCACGGCCAGGAGGACTTCGAAGTCGGGCAGCGCTACGCTCTGGAGGTGACCAATCCGGTCGACGGCGCCGGCTGCTTCTTCGAGGATACCGAGCACTTCGGCGGGCTGAACGTCTTCACGGCCAACCCGCGCGTGGTGGAGGTGCTGGAGGCCCGGGGCGCGCTGCTCCACCACGAGAAGTACCGGCACAGCTACCCCCACTGCTGGCGGCACAAGACCCCGGTGATCTTTCGGGCCACGCCGCAGTGGTTCATCGATCTGGATCGTCACGGCATGCGCGAGTGCGCTCTGGCCGGGATCCAGGGCGTGCGCTGGATGCCGGAGTGGGGCCAGGCGCGCATCGACGCCATGGTCCGCGGGCGTCCGGACTGGTGTATCTCCCGGCAGCGCCACTGGGGCGTGCCCATCGCCGTGTTCATCCATCGCCGCAGCGGCGAACCGCATCCGCAGACGCCTCAGCACATGGAAGCGGTCGCCGAGCGCATGGAGCGCGAGGGACTGGAAGCCTGGTGGGACCTGGATCCCGCGGAGCTGCTCGGTGACGAGGCCGCCGAGTACGAGAAGGTCACCGACATCCTGGACGTCTGGTTCGACTCCGGGGTGACCCACGCCACCGTGCTGGAGCAGCGCGACGGCCTGCAGGTACCGGCGGATCTCTATCTGGAGGGCTCGGATCAGCACCGCGGCTGGTTCCAGTCTTCGCTGCTCTCCTCGGCGGCGATCCGCCAGGCGGCCCCCTACCGGGGCGTGCTCACCCACGGCTTCACCGTGGATGAGCAGGGGCGCAAGATGTCCAAGTCCCGAGGCAACGTGGTCGCCCCGCAGGATGTGATGGACCGACTCGGTGCCGATATCCTGCGGCTGTGGGTGGCCTCGGCAGATTACAGTGGCGAGATCGCCGTCTCCGACAACATCCTCCAGCGCACCGCCGATGCCTACCGGCGCATGCGCAATACGGCGCGTTTCCTGCTCGGCAACCTGCACGGCTTCGAGCCGGCGCGCGATGCGCTCGCCGCAGAGCAGATGCTCCCGCTCGACCGCTGGGCGGTGGCCCGGACCCGGGAGCTGCAGGAGCGGATCGTCGCCGCCTACGATCGCTACGAGCTGCACCGCATCTACCACCTGCTGCACAACTTCTGCGTGGTGGACATGGGCGGCTTCTACCTGGATGTGCTCAAGGACCGCCTCTACACCACGCCGGCGGACAGCCGCGCCCGGCGCTCCGGGCAGACGGCCATGTACCACATCGCCGAGGCCTTGGTGCGCTGGCTCGCGCCGATCCTCTCCTTCACCGCCGACGAAATCTGGGGGCATCTGCCCGGCGATCGCCGCGAGCCGGTGTTCACGGCGGAGTGGTACGATGGGCTCTTCCCGCTGGACGACGAGTCGCGCGAGGCCTCGTTCTGGGAGCGGGTCATGGAAGTGCGCACGGTGGTCAGCCGCGAGCTGGAGCGGCTGCGTAACGAGAAGGTGATCGGCGCCAATCTGGATGCCGAGGTGGACCTCTACGTCCCCGAGGCGCTCGCTGCGGAGCTCGCCCCGCTGGGCGATGAGCTGCGCTTCGTGCTGATCACTTCGGCGGCACGCATCCACGACGTCGCCGAGGCTCCGGCCGGTGCCGCCAGCGCCGCCCTGGAGGATGGCACCGAGGTGCGCATCGTGGTGGCCGCCTCCGGCCACGACAAGTGCCCGCGTTGCTGGCATCGTCGTCCCGATATCGGCGCCAGTGATGAGCACCCGCAGCTGTGTGGGCGCTGCGTCGAGAACGTGGCCGGGGCCGGTGAGCGCCGGGCCACGGCCTGACGGGGGTGGGATGGGCTACCGGCTCTGGCTTCTGCTCGCCGTCGCCATCGCGGCCCTGGATCAGGCCTCCAAGGCGTGGGCCCAAGCGGCGCTGCGACCTTACGAGTCGGTCGAATTGCTGCCCGTGCTCAGTCTCACGCTCGGCTACAACCCCGGGGCGGCGTTCAGCCTGCTCGGCGACGCCGGCGGCTGGCAGCGCTGGCTGCTTGCCGGCATCGCTGCCGCCGTGGGGGTCTACCTGATCTACTGGCTACGCCGTATCGGGGCGTCGCAGCCCTGGCTCGCCTTGGGGTTGGCTCTGATCCTGGCCGGGGCTCTGGGCAACCTGGTCGATCGCCTGTACCTGGGGTACGTGGTTGATTTCATCCACCTCCATTACGCTGGGTTTCACTGGCCGATCTTCAACGTCGCCGATATTGCCATCACCCTGGGCGCCGGGCTGGTGATCGCGCTGCTCATGTTCTCAAAATCGGCCACTGAACACTGAACCGCTGCAGGCAGAACCGGAGGTTTCCGTGCCCAAGATTCACCTTGCCAATCCCCGCGGTTTCTGCGCCGGCGTGGACCGGGCCATCGCCATCGTCGATCGGGCGCTGGCGGTTTACGGGTCGCCCGTCTACGTCCGTCATGAGGTGGTGCATAACCGTTTTGTGGTGGATGATCTGCGCGGGCGCGGCGCGGTCTTTGTCGAGGAACTGCACGAGGTGCCCGACGGGGCCACCGTGATCTTCAGCGCCCACGGCGTGCCGCAGTGGGTCGCCGACGAGGCCGAGCGGCGGGGGCTGCAGGTCTTTGATGCCACCTGCCCGCTGGTGACCAAGGTCCACAAAGAGGTGCGCGATCATGCGCGAGCGGGCCGTGAAGTGGTCCTGATCGGCCACGCCGGTCATCCGGAGGTCGAGGGCACCATGGGGCAGTATCTGGCCCCGGAGGGACAGGGCGGTATCTACCTGGTGCAGAGCCAGGAGGAGGCGGCGGCGCTACAGGTCCGGACCCCGGACGATCTGGCCTTTGTCACCCAGACCACGCTGTCGGTGGACGACGCCGCTGGCATTGTCGAGGCGCTGCAGCGCCGCTTCCCGTCTATCCAGGGGCCGCGCAAGGACGACATCTGTTACGCCACGCAGAATCGCCAGGATGCGGTGCGTACTCTTGCCGACGAGGTTGACCTGCTGTTGGTGGTCGGCTCGGTCAACAGCTCCAACTCCAACCGCCTGCGCGAACTGGCCGTGCGCTGCGGTACCGAGGCGTACCTGATCGATGGTGCTGCCGATCTGGACCGGGGCTGGCTGGATGGCCGTCAGGCGATCGGCGTGACCGCCGGCGCCTCGGCGCCGGAGAGCACCGTGGTGGAGGTGGTCGAGCAGCTCCAGGCGTGGGGCTGCGAAGCGCCGGAGGAGCGGCCGGGCAAGGCGGAGACGGTCACCTTTGGTTTGCCGCGGGAGCTCGGTCAGCCTCCGGCGGCCTCATGAGCGCCGTGCCGGCGACTCCTCCCGCCGCTTGAGCGGGTGCAGCACCAGCAGGGCCTCCGGCTGGCGCTGGCGCACCTGCTCGGCAACCGCCCTGGGCACCACGGCCAGGCCGTCGCCACTGATGACCAAGCCGGCGTAGCCGTCCGCCAGCTGCCGCTGTTGCTGCCGTGTCACCCAGGCGTGGCGGATCCGCTGTCCCTCGATGAAGTGGTAGGCGGTGTCGCCTCCCCAGCGCGGTAGCGCGTAATGGCGGATCAGGTCGGGTAGTGGGATGTGCGCCTCGAGCGGTTGGTGATCCCGTGCCTTGTCCGGGCGGGATCTCCCGCGCGGGGTTGCCCGGTCGCGGGGGCCTCGGCGCTTGCCCGACTGCTGCCTGCGAGCTTCCTCCTGGCTCGCCAGACCTGCTCTAAAAAGCTGTTCTTGAAGAGAATTTGACATGTGCAGCATTCTGCACAGGTGGCCTGCCGGCGTCGACCCCCGGTCGCGGCATGGCGGGTTATACTGATCCCGCAGCCAGTTTTTCCGGATAAGGCGAGGGGGCTATGAAGGCGTGGATTCGGGGTGCCCTGGTGCTGTTGGCCATGGCGGCGGTCGCGGGCTGCGGTCACTCGGTGGAGCGGATCGATCGGGATGCGGAGCACGACCTCTCCGGTCGGTGGAACGACCAGGACTCGCGACTGGTTGCTGAGGAGATGATCGCCGACGCGCTGGATCGCCCCTGGTTGCGGGAGTTTCGGCGCGACGAGGGCGGGCGGCCCACCGTCATCGTGGGGGGTGTCCGCAATCTCAGCCACGAGCACATCAATACCCGCACGTTCGTCAACGATATCCAGCGGGAGCTGATCAATTCCGGACAGGTGGATTTCGTCGCCGACGCCGATCAGCGCGAGCGCATCCGTGAGGAGCGCCGCGACCAGGATCTGCACGCCAGCGAGGAGACCCGCAAGGCCATGGGGGAGGAGCTGGGCGCTGACTACATGCTGCTTGGTTCGGTGAACTCCATCATCGATCAGGAGGGGCGACGTCAGGTCCGTTACTACCAGGTCGACATGGAGCTGATCAGCCTGGCCGATAACCGCAAGGTCTGGATTGGCAACAAGGAGATCCGCAAGCTCGTGCGTTCGGCCTCGGCGCGGCCCTGAGCGGCGCGGCCGCGTGACGCATTGGCTGTATAGGCCCTGGCTGGCACTGATACTGGCTGCTGCCCTGGCCGGGTGCACGACCTACGGCGATCGGATGGCACCGGTAGAGGCCGCCGTGGAGGACGGCGATCCGCGTCGAGCGGTGGAGCTGCTCGATGCGGACTCCGGCGGGCCGGGGGACCGTGTTGTCGACCTGCTCAACCGCGGAGCGCTCCTGCGCATGGCCGGGGAGTTCGAGGCCAGCAACCGCGCCCTGGAAGAGGCCTACGACGCCATCGCCGAGGTCGATCCGCTGAGCGTCTCGGAGAGCGTGGGCAGTCTGATGGTGGGTGAGACCGCTTTCGCCTACGCCGGCGAGCCCCACGAACGGGTCCTGCTCCATCTGCTCATGGCCTTCAATTATCTGGATCTCGGGGATCCGGATGCGGCGCGGGTCGAGGCTTTGCGCGTGGATCTGCGCCTGCAGCGTCTCGCCGCCGAGCAGGGGCGGTCCGTCTACCGGCAGGATCCGTTTGCCCGGTACCTCAGCGGGTTGATCTTCGAGCGTCTGGGTGAGCCGGATCAGGCCCTGGTGGCCTATCGCCAGGCCTACCAGGCTTACCGCGAGCAGGGCGGACGGCTGGGGGTTGCGGTGCCCCGCTCGCTACAGCGCGATCTGCTGCGCCTAGCCGATGAGCTGGGACTCGACGAAGAGCGGGCCGAGTGGCAGCAGGCTTTTGGGCTGGACGCCTGGCCGGATCCGGCCGAGCATCGCGAGCAGGCGCACGTGGTGTTGATTGCCGGGGTGGGGCTAGCCCCGCGCAAGGGAGAGCAGGGGTTCGCGGTGCAGGATCGCCAGGGACGCGTCCACAGCGTGGCCCTGCCGTACTACGAGCCGCGGCGCAGGCCGCTGGGCGGGGTCCAGTTCAGCGCTGGGGAGGCCTCGGTGCCGGCAGAGCCGGTGCACGACGTGGACGCCGTCGCCCGGATCCTGCTCGAAGAGCAGCAGGGCGTGCTCGCCGCCCGCGCGCTGGGGCGACTGCTGGTGCAGAAGGAGATGATCGATCAGGCCCGCGAGGCCAGTCCGGTAGCCGGTCTGGCCATGAACGTCTTCACCCTGGTGGCGGACCGGGCGGACACCCGCACCTGGGGCATGCTGCCGGCGCAGTACTACATGGCCCGCATCAGTCTGCCACCCGGCGAGCACCGGCTTGAGCTGGTCTATCAGGGCCGGTCCGGTCACCCGCTGACCCGGGTGGACCTCGGGGCGCTGGAACTCGAGGCCGGGGCTTATCACTTTGTATTCGATCGCTGGGTCTCGGCGCGTGCCGGCTCCGTGACCCACAGGGGGGAGCCGTGAAAGCGCTTCTCGTAGTCCTGATGGCGCTGTTCCTGCTGGCCGGCTGTGCTGGTAGTGCTCCGCCATCGGGAGATCAGCCATCCTGGGTGGTCGGCGGTGAGCCGGCCTCCTATCCCGGTGAAAGCTATCTCAGTGCGGTGGGCACGGCCGATCACCGTGAGCTGGCCCACGATCGGGCCCGGGCCGAGCTGGCGCGCGCCTTCGAGGTTCATGTAACGGCGGCGACACAGCAGGAGGACTGGCTGGCGTTCGGCGACGGCGAGACCCGGCACCGGGCGACGCTGGGTCAGCAGGTCGCGACGCGCACCGCGGTCACACTGCGCGGTGTCGAGATCGGCGAGACCTGGCGGGAGCCGCAGAGCGGCCGGTATCACGTCCTCGCCGTCATGGATCGGCAGCAGGCGGCCAGCGCGCTGCGCGAGGGCATCGCGGGCCTGGACGCGGCGACCAGTCGCTATCTGCGCCAGGCAGACGCTGCCGCCGACCCGCTGCACGCACTCGCCGCGCTGGCCCGGGGGCTGGAGGCGCAGCGCCAGCGTGCCGAGTATCAGCAGGCCCTGCGGGTGCTCACCGGTGCCGGCATGACGGTGCGGTACGAGCTGGCGGTGCTGCGTGCGCGGCTGGCCGCCGAGGCCGGGAGCATCCCCTTCGGCATCGGCGCGCGGGGTGATCATGCCGAACGGGTGGCAAGCAAACTGCAGGCATCGGTGGCCGCTGCCGGGTTCCGGGTCGATGAACGGGAGGATGCCTACCGGCTGGAGGCTGTGCTTGAACTCGAGGATCTCGGGCAGCGCGATGGCTGGTACTGGCAGCGTGGCGGCCTGACCCTGCGCTTGCTGGATGATGCCGGTGAAGTCCGTGGCGAGCAGCGCTGGCCGGTGCGCGGTGCCGCCACCGATTACACGACGGCCGAGCGTCGTGCCCTGGAGCAGGCATTCGAGCGCCTCGGCGAGGACCTGTTCGGCCTGATCATCGCCTTGGCTGTCGGCCAGGGCGAGTCGGCGCCGCGAGGCTAGAAGCGACCGCGCAGCGTGGCCGTAGCGAGCAGCGAACTCGAGCGGCTGCCGCGGAAGTCATCCGGAACCAGATCGCGGTCAACGCTTCTTGCCGAGGCCTCCAGCCGGATCTCGATCCGCTCCCAGGCATAGCCGCCGCCGCCGAGCAGGTGGAAGCCAGTGCCGGAGAGCGTATCGCCGTTGTCGCGTTCAAGGCGCTCGTAGTGCAGGCCGGCCCCCATGTAGGCGCGCGGCCCGGCCTCGCGGAACTCGCGCCCGAAACGCAGGGTCAGGTCTGTGGCGCTCCAGCGTTTCGGTTCCGGGTCGGCGTAGAGGCTGCCGCTGGTGCTCAGCTGCTCGCTGTGCAGGTGGGCGATGCCCACCGAGGCGTGTTCGCTGACGGCGTACTGGATGTCCAGCACGGGACCGTGGGCGCGCAGGCGCGTTGAGTCGTCGCCGTATCGCTCTTCAACCGACAGGTGGTGGTAGCCGTAGCCGACCCCCACACTCCAGTTGCGCCGGGGCGGCGGCGCCTGCCCTTCGGCCCGCTCGGCCACGCGTATCGTCTCCGCTTCTTCTGCCCGTTCCTCCTCGGTCTCGTCATGAGTCGCCCCCGGGATTCCACCCTGCCACCAGGCCGGTCGGTCGGTGGGCGGTGTCTCACGCGTTGTATCGGGTGGCTCGGGGCCGTCGGCCTGTTCGAGGATGCGCATGATCCCGGGCATCAACGCCGGCCGCATCTCCATGGCGTGGCGGGCAATCGGGTCGGCCAGTCGCGGATAGGTCGACAGCAGTTCGTCGAACTCATCGAGGAAGGCCTCATCGTCGCGCAGCGCCGCCTCCTCGATGCGGGTCAGGGCGTCATCGAGGATGCTGCGCTGGTGTTCGGTGAGCAGGCCCGGATCAGCGGATGCGCTGCCGTGGGGCGCCGGAGCCTCGGCGTCTTCGGCCGTCGCTTGGAGGACCGGCCACAGCGTGGCGGCCACGATGAGTAACCCGGCGAGGTGCCTGCTGCCGGGCGTGCGGTTGGGCCGACGATACCGGTGCATGGGTGGCTCCTGTCTGTTGTGCCGCTACCTCTTGCTTCCGGCCAGCGCGGCCCGTCGGCTGGTGAGGCGCGCTAGCCCTGCCCCGAAGGATAGTCAGCCCGTGCCCGTCTCGCGACCCAGCGCCGGTGGGTTATTCCCCGCGGCCGCCCGCAGCCTCTAGGCGGATCCGTTCGACCGCCTCGCCGTACTGCGGATGATCGGGTGCTGCCGCTTCGCTCCGGCGAGCCGCCTCCAGCGCCTCGGCGACCCGGTCCAGGCGCAGCAGTGCCCAAGCCAGGTTGTGGTGGGCCGCTGGCCCCGACTCGTCCTCCGCCCCGATAGCGTGGCCATAGGCGTCCACAGCGGCGGCGTACTCCCCCCGGGCGTAGCGGATGTTGCCGAGGCCCAGCCAGGCGTCTGCGTGCGCGGGCCAGCGCGTCGTGGCGGCGCGGTAGCCGGCCAGGGCCGGCTCCCAGCGCTCCTGGCGCTCCAGCTCGGCGACGGCGGCGACCCAGTCATCGGCGTTGGCACTGCGGGGCAGGTGCCCGGGGCGCGGGATCACCATCGCCCAGTGGTCGCCGCGTTGCCAGGTTCGCTCGAACCGGCGCAGCGAGAGGGTCTCGCGTCGCTCGGTCCCCGAGCGCAGGGTGACCGTTCCAGCGTCCAGGTCAAAGCCCACCACCACGGCGTAATGCCAGTGGGGCAGCGCCTCCAGGGCCAGGTTCTGCAGGACCAAAACCGGGCGGCCGCCGGCTACCTCCGCTAGTAGGTCGGCTAGATCCGGTGCGAGGACATACGGGATGCGGTCGGCGCGGCGGGCGGCGGCCAGCAGCTCGTTCTGCAGCGTGCCCTGGCGCTCGGGAAGGTAGACGGCGTCGATCAGCTCATCGTCGGTAGTCATCACATCGCTGGCGACCAAGACCGTGGCCAGTGCCGCCGGGCCGCAGTAGTAGGTCTCGTCCGGGAAGAAGGGCGTGTCGCTCAGCTCCACCGCGCGGGGTAGCTCGGCGGTCTCCCGCGCCTCGGCGATTACCTCCGGGTGCTGCAGTGGGGGGGCGGCGCCCCCCGCCCCCCCCCCCCCCCCACCCCCCCGGGCCCCCCCCCCCCCCCCCCCCGGCACCGAGAAGCGCTGTCACCATCAGGGCGTACCGCGGGGTGATCCGCCGCTGCAGCCGGATTGCGGGCCCCATGGCGGTGCAGCGGTTCAGCGGACCAGCAGCCAGATGATGACCAGCAGGAGGATGGTGGTTGCGCCGATGGAAACGCCCGCGCCGGCCGGTTGCTGCTCGATGCGCTCGGCCAGCTCCCGCGCCTCCTCATCGCTCAGCGCGGCGACACGCTCCTTGGCCTGCGCCGGATCAACGCCGTAGTCGGTCAGGGCTTGCTGGACATCCTCGCGTTGCAGGGCCTCCTGGACGCGATCGCGGTCGGATGCCGCCTGGCGCTCGCTGATCACGTCGCTGGTCCCGACCACACCCGCCAGCGCCGTGGTCGGCGCCATGGCACCCAGCGAGAGCGCGAGCCCGATTAGGACGATGAGACCTTTGATACCGGTGCGCTTCATGGAGAAGCTCCTATTTTGAGTGGTTTTTTCACGAATGATCCACTTGTGGTGGAGCGTCGCACGCTGATTCGGGTCATGCAACGTGATGCTGCGCGGACTGGCGGGAAGCGCTCAGCCGCGCACCCGTCGGAGGAAATCTTCGAACAGGTGTTGTAGCGTCGGCAGGTGGTCGTTGAGGTCGTGCTCGGCGTCGAGCAGGTGTAGGCGGGCCCGCTGGCGCTGTGCGAAGGTCATCACCGCCTCGGGCGGGATCAGGGCATCGCGCCAGCCGTGGACGATCTCCTGGTGCTCCGTGGTGGGCGTCGGATAGGCCGGGTAACCCGGTATGCCGATGGCCGGGGCGAGCAGGAAGAGGCCGTCCGCCTTGAGCTCGTTGGCGGCATTCGCCATGACATAGCCGCCCATGCTGGAGCCGACCAACACCAGTCGACCGGCGGCCCGGGGTCGGTGCTCGAGCACCATGGCCACCCGCTCGTCCGGGTCCTCGGTGGCCGTGAAGTCGATGCTCTCGACGGCGAAGCCGGCCTGCTCGGCGACGGGCAGCAGGGCGGAACTCTTGCGGCCCCAGGGGCCGGTGCCCTTGCCGTGGGCGTAATAGAGACGGTTTTGGGGGTGAGTCATCGGGGTTTCTGGTGCCGGCGAGAGGACTTGAACCTCCGACCTGCCGATTACGAATCGGCTGCTCTACCAACTGAGCTACACCGGCACAGGCTGCCTGAACAACGCCGCGGATTGTAGCCGAAGGGCGGGTGGGGAACCAAGCCCCCCGTGCGTCATCGGGCCGCGGTCGCGTCCCGGCGATCTTGCGCTAGTCTCAGTGGGTGCGCATGGAAGGTGCGGATGGAACCCAATCGCGAGGAAGGGATGCCTCGCCACTCTGGATTCACAATGCTCGAGGCGCTCGTCGCCCTCGGGCTCCTGGCCGGTGTCGCGGCCGTGTCGCTCCAGGCCCTTCTGGGTGGGGTGCACGGGGCTCGTGATGCCGCGTATCACGTACGAGCCACTCTCCTCGCCGAAGAGTTGATCACCCGCGCCCGGCTGGTCGCGCCAGATCAGCGCTCGGCTGATCTGGCCGAGGTCGATGCGGGGGACGTGGGCACGTGCCAACCGCCGTCGGTCGGGGACCAGGCCCGCGGCGACGTGGTTGATGCCGACGGTTGGCGGGCCGAGGTTGCCTGCCAGCTGCCGCAGGCCGAGGTGTCGGTCGAGGCGGGCGCCGATCGCATCCGCGTCGAACTCCGCTGGCAGGCTCCCCACCGGGACGAGGCATCGTCCCTTGAGCTCTCCGGGCAACTCCTCGAGGTCGGCCCATGACCGGGCGTGCCTATGGCGTGACCTTGGTCGAGCTGCTGGTGGCGCTGGCCGTGGCGGCGGTGGCGCTGCTCGCGGCGGTGCAGATCCTCGGCAGCGCGCTGCGGGCCAGCGCCACCGTGGAGGACCTGGGGCGGGTGGCGGATAAGGGCGCGGTGTTGCGTCAGGTCCTCGATGGCGAAGTCGCGCTGGCCGGGGAGGTCCCCTGCGGTGGCCGGACCCCGCTGTATCGAGGCGAGGGCGCGGCCGGCGAGGTGATCGGGGCCCAGCTCGATCCGCCGGGTCTGCGCGCCGATGAAGGCGAGCTGACCTGGGTGCGCGGTAAGGAGGCGCCGCGGAGCGTGGCGACCGGCTACGATGCCATCGAGGTAGCGGCCCCGGAGGCGCAAATCGAGCTGGATGAGCCGGCCGAGGAGGTGTTTGGAAGCCTGCCGGCCAAGGTCCTGGTCGGTAATGCCGAGGGCCTGTTCCTGCTCGAGGCCGAGGCGCAGGATGGCGCCAAGGATCTCACCCTGGACGGGCTCGGCGAGGACCACGACCTGCCCGAGCGCGGGGTGGCGTGGGTCCCCTGGTGGCCGGAGGAGGAGTCCGCGGAGGACGACGATGCGTCGCCCGTCCAGGTGCGGCGGTTGCGGTGGTCGGATGGCGGAGGCGTCGATGGGGTGCCGACCCTGAACCTCGGCCGTGGCGAGGGGGCTCCGCAGCCGATCCTGCGCGGGGTCGAGGCGCTGGAGATGGGCTTCGCCGAGTGTCCGGGGGCCGACGACCCGGCCCAGGTCCCGGATCATCCAGGGCCTTTCCAGCGCGCGGAGGAGGTAGACGACTGGCTGCGGGTGTGTGCCGTGCGCTTTACGGCACGCATCCGCACCGGTGGCCAGCGGGGTGGGGCCGGCACGGAGCAGGTCCAGACGGTGACGGTGCCGATCCACGGGAGATTGCCTTGATGGGGGGCTCCCGGCAGGCCGGCTTTGCGGTGCTCGGTCTCAGCGCCGTGCTGGTCATGCTGGCGCTGTTGTCCTGGTCGGTGGTCGCCCCCACCGCGCTGCAGCTGCGCGCGGCCGCGGCCCTGGAGTCTCGTGCTGCGGCCCGCCTGGCGGCCGGCGATGAGCTGCTCAGGGCGAGGCGGGAGTTGGCGGCCGGGCGCGAAGAAGCCGGCGATCCGGGGTGTTGCAGCGGAGAGGTGGCTGCGCCGTGCTACCGTATCGAGCGCGACGACGGGCAATTTCGGATTTGTGCTCGCGGCAGCGGGGGGGACGGGGCCGAGGTCTGCCTGCAAGCGGGTGGTGTGCTCGCGCCGGCGCCGGTAACGGGAGCAGCTGACCGCGTCGAAATCCGCTGGAAGCGCGAATGTCCCTACGGGAATCGGGATTGAGGAAGGTGTTATGAGGAGAGCGGATCAGCGCGTCCGCGTGGCTGGCTTCAGCCTGGTCGAGCTGATGATCGTCTTGGCCATCTTGGCCATCCTGGTGGCGATCGCCTACCCCTTCTACGGCCAGTACAAGGTGCAGGCGGACCGTAGCGACGCCACCGCCACCTTGATGGATACCTGGATGGCGCTGGAGCGCTGTTTCATCCAGGAGATGGACTACGACGCGTGTACGGATGAGGTCCCGGAATTGTCCGAGCGGGGCCTTTATGAGCTGGGGGTCGAGACCGACGCCGATGGCTTTCGCCTGACTGCCACACCGGCGCCGGGAAGTCCGCAGGAGGCGGATGAGGCGTGTACGGAATTCACCCTCGATCACCGCGGCGAGCGGGGCAGTGGCCCCGAGGGCGTCGAGGTCTGCTGGGGCGACTGAGCCCGGCCTTTACCCTCACCGAGCTGCTGGTGGTCCTCGCCCTGGCTGCCGGGCTGGCGGCCGTGGCGGCGCCCCGGTTGGGCGCCGGTGTAGACGAGATCCGTGCCTGGGCCTGGCAGCGGGAGCTCCTCGCCGGGCTGGAGCGGGCCCGCATCGAGGCGCTGGACCACGATGAGACCGTCACCCTGTGCGGCGGCACCCCGCAGAGCGGGTGCGAGGCGCAGGGCTGGGATGACGGCTGGATCCTGTTCCGCGGCGAGGCCGCATCCGGCCAGGCGCCGGAACCGGAGCAGCTCCTCGCCCGGGGGCGTGGCGCCGGGCCGGGTCATGGGGTCGTTTCGGACGGAGAGCGGGAAGGGTTCGAGTTCCAGCCCGATGGTTGGCTATCGCGCGTTTACGGCGGCACCCTGATGCTTTGTCGCGACGGCGAGGCGGTGGCCGCCATCCGTGTGGCCACGACCGGCCGGCCAAGGCCGGCCGACGACAAGCGGGGTGAGCCCTGCGAATGAGGCCTCAGGAGGCCGGGCCCGGGGGTGCGCCCGGCAGCCCGGCGACCAGGCGTTGGGCCCGGTGGGGCGTGGCCAGGGCGTCGGCGACTGCGGCGATCTCCTCGGCCAGCGGGCGGTCCGCCTCCAATGGCGGCGCCAGTTCGCGGACCCACGCCAGGGTCTGACGCGCGCTGTGGCTGAAACCGGTCCCGTCGGTCAGTTCCAGGCCCTGGGCCAGGACCAGCGCCTCTATGGCCAGGATCCGCTGCAGGTGGTCCAGGTTGGTGGCCGCCTGGCGGGCGGCGCGGGTGCTCATGGGGACGATGTCCTGGTTGTCGGCGTTGGTCGGCACTGACTGGATCGAGGCCGGGTGGGCGCCGGTGCGCATCTCCGCGACCAGGGCCGACGCCGTCACCTGGGCGCCCATAAAGCCGCTGTGCAGACCGGTCTGGCGGGGCTGCATGAAGGCCGGGAAGCCGCTGCGCACCGGGTCGGTGATGCGGTTGATGCGCCGTTCACTGTGCACGGCCAGTTGGACCAGGGCGTTGTTCAGGGCGTCGGCGGCAAAGGCCAGGTGCTGGCCAAAGAAATTGCCGCCATGCAGCACGCGCCCCTCCTCGGGGAAGAGCAGCGGGTTGTCGCTGGCCGCATCCAGCTCGCTGGCCACGGTCTTGTTGTGGAAGGTGATGCTGTCCAGCACCGCGCCCAGCGCCTGAGGCAGGCAGCGGATCGAGTAGGGGTCCTGGGGCAGCGGCTGGTCGGGCAGGACGGCGCCTTGCTCTTCATCCAGCCGGGGTGGCACGCCGGGCCACGGCTGCAGGCGCCGGCTGTCCTCGGCCAGGGCGGTGAGCCAGGCGTGGGCCCGCATCTGGCCAGGGTGAGGGCGGGCGGCGCCGATGGCCGGCTGGAAGGCCTCGGCATGGCCGCCAAGCAACTCGGCGTAGAGCATGCCCAGTACCGCACAGATCCCGGCCGCCCGCTCGGCGCCCGCGCCGGTGACGGCACTGATGCCGGCGGTGGTCGAGGTGCCGTTGACCAGGGCGATGGCGTCCTTGCCGTCCAGGGTCCACGGTTCCCAGCCCAGGCGGCGCTGGGCGGCGTCAGCAGGCTCCCAGGCGCCGCCGTGGACGCTCACCCGGCCCTCCCCCATCAGGGCCCGCGCCACGTGGGCCAGCGGGGTCAGGTCGCCGCTGGCGCCGACGGTCCCGATGGCCGGCACCTCCGGGATCACGTCCTGCTCCAGCCACCCCAGCAGGCGCTCCACAACCGCCGGCGTGACCCCGGAGTGTCCGCGGGTGACACTGGCAATGCGCGCGGCCAGCGTGGCGCGGGTGTGGCAACGGGAGAGCGGATCGCCGACGCCGCTGCACAGGTGGTAGACCAGGTTGCGCTGCAGGGTGCGCGAGGCGGAGGGGTCGATCCGGCTGGTGGCCAGCGGTCCGTAGCCGGTGGTGACACCGTAGACCAGCCGGCGTTCGTCCACGAGGCGCTGGAGGTAGCCCTCAGCGGCACGCAGGCGTTCCCAGCCGGCCGCTAAGACCGTGGCTGAGCTGCTGCCGTGTCCGATACCCTCGATATCGGCGGCGCTCAGGCCACCGGCCAGATCCACTGCAGCCATGCTGTTCAGTCCCAGTCCTGCAGTTTGCCCATGGCGTTGCGCGGAAGCTCGGTGCCGATACGCAGATCCGTGGGTCGCTCGACCGCCGGCAGGTGCTCCCAGATCCAGTTCTCGAGCGTCTGGCGCAGCGTTTCAGGATCGGCGTCGGAACGCGCGGGAACGATGAACGCCTTCAGGCGCCGACGACTGCCTTCGCCGTGGCTGCGGACCGCGCAGGCGGCAACGGCCTCGTGGCTTTCGAGGCGCCGCGCGACGTGCCCCGGAGAGACGTTCACACCGCCGATCTGAATGATGTCATCGATGCGTCCGGTGGGTCGGAAGACCCGCTCGTCCCGCCACTGGAGGCGATCGAGCGGGGCCACGGTCACCGCTGCACCATCGGGTTGAGTGCGCTGGAGGTTGCCGTCCGCGTCGCGCTGCCAGTGGGGCAGCAGGCGGTAGTCCTCCGAGGGTGCCCAGCGCAGGCCGATCCCGCCGGCCTCGGTGGCGCCGTAGACCTCCAGCAGCGCGTCCAGGCCGGCCTGCAACAGCCCGTTGCGGCAGGCGGTCTCCAGCGCGGCGGTCGAGCTGATGCCCGTGCCGCCGGGGAAGCGGTGATTGCTATCGAACAGGTAACGCCAGCGTGCCGGGACGGTGGCAATCAGGTCGTCAGGTGCCGGCTCGCGGAACAGGGCGGTGGGCGCGGCGTGGCTCTCGATCACGGTGCTGCCCAGCGCGCGGGGCAGGGCGACGCCGAAGACGAAACCGTAGAGGTGGTGGACGGGCAGCCAGGCGATCACCCGCGGGTGACTGCCCAGGGCGTTGGCCAGTGCCTCGGCCTCCTGGGTCAGCGCCGCCCAGCTGTGGTGGTGCGGCTGCGGGGTGCCCGTGCTGCCCGAGGTCGAGAAGGTCAGGCCGCTGGTGTGCTGACTGGCGTCGGCGATGAGTTCGGCCATGTCGCCGATCCGGCGCACGGCCAGCAGACGGTCCTCCACACCGGTCTCATGCAGGCGGAAGAAGCGGTTGAGCGCGCTGGCTAGATTGAGTCGATCCAGGGAGTCCGCCCGGATTGGTTCGGCATCCAGGCGGCTATCGGCGCACAGGTCCTGCGCTTCGGGCGGGTCGCCCCGTTGACCGCGGCCGGTGGCCAGCTCGCCGGGGATCAGGCTGCGCAGCAACCGCAGCACTTCATCGGCATTCAGCCCTTGCATCGGTCGGTCCTTTCGCGGCTGCCCGCGCCCGGGACGGGCACGGGCAGCGGGGTCTGGTCTAGACGCGCTTGACGAAGACCCAGTAGCTGTCGCCGGAGAGGGCCTTCTTCATGTGCACCTTCACCTTCGTGGGCGTCATTTGGTAATCGAAGGTGTACTCGAACATCGTGTTCAGGTTGCCCGAGGCCACCCCTTCCTTGAACTTGCCGTAGAACTCCGGGCTGTCAGTGCACGGGGCCACGTCCTTGAAGAAGTTCTTGCCGATGACCTGCTTCGGGTCGCGGCCGGTGATGTCGCCCTCCGCGGCGTTGTACTGAAGGATGTTGCCGTCGCCGTCGAGCTGGATGGCGCCGAAGGCCAGGCCGTCGAGCTGGCCGTCGTCCATCTTGGCGAGGGTGTTCTCGATGTCCTCGCTACCGAAGGCTACGTGTTCCATCGTGATACTCCTTTCATGGACCGGGGGCTTCGTGGTGAGCCTTGCTCACTCTCGAGACTCCAGCCTAGATGTACAGCCCTTGTATAACAAGACCCGTCCCTTTGTTCATCCGTAGCGTTGGAGCCAGTACGGGGCGGGATCGAGGTCGCAGGTGCGCTCCTCCAGCTGGTCGGCGACCAGGCGCGCGCTGCCGGCGGCGAACGTCCAGCCCAGGTGGCCGACGCCCGTGGCCAGGTGCAGGCCGGAGATCGGGGTCGGACCCAGGATCGGGGGGCCGTCGCAGGTCATCGGGCGCAGGCCGGCCCAGGGTTGGCTCGAGGCGTCCGCCAGCTGTTCGGCCAGGCGCGGGAAGCGGCTCAGACCCTGCTCGCGGACGGCTCGCCAGCGCCGCTCGTCGAGCCTGAGATCGAAGCCGGTGATCTCCGCCTTGCCGGCGATACGCAGCTGCTCACCCAGTCGGGTAACGACCACCTTGCGGGCGTCGTCGATGATGGGCATCCCGGGTGCGCCCTCTATCCCGTGCAGCGGGATGCTCACCGAATACCCCTTGACGGGTTCGATGGGCAGGCGCAGACCGAAGCTGCGGGTCAGGGCCGGGCTGTAACTGCCCGCCGCGACAACTACGGCGTCCGCGTCGATGATCCCGCGGCTGGTCTCGACGCCCTCCACACCCGCTGGGCCGCCGAGCAGCCTGCGTGCCGTGGTGTCGAGCCAGAGTTCAGCGCCTTCGGCGGTGAGTCGCTGCGCCAGGGCCGCGGTGAACTGCAGCGGGTCGCCGCAGCCGTCGTCGGGGAACTCGATGGCGCCAGCCAGCTGGTCTGCGGTATCACTCAGCGCGGGTTCGCGGGCGAGCGTCTCGTCCACTCCCAACACCTGGTGCCGGATGCCCAGCGCTTCCACGGCAGCCGCTTCGGTGCACCCCTGCTCCAGAGCGTCCGGGTCATCGAAGAGCTTCAGGATGCCGCTGTCGCGAGCGGCGAACGAGAGGTCGAGCTCGTCACGCCACGCCCGTGCCTGCTGTAGGCCGTAGAGGGCCAGGACCGCATTGGCGTCGGCGTGACGGCGGTAGCGCCGGGCGGTGGCGTTGGCCAGGAAGCGCAGCGACCAGCTCGGATTGCGCAGTACGCGCAAGGGATTGATGCGCAGCGGGGAGTCGGGTTTGCCGAGCCAGGCAATGGCATCCCGGAGTACGCCCGGAGGGTTCCATGGAGCGGCGTGGCCGGCGTGGAGCTGGGCGCCGTTGGCGTAGCTCGTCTCCTGCGCCACGTCGCTGCAGCGCTCGATGAGCACGATCTGGTGGCCACGGGCGGTCAGTTCCCAGGCCACGGAGGTTCCGACCACGCCAGCCCCGACTACAGCGATGCGCATCGGTGTTCTCCCTCGGTTGTGGTTCGGGCACGATTCTCCGGCGCGGGCGGTGGGATCACGGCGCCGCGCTGCTGTCTCGGTAACGGTGCCAGCCCTCGGCGCGCAAACGGCAGGCCGGGCATTCGCCGCAGCCGTAGCCCCACTCGTGGCGCTGCTCGCGCGCGCCGTAGTAGCAGGTGTGGCTTGCCTCCACGATCAGGTCCACCAGGGCGGTTCCGCCGAGTCGTTCGGTCAGCGCCCAAGTCTGGGCCTTGTCCAGCCACATCAGGGGGGTATGCAGCACCAGTCGTTCGGCCATGCCCAGGTTCAGGGTGACCTGCAGGGACTTGACGGTGTCGTCGCGGCAGTCGGGGTAGCCGGAGAAGTCGGTTTCGCAGACGCCGGCTACCAGGTGGCGGATGCCCCGCCGGTGGCCCAGGGCCGCCGCCAGGGTGAAGAAGAGCAGGTTGCGGCCGGGGACGAAGGTGTTGGGGAGGCCGCGCGCGTCGTAGGTGATTTCGGCCTCGCGGGTCAGCGCCGTGTCGCTGATCTCGCCGAGCACGCCGGCGTCAAGAACGCGGTCCTCGCCCAGACGCGCCGCCCAATCGGGGCGCAGGGCCCGCAGGCCGTCAAGAACCTCGCGGCGGGCCGAGAGTTCCACGTCGTGCCGCTGCCCGTAGGCGAAGCCGATGGTCTCGACGCGGCTGAAACGCTCCAGGGCCCAGGCAAGACAGGCCGTGGAGTCCTGCCCCCCGGAGAAGAGGACCAGGGCGTGTTCTTCATCGGTGCTGGCGGGTGTCCGCTGCCGGGACTCGGCCATCGCCTGCTTCCTGGTTGGTTGTCGCGTTCCCGTAACAGGATAGGGGTTGCGTGCAGCGTCCGCCAGAGCGATGCGGCGGCGCCCCGGCGGTCACTCGCCGGCGTCCCGGCGGGCTGCCAGCAGGGCCTGCTCGGTGGCGGCCCAGCTGATCCCGTCGGCCGGGCCAATGATCTCCAGCCGGCTTTCGCCGCGCCAGGCGGTGGCTTCCATCCGGACCCCATCGGCGTCGACATCCACGCGCAGCCAGTCGCGGCCGGTGCGCACGACGCCCTTGACGCGCTGGGAGCCGCGAAGGGTCTCAAGGGCCCGGAGCAGGGCCTGGCGGTCGAAGGCGTCGTCGGGGTGGAAGATCCACCCGCAGGCCGCAGCGGCGCCGCCAGCCTGCTCGGCGCGCACCGGGCGGCCCGGTTCGGGGGTGGCGGCACGGTCGGCGTGGTGGTCGTGGTGCCCGGCGTGGTGAGGCGCTGCCGCGCTGCCTGCGGGGCCGGCACCGCCAGCCGACTCGTCCAGCCAAGCCGGATCGATGCAGCCGTGGGCGGCCTCCTCGATGCGCTGCTTGGGTGGATACAGCGATCGGGCCCAGGCCTGGAAGGTTGCGCGCTCGCCGGCGCTGCACAGGTCGGTCTTGTGGGCAACCAGCACATCGGCCAGCTGCGCCTGATCCAGGAATGCGTCGTGCCCGGCGACCCGCGGATCATCGAGTTGGCGCGGGTCGATCAGGGTCAGCGTGGCGCGCAGCGAGATCACGCCCTGCTGCTCGAATTCGCGGAGCAGGTCGAGGATGCGCGCCGGATGGCCGAGTCCGGTCGGCTCGATCAGCAGTCGGGACGGACGGCTGCGGCGCAGCAGGCGGGCCAGGGCGATCCGGAAGGGCGCCCCGAGTGTGCAGCACAGGCAGCCGCCGGGCAGTTCTTCGATGGCCGCGTCGTCCTCGAATCGTGTGGCGTCGACACCGACATCGCCGAATTCGTTGACGAGCACGGCCCAGCGCTCGCCGGCAGGGCGGGCCTCGGCGAGCAGGTGGCGGATGGCCGTGGTCTTGCCGACGCCCAGGAAGCCAGTGATCAGATTGGCGGGGGCGGGACTCTGCATGATGCGAAGCATACGCGCAGCGACCCGCACCCGACCAGGCCCGCCCACAGGTCTGCAGTGCTACAATCGGTGACCTATGTCTGGGAATACCTTCGGCACCCTGTTCACGGTTACGACCTTCGGCGAGAGCCACGGCCCGGCGCTTGGCGGCGTCGTGGATGGTTGCCCGCCGGGGCTCGCCCTTACCGAGACGGATCTGCAGGTCGAGCTCGACCGGCGCCGGCCCGGGCGCTCCAAGCACACTACGCAGCGCCGCGAGAGCGATCAGGTGCGGATCCTCTCCGGGGTCTTCGAGGGGGTGACCACCGGGACGTCCATCGGGCTGCTCATCGAAAACACCGATCAGCGCTCCAAGGATTACTCGGAGATCGCCGAGCGCTTCCGGCCCGGGCACGCCGACTACACCTATCAGCAAAAGTACGGCGTCCGTGACTATCGTGGCGGCGGGCGCTCCTCGGCCCGGGAGACGGCCGTCCGGGTGGCGGCCGGGGCCATCGCCCGCCGCTATCTCGCCCAGCGTCTCGGTATCGAAATCCGTGGGCGGCTGGCGCAGATGGGCGAGATCGAACTTGGGGCCGAAGACTGGTCCGCCGTCGACAGCAACGACTTCTTCTGCGCTGATCCGGCGCGCATTCCGGAGCTCGAGGCGCTGATCCACGAGGTTCGCAAGGCCGGCGACTCGGTGGGTGCGGCGGTGGAGGTCGAGGTCCGCAACGTGCCGCCGGGGCTCGGCGAGCCGGTGTTCGATCGGCTCGATGCCGATCTGGCCAAGGCGCTGATGTCGATCAACGCCGTCAAGGGCGTGGAGATCGGTGCCGGCATGGCGGCCGCCGCGCAGCGGGGCAGCGCCCATCGGGACGAGCTGACCCCGGCCGGATTCTCCGGCAACCAGTCCGGCGGGGTGCTCGGTGGCATCTCCAGCGGCCAGGATCTGGTGGCGCGCGCCGCGCTCAAGCCCACCTCCAGCATGCTCATCCCCGGTCGCTCGGTGGATGTCCACGGCGAGCCCGTCTCGGTGGTGACCAAGGGCCGTCACGATCCGTGCGTGGGGATCCGGGCCGTGCCCATCGCCGAGGCCATGGTCGCCCTGGTGGTGATGGATCACTGGCTGCGGCATCGGGCACAGAACGCCGACGTCGAGTCCGGGACCCCGGTGCTGCCCGCCCGCGACCGGGAGTGACCCGTTGAGCGTCGGGGCTCCGGGCGGGGCGCAGACGCCGCTGCCTTACTGGCGGCTCTCCGGCTTCTACCTGTTCTTCTTCGCCGCCCTGGGCGCGCTGATGCCCTACTGGGGGCCGTATCTGCGCGCCGAGGGGTTCTCTTCGGCGGAGATCGGTCAGCTGCTGGCCATCCTGCACGCCACCAAGATCATCGCGCCCAACGTCTGGGGGGCTCTGGCCGATCGGCTCGACCGGCGCATGGCTGTGGTGCGTGCCGCCTCGGTGGTGGCTTTCCTGGCCTTCTCCGCCATCCTCATCGCCGAGACCTACGGGGCGGTGGCCCTGGTGATGGCCCTGTTCGGCTTCTTCTGGAACGCCGCGCTGCCCCAGTACGAGGCCAATACCTTCAACCACCTGCGTGGGCAGGAGCACCGATACGGGCGTATCCGGCTTTGGGGCTCGGTGGGGTTCATCCTGTCGGTGATGGGCATCGGGGAGATGCTCGATCGGGCCGGGTTCGATGCGTTGCCCTATGTCGTGCTGCTGATCTTCGGCGGGCTGGCCATCTCCAGCCTGATCGCGCCGGAGGCGGGGCGCGCCATGCGCCGTGCCGATGGTGACGGTTTCTGGGAGACCCTGCGCCGGCCGGCGGTGATCGGGTTCTTTCTGGCCTGTTTCCTCAACCAGATGGGCCACGGACCGTTCTACGGCTTTTTCAGCATCTACCTGGAGGACCACGGCTACAGCGGCGGGCTGATCGGGGCCCTATGGGCCTGGGGCGTGGTGGCCGAGATCGTCATCTTCCTGGTCATGCATCGGCTACTACCCCGTTTCGGGGCCCGCACTTTGCTGACACTGGCGCTGACGCTGGGCGGGCTGCGGTGGCTGATGGTCGCCGCCTGGGTGGACTCGGCCTGGCTGGTGGCGCTGAGTCAGACCTTCCACGCCGCCAGTTTCGGGATCTACCATGCGGTGGCCATCGATGTGGTCAATCGCTTCTTCACCGGCACGGCCCAGGGTCGGGGGCAGGCGCTCTATTCGAGCCTGACCTTCGGCGCGGGGGTGGCGCTGGGCTCGCTGCTCTCGGGCATGGCCTGGGATGTCTTCGGCGGCCAGACCTTCCTGGCGGCCAGCGGGGTGGCCTTCCTCGCGGCGGTCCTGGCGGCGTGGAGTCTGCGCGGGCAGCGAGCCTGAGCGGGGCATTTCCCCCCGGCGGGCTCCGTTCGATATAATCGTGCGGTGAATGTTTTTCAGTCAGTTGATAGAACAGGCCAATGACCGGGAAGACCCTCTACGAAAAGCTCTGGGATAGCCACGTGGTCACCGAGTATGACGACGGCTCGGCGCTGCTCTACATCGATCGTCAGCTCCTGCACGAGGTGACCTCGCCGCAGGCGTTCGAGGGTCTCCGTCTGGCCGGGCGCCAGCCCTGGCGTGTGGCCGCCAACCTGGCCGTGACCGACCACAACGTCCCCACCACCGATCGCAGCCAACCGGTGGAGGATCCGGTCTCGCGGGTGCAGATCGAGACCCTGGACCGCAACTGCGCGGAGTTCCGGGTCACCGAGTTCGGCATCCGCGACCCGCGTCAGGGGATCGTCCACGTCGTCGGTCCGGAGCAGGGCACCACCCTGCCGGGCATGACGCTGGTCTGTGGCGACTCCCACACTTCCACCCACGGGGCGCTCGGTGCCCTGGCCTTCGGCGTGGGGACCAGCGAGGTGGAGCACGTCCTGGCCACGCAGACCCTGGTCCAGAAAAAGGCCCGGACCATGCTCATCCGCATCGACGGGCAGCTGGGGCGCGGGGTCACGGCCAAGGACATCATCCTGGCGATCATCGGCCGTATCGGCACTGCCGGCGGCACCGGCTACGCCCTGGAGTACGGCGGTGAAGCCATCCGCAACCTCTCCATGGAGGGGCGGATGACCATCTGCAACATGTCCATCGAGGCCGGGGCGCGCACCGGCATGGTGGCCGTGGACGACACTACCATCGATTACGTCCGTGGCCGGCCCAACGCCCCGGAGGGCGAGCGGTGGGAGCAGGCCGTGGCCAGCTGGCGCAACCTGGTCTCGGATCCGGACGCCGAGTTCGACCGGGTGGTGGAGATGCACGCCGACGAGATCGAGCCCCAGGTGACCTGGGGAACCTCGCCGGAGATGGTTGCCTCGGTGAACCGGCACGTGCCCGACCCGGTCGAGGAGTCCGATGCGGTCCGTGCCCGGGCAATGACCCGGGCACTGGAGTACATGGGCCTGGAGCCGGGGATCGCCCTGACTGACATCCCCATGGACAAGATCTTCATCGGTTCCTGCACCAACGCCCGGATCGAGGATCTGCGCGAGGCCGCCGCAGTGGTCCGCGGCCGCCGGGTGGCGGAGAACATCCGTCAGGCCCTGGTGGTGCCCGGTTCCGGGGTGGTCAAGCAGCAGGCCGAGGCCGAGGGGCTGGATCGGGTCTTCCTCGAGGCCGGTTTCGAGTGGCGGGAGCCGGGGTGCTCCATGTGCCTGGGGATGAACCCCGACCGGCTCGAGCCCGGCGAGCGCTGCGCCTCCACCTCGAACCGCAACTTCGAGGGGCGACAGGGGCAGGGGGGGCGCACCCACCTGGCGAGCCCGGCGATGGTGGCCGCCGCCGCCATCCATGGCCATTTCGTGGATATCCGGGAGTAGGCGCCGCCCTGCTTCCGGCCCTTGAACGAACGACTGGAAACGCCCATGGAACCTTTCACTCGACACACCGGCCTGGTGGCGCCGCTGGATCGCTCCAACGTCGATACGGACGCCATCATCCCCAAGCAGTTCCTCAAGTCCGTCCAGCGCACGGGCTTCGGCCCCTACCTCTTCGACGAGTGGCGCTACCTCGATCGGGGCGAGCCGGGGATGGACTGCACGAACCGGCCGCGCAACCCGGACTTCGTCCTCAATCAGGAGCGTTATCAGGGGGCCAGCGTGCTGCTCGCCCGGGAGAACTTCGGCTGTGGCTCCTCCCGGGAGCACGCCCCGTGGGCGCTGAAGGACTACGGCTTCCGGGCCATCGTGGCGCCGAGCTTCGCCGACATCTTCTACAGCAACTGTTTCAAGAACGGCCTGCTGCCGGTGGTGCTCGACGGCGCGGTGGTGGACCGGCTCTTCCAGGCGGCCTACGCCACCGAGGGGTACCAGTTGACCATCGATCTTTTCGAGCAGCAGGTCCATACGCCGGATGGTGAGTGCTTCGGCTTCGAGGTGGACCCGTTTCGTAAGCGCATGCTGCTTGAGGGGCTCGATGAGATCGGCGTCACCCTCGAGGAGCAGAGTGAGGCCATCCAGGCCTACGAGCAGCGGCGCAAGCAGGAAGCCCCCTGGCTCTTCCCCGAACCCTGAACCCTGGAACCTGAATAGAACCTATGTGCCACAAGATCCTGCTGCTTCCCGGCGACGGTATCGGCCCCGAGATCACCGCGGAGGCCCGGCGCGTGCTGGAGGCCCTGAACGAGCGCCATGGGCTTGGCTGCGAGATGGAGACGGCGCCCATCGGCGGCGCCGGCTACGACGCGGCGGGGCAGCCCCTGCCCGAGGAGACCCTGCGCCTGGCGCGGGCGGCCGACGCGGTGCTGCTCGGCGCGGTCGGCGGCCCGCAGTACGACGCGCTGCCCCGCGAGGTGCGCCCGGAGCGTGGTCTGCTGGCGATCCGCTCGGAGCTGGGGCTGTTCGGCAATCTGCGCCCGGCCATCCTCTACCCGCAGCTGGCCGGGGCCTCGGCGCTGCGCGAGGAGGTCGTGGCGGGGCTGGACATCCTCATCGTCCGCGAGCTCACCGGCGGCATCTACTTCGGCCAGCCCCGGGGGATCCGCACGCTGGAGAACGGCGAGCGCCAGGGGTACAACACCGAGGTCTACAGCGAGTCGGAGATCGAGCGGATCATGCGCCTGGCCTTCGAGGCGGCGCAGCAGCGCCAGGGGCGGGTCTGCTCGGTGGACAAGGCGAACGTGCTGGAGAGCTCGGAGCTCTGGCGGGAGGTCGCCGAGCGGGTGGCCGCCGACTATCCGGCGGTGGAGCTCTCCCATATGTATGTAGACAACGCCGCCATGCAGCTGGTGCGCGCGCCGAAGCAGTTCGACGTGGTGGTCACCGGCAACCTCTTCGGCGACATCCTCTCGGATTGCGCCGCCCAGTTGACCGGCTCCATCGGCATGCTGCCCTCGGCCTCGCTGGATGAGCACGGCAAGGGGCTCTACGAGCCGGTGCACGGCTCAGCGCCGGACATCGCCGGGCAGGACAAGGCCAATCCGCTGGCCACGATCCTGTCGGTGGCGATGATGCTGCGCTATAGCCTGGGTGCCGGCGAGGCTGCCGACCGGGTCGAGGCCGCCGTGGGGGCGGTGCTCGAGGAAGGGCTGCGCACCCCGGACCTGCAGGGCGGCACGCGGCCGGTGGGCACCCGGGAAATGGGCGAGGCGGTGGCGCAGCGGCTGTAGCTCCAGCTACAGCCCGCAGCAACCATCCGCGACAAAGGGGCCGCACCCGGCAAGGTGCGGCCCCTTTGCGTGGGTGCCTCCGCGCGTCCCGGGGAGGCGTTAGAAGTTGAAGCGGGCCCCGAGGGCCAGGCCCAGATCGTTCTCGTCGCCGGCGTCGTTGATCTGCAGATCGCCCACGGCGTCCCACTGCGGGGTCAGCGCGTAGGTGAACTTGGCCGCCAGGTTGACGATGCCGTCGTCGAGATCCTCAAACGTGTCGACGTCCAGGTAGCGGATCTCCCAGGCGTATTGCAGCCCGTCGAGGAACATGCAGCCGTGGCGGATGCCGGCGGTGAGCTCGTAGCCGGTCTCGCTCTCACTGCTTGAGCCATCATCAAAGTCGGTATCGCGGTAGACCAGGGCGGCGACCCCGTAGAGGTCGATGCCCGGCGTGACCGCCAGGCGGTAGCCCGGGCCCAGCGAGAGCGTGGTGATGTCGATGTCGTCGGTGAGGTAGCTGGCCTCGCCGCGCAGGAAGATGTCGTCGGTCAGGCTCAGCGAGCCAATGACCCGTGGGCCGATGGGATCTTCGTCGCCTAACTCGGTGAAGACAACGCCGCCCTCGGCGTAGTCGTAGCTGAAGTCCTGGGCCGGCAGCTGCGCAAACGCCTGCCCGCCGAGAACGCCGCCGGCGACCAGGCCGGTGGCGGCCGTGTAGAGGATGCCTCTGTGCATGGGTGCCGCTCCTTGGTTTCACGGGTTGGGGGGAACTGCTGACAATCTAGCAGGTACCTGCCGGCGTGCCAGTCCGCGGATTGCTGGGGCGGCCCGAGGCGGCGGGTCGCGCTGGCCCCGTGCTGCCGCGAGGCGTTAGACTCCGGACAGGAAAACGTCCAGACAGGGGCTAAGGATCCATGAGCAAGCAGTACGACGTCGCCGTCGTTGGTGCCACCGGCGCCGTGGGAGAGGTGATGCTCTCCATCCTGGCCGAGCGCGGCTTCCCCGCGCGCAGGATCTACCCGCTGGCCAGCGCGCGCTCGGCGGGGAACACGGTGACCTTTGCCGGGCAGGAGCTGGTGATCCAGGATCTGGCCGAGTTCGATTTCTCGCAGGTTCAGATCGCGCTCTTCTCCGCCGGGGGCTCCATCTCCGCCGAGCATGCGCCGCGGGCGGCGGAGGCCGGTGCGGTGGTCATCGACAACACCTCCCACTTCCGCTATGACGACGATATCCCGCTGATCATCCCCGAGGTGAACCCTCACGCGGTGGCTGGCTACAAGAAGCGGGGGATCATCGCCAACCCCAACTGTTCCACCATCCAGATGCTGGTGGCGCTCAAGCCGATCCATGACGCCGTGGGCATCGAGCGGATCAACGTGGCCACCTACCAGGCGGTCTCCGGCAGTGGCAAGCCGGCCATCGACGAACTCCACACCCAGAGTCGGGCGATCCTCGACGGCGCCGAGCCGCAGTGTGCCGAGTATCCCAAGCCGATCGCCTTCAACTGCCTGCCGCACATCGACGACTTCCAGGACAACGGCTACACCAAGGAGGAGATGAAGATGGTCTGGGAGACCATCAAGATCTTCGAGGACTCCTCCGTGCGGGTGAACCCGACCACGGTGCGGGTGCCGGTGGTCTACGGCCACTCCGAGGCGGTGCACATCGAGACCCGCGAGCGCATCACCGCTGAGCGTGCCCGGCAGGTGCTCTCCGGCGCTCCGGGCATCGAGGTCCTGGACGAGCGCGCCGGTGGCGGCTATCCGACGGCACTGACCGAGGCCGCGGGGCGCGATCCAGTCTACGTCGGACGCATCCGCGAGGACATCAGCCACGAGCGGGGTCTCGATCTGTGGGTGGTGGCCGATAACGTCCGCAAGGGAGCAGCGCTGAACAGCGTGCAGATCGCGGAGCTGCTGATTGGCGAATACATCTGACGGCGGACGGAGGGGCGAGCCCGTGCGCAAGGCGATTCACGGCCTCGCCGGCCTGGCAGGTCTGTCACTGGTCTCGGTGGCGGCCGCGGTGGAGGTCAGCCTCGGTACCATCGAGGGCCGCTCCGAGGCCGGCGAGCCGGTTTCGGCGCGCATCCCTGTGCGGGATCTCGGTTCCGACGAGCTGGCGCGGCTCGATGTCGGCCTGGCCCCGGGGCGGATCTTCGATCGCGCCGGGATCGAGCGTGCGCCCGAGCTGTCGCTGCTCGACTTTGAGCTGATCGAGTCGGGCGAGGATGCCCCGTACATCGCCGTCACCAGCCAGCAGCCCATCGATGAGCCCCTGCTTGATTTCCTGGTCCAGGTCAGCTGGCCCGAGGGCGACCTGGTCCGCGAGTACACCCTGCTCCTCGAGCGGCCGACCACCGCCGACGACGATGCCCCGGCACAGGGGCAGCCACTGGCCCGCGAGGGCGAGCCGTTTGAGGAGGTGACCCGCGACGGTGAGCGCGAGCGCCGATCCACCGCCTATGGGCCGGTGGAGGAGGGGGATACCCTGTGGCGGATCGCGTCGGAGCACCGCCCCGATGACTCGGTGACGGTCGCGCAGACCATGCTGGCCATCCAGCGGCTCAACCCCCGCGCCTTCTCTGACGACAACGTCAACGACCTGCTCAGTGGGTGGTGGCTGAAGCTGCCCAGCCGCGAGCAGATCGAGCAGCTTTCTGCCGGCGAGGCCCAGGCGATCTACGAGGAGCACCTGGCCAGCTGGGTGCCGCCAGCCGAGCGACGCGCGGCTGTGGAGGAGCTCGACGAGTCGGTGCCTATCCCTGACCTGGCGGACCCCGACGCGCCCGTTGGGGAGGAAGAGGCGCCGACAGCCGAGGAGGCCCGTCTGCGCATCCTGGCCCTGGGCGATGAGGAAGGCACCGAAGAGGTGCTCTCGCTGCTTGATACCGAGCTGGAGGCCTCTGAGGCCAACGTACGCCGGTTGCAGGGGGCACTGGCGGCCCTGCGGGAGGAGCGGGCGAGCCTGCGTTCGGAACGTGACAGCCTCCGGGCGCAGGTTGAGGATCTGAGCGAGCGGGTGGCGGCGCTCGAGCGGCTGGTGGACCTGGACATGGAAGGGGTGCTGCCGCCGCCGGATGCCGAGCCGACGCCGATCGTCCCGCTGCCCGAGGTGGACGAGCCCCTCGACCCCCTGGACGAGCCGGAGCCAGCGCCCGTCGAGGTTGAGCCGGAGGCGCCGGAGCGCGAGGAAGAGACGGAAGATGAGGTCGGCTGGGCGCAGTGGCTCTCCGGCGACGGCGACGTCACCGCTGCCGACCTCTGGCGTGACGAGGAGGCACGGCGGCAGATGCTGATCGCCACCGGAGGAACCCTGCTGGCGCTCGCTGTGGTCGCCGGCCTGTTGCTGCGCCGGCGGCGCCGTTCGGCGGAGCCTGATAGCCGGGAGGGGCTGCGCCTCGATCGCGGCGACCTCGATTTCGATTTCGACAGCGGGGCACGCCGCGACGCCCTCGAACTCGCCGACGAGTACCTGGCAGACGACGACCTGCGCCGGGCCCGGGACGTGCTCGAGCGCGGCATTCACCGCGAACCGGCACGCACCGATCTGCGCCTGCGGTTGCTCGAGGTGCACTCCCGTCTCGGCGATCGGGAGGCGTTCCTCAGCCAGGCCCAGGACCTCTACGACCGGACCCGCAGCGACGCCGACCCGACCTGGCAGGCAGCGGTGGCACTGGGTGTGGCCTTCGTGCCGGATAGTCCGCTGTTCGCCGATGCCGCGGCAGCAAGCCAGGCGCACGCCGACGAGGCGGAGGGCGAAGCGCAGGCGCCTGGGGGGGCGGCAGCCGATGGCGGTACGCCGGAGAGTCCGGCGCCCGAGGTCGAGGAGGGTCTGGATACCAAGCCGGATCTGGAAGACCTGGATCTGGGTCTGGACGCTGACGAGGGCGAAGGAGTCGGCAAGCAGGCGCCGGGCGAAGGCGAGGGCGAGGATGACTTCGATCGCCGTCTTGATGCGGCTTTTGACGAGCAGCCGCAGCCTGCGGAGCCCGAGGCCGCCGGGGGGCCGGCAGCCGCCGAGCCCGCCGAGGGGCCTGAGCCGGCCATGGCCCGCGAGCCGGAATCGAGTGCCGGCGCGCAGGACGTCGCCGATGAGCTCTTCGGCGGTGCGGATGCCAGCGGCGATGAACTCGACGAAATGGACCTCGACAGCCTGTTCAGCGAGGAGGAAGACGAGGGCGCCGAGGAGGGGCTCGGCCTGCAGGCGGACGAGGGTGCCGAGCCGGAGGCTGAGCCGGAGCCGTCCCTGGGGGTCGGTGAGGGGGATGAGGCCGACACCAAGCTCGACCTGGCCCGGGCCTACATCGACCTGGGGGATGAGCCGGGGGCCCGCAGCCTGCTCGAGGAGGTCCTGGAGGAGGGGACCGAGTCGCAGCGCGAGAGCGCCCGGCAGGTCTTGGCTGAGCTCGGCGGCGAGTAGGCGGGGCGGCCTTGGCGGGAGCGTGTACCGAGCAACGCATCGCGCTGGTGCTGGAGTATGACGGCACCAATTTCAGCGGCTGGCAGCGCCAGGACCACGCCCCCTCGGTGCAGCAGGCCCTCGAGCGGGCGGTGTCGCGGATCGCGGATCACCCCGTGACCGTGGTCTGCGCCGGGCGAACCGATGCCGGGGTGCACGCCGCCGCGCAGGTGGTTCATTTCGATACGACGGCGTCGCGCCCGCTGCACGCCTGGGTGCTAGGGGCCAACGCGCAACTGCCCGAGACGGTCAGCGTGCGCTCGGCCCACGCCGTCGACGCCGATTTCCACGCCCGCTACCGCGCCCAGCGCCGTGGCTACCGCTACGTCTTCCTGAGCCGCCGCGCCCGCCCGGCGCTGTTGCGCCACCGGGTGGCGTGGACCCACCGCCAGCTCGATGCGGGGCGTATGCACCGGGCCGCCCAGGCCCTGGTCGGTGAGCAAGACTTCTCGGCCTTCCGTGCCGTCGCCTGCCAGGCACCCCACGCCGTTCGCGAGGTGTACCGGATCGATGTGCACCGCCACGGTGAGCTTCTGTTCATCGACATCGAGGCCAACGCCTTCGTGCACCACATGGTGCGCAACATCGCCGGGACGCTGATGGCCGTCGGAACCGGCGAGCAGGCTGAGCACTGGCCCGCCGATCTGCTGGCCGCGGGCGACCGGACCCGCAGCGGGATCACGGCGCCGGCGTCCGGGCTCTACCTGACCCGGGTGGTCTACCCGCCACATTACGGACTCCCCGCCGAAGGGCACTGGCCGTTTTTGGCGTAAAGCCGGCCCACGCGGTAACATTTGCGCTTTCCTTGGAGCCGCCGAAGGGGGACGCCGAGCGTGCGCACGCGCGTCAAGATCTGCGGAATCACCCGCCCTGAAGATGCCGCGACCGCCGTGGAGTTGGGGGCCGATGCCATCGGCCTGGTCTTCTGCGATGCCAGCCCGCGTGCGGTGGATATGAAAGAGGCCCGCGCCATTGTGGCCGCGGTCCCGGCCTTTGTCTCCGTGGTCGGCCTGTTTGTCGATCCCAAGCCGGGGCAGGTGGAAGTGGCGCTCGAGGGGCTGCACCTTGATACCCTGCAGTTCCACGGCGATGAGGCGCCTGAGCTCTGCCGCTTCTACGAGCGCCGTTACGTCAAGGCGGTGCCCATGGGCGGCGGGGTGGATCCTCAGGATTATGTGGCGGCCTATCCCGATGCCAGCGGGTTCCTGTTCGACAGCCACCGCCTGGGCGAACGGGGTGGCCGGGGCGAGTCCTTTGATCACGACACGATCCCGGGCGGCGTGCGGGGGCTTACGGTGGCCGGCGGCCTGAACGCCGAGAATGTGGCGGGGGTGGTGCGCAATGTGCGCCCCTTCGCCGTGGATGTCAGCAGCGGCGTCGAGTCGGAGCCGGGGATCAAGGACCGGGAGCGCATAGCCCGGTTTCTCGCGGAGGTGGAACGTGGCGACGAGACCTGAGCAGTACGGCGGCGATCCCGCCGGGGAGCACGACGGGCACTTTGGCCGTTTCGGGGGACGGTTCGTCTCCGAGACCCTGGTGGGGCCGCTTGAGGAGCTGGCCGAGGCGTACGCGGAAGCGCGTCGCGATCCGGCCTTTCAGGATGAACTCGACCGCGAGCTGCGCGATTTCGTCGGCCGACCGACTCCGCTGTATTTGGCCGAGCGGCTGACCGCCAGCGCCGGCGGGGCGCGCATCTATTTCAAGCGTGAGGACCTGGCCCATACCGGCGCGCACAAGGTCAACAACACCGTCGGCCAGGCGGTGCTGGCCGCACGCATGGGCAAGACCCGGATCATTGCCGAGACCGGGGCCGGCCAGCACGGCGTGGCCACGGCGACGGTGGCGGCGCGAATGGGCCTGGAGTGCGTCGTCTACATGGGAGCCGACGATGTGCAGCGCCAGGCCGCCAACGTCTATCGGATGCGCCTGCTTGGTGCGGAGGTCCGCGCCGTGGATGCCGGTACGCGCACCCTCAAGGACGCCATGAACGAGGCGATGCGCGACTGGGTGGCGAACGTCGACAACACCTTCTACATCATCGGCACCGTCGCCGGCCCCCACCCCTATCCGACCCTGGTGCGCGATCTCCAGCGGGTCATCGGCGTCGAGACCCGGGCGCAGATGCTGGAGCGCGAGGGCCGTCTGCCCGATGCCGTGGTGGCGTGCGTCGGCGGCGGCTCCAATGCCCTGGGCATCTTCCACCCGTTCCTCGACGACGCCGCTGTCCGGCTAGTGGGTGTCGAGGCCGGTGGCGAAGGCGTGGCCAGCGGTCGGCATGCCGCTCCGCTCAATGCCGGACGGCCCGGGGTGCTGCACGGCGCGCGCAGCTACCTGATGGAGTCCGACGAGGGGCAGATCATCGGCACCCACTCCATCTCGGCCGGCCTCGACTACCCCGGCGTCGGCCCCGAGCACGCCTGGCTGAAGGATACGGGGCGCGCCGAGTACGTCGCGGTCACCGATGCCGAGGCGCTCGCGGCGTTCCACCGGCTCAGCCGAACCGAGGGCATCCTGCCGGCGCTGGAGACCGCCCATGCGGTCGCCTACGCCGAAAGCCTGGCCGCGGAACTCGGGCCGGACGCTACCCTGGTGGTCAATCTCTCCGGACGGGGTGACAAGGACATCGCCACTGTCGCGGCGCAGGAGGGCATCGAACTGTGAGCCGCATCGCTGAACGTTTCCGCACTTGCCGCTCCGCCGGGCGAACGGCCCTGATCCCGTACATCACCGGTGGTGATCCGTCGCCCGACGACACCGTGCGCCTGATGCACGCCCTGGTGGCCGGCGGCGCCGACATCATCGAGGTTGGCGTCCCGTTTTCCGATCCGATGGCCGACGGCCCTGTGATCCAGGCCGCCTGCGCCCGGGCACTGGCGGCGGGGACGACGCCGGCGCGGCTGTTCGAGGTCGTGCGCCGTTTCCGCGAGGACGATCCGGATACGCCGGTGGTCTTCATGGGTTACGCCAATATCCTCGAGGCTGCCGGCTACGGCGCCTTTGCGCGCGATGCCGCCGCCGCCGGTGTCGATGGGCTGCTGACGGTTGATCTGCCCCCGGAGGAGGCCGAAGAGCTGGCCGACGAGGCGCAGGCCCACGGCCTCGATCTCATCTACCTAGTGGCGCCCAACACCAGCGCCGCCCGCCTCGAGCGGGTCTGCTCGGTGGCCGGCGGGTTCGTCTACGCGGTCGCCCTCAAGGGGGTCACCGGTGCGGCGGACCTGGATGCCGGGTTGGTGGAGCAGCAGGTCACCGGTATTCGCCGCGTCACTGATCTGCCGGTGGCCGTCGGGTTCGGGGTGCGCGACCCGCAGAGCGCTGCGGCGCTGGCGCCCTGCGCCGACGGTGTGATCGTCGGCAGCGCGCTGGTGCGCATGATCGGCGAACACGGCGCGGCGGCGGATCTGCCCGAGCGCCTGCGCGATGCCGTCCGCGCCCTGCGCCGGGCGATGGACGAGACGACGACGGGGGGTGATTCGTGAGCTGGTTTCAGAAACTCATGCCGCGGCGCATCCGGACTGAGGCCGGACCGCGCAGCCGCAGCGTCCCCGAGGGGCTGTGGACCAAGTGCGAGTCGTGTCAGGGCATCCTTTACCGCCCGGATCTGGAGCGCAACCTCGAGGTCTGCCCGAAGTGCGATGCACACATGCGGATCTCGGCGCGGCAGCGCCTGCGGCTGTTCCTGGACGAGTCCTGCGAGGCCGTGGAGATCGGGGCCGAACTGCAGCCCTCGGACTTCCTGCGTTTTCGCGACAGCAAGCGCTACCGGGATCGGCTGACCCAGGCCCAAAAGGCTACCGGCGAGAACGACGCCCTGGTGGCTATGCGCGGTGCGGTCCATCAGCGGCCCGTCGTCGTCTGCGCGTTCGAGTTCGGGTTCATGGGCGGGTCCATGGGCACCATCGTTGGTGAGCGCTTCTGCCGTGCCGCCGAGGAGGCCCGGGCCCACGACATCCCGCTGGTCTGTTTCTCGGCCTCGGGCGGGGCGCGCATGCAGGAGGCGCTGTTCTCGCTGATGCAGATGGCCAAGACCTCGGCGGCCATTTCGCGGCTCAACGAGGCCCGGGTGCCGTATATCTCCGTGCTCACCGATCCGACCATGGGCGGTGTCTCGGCCAGCCTGGCCACGCTGGGCGATGTCATCATCGCCGAGCCCGGGGCGTTGATCGGCTTCGCCGGCCCCCGGGTGATCGAGCAGACCGTGCGCGAGACCCTGCCCGAGGGGTTTCAGCGGGCCGAGTTCCTGCTCGAGCACGGCGCTATCGACATGATCGTCGACCGGCGCGAGATGCGCGACGAGATCGCCTCGCTGATGGGCAAGCTCGGCGGCGATGTCTCGGTGGCGCCCGCTCCGGCGGTGGAGTCCGAGCCGACGGCTGCCGAGGCGCAGGGCACCGAGGCCGGCGAGCCGAGCGAGGGAGACGGCTCCGGCGAGGCGGGTGACGGTCCGGCCGACGCCGGTGAGGACGGGGGCGGCACACGCAACGCATGAACGACGCCCGCACGGCGCAGCCGGCAGCCCCGGCGGATCTCGATGGCTGGCTGGCACGCCTGGAAGCGGCCCACCCGACGGCCATCGACCTGGGCCTTGAGCGGGTGGCCGCGGTGGGTCGGCACCTTGGTGTCCTCGATCCCACCGCGCGGGTGATCACCGTCGGCGGGACCAACGGCAAGGGGAGCGTGGCGCGGACCCTCGAGGGTGTGCTGAACGGTCTTGGCGTGGCCACGGCACTCTACACCTCGCCGCATTTCCAGCGCTTCAACGAGCGCATGCGCATCGATGGCGCGGAGGTCAGCGATGCCGCGCTGATCGAGGCGCTAGGTCGGGTCGAGCAGGCCCGGAGCGAGGCGGGCGTAAGCCTGACCTACTTCGAGCACACCACCCTCGCAGCCTTCGACCTCTTCGGGCGCAGTGGCGCGGCGGTCTGGATCCTCGAGGTGGGCCTGGGCGGCCGGCTGGACGCAGTGAACACGGTGGATGCTGATATCGCCGTGGTGACCCGCATCGCCCGCGATCATGCCGAGTTCCTGGGTGACGACCTCGAGGTGATCGCCGCGGAGAAGGCCGGCATCTTTCGCTCCGGCCGGCCGGCGGTGATCGGTCAGCCGGATGCGCCGGCGGCGCTGCGTCGGATCGCCCTGGAGGTCGGTGCCGGACTGGTGGAGGCCGGGGCCGCCTTCACCTGGGGGGAGCGGGACGACGGGCTCTGGTGGTGGCGCTGCGCCGGACACCACTGGTGCGGCCTGCCGGCGCCCGGGGTCTCCGGCCGGGCGGCGCGCGGTAACGTGGCCACCGCCCTGGCCGCTCTGGTTCAGCTGCCGGAGGGCACCGGTGCGGATCCGGAAGCCGTTGCCCGCATCCTCGGCCGGATCCGCGTCCCCGGACGGTTGGAGCGGATCGGGACCGGGTCACTGGAGTGGCTGTTGGATGTCGCGCATAATGCCGATGGGGCGGAAGAACTCGCCCGGGTGCTCGACGACGGGGCGGCGTCCGGGTGGACGCGGGCTGTATTCGCCGTGGCGTCGCGCAAGGACGCCGGCGCGCTGATTGACGCGCTGAGCGGCCGGATCGATGCCTGGTACCTGCCGCAGCTCGACGAGCCGGATATGCGTCACGCCGATGAATTGGCCCGTGAGCTTGCCGCAGCCGGGGAACCGGTGGTCCACTGCGGCGACGACGTGGCGGCCACCCTGGCCGCACTGGAAGAACAGGCCCGCCCCGGTGACCGGGTGGTGGTGTTCGGTTCCTTCCGTACTGTGGCCGCCGTACAAGCGCAGAAAGGCTGGGGGTAGGCGATGGATCCAAGCACGAAAAGACAGCTGGTTGGCGCCGCGGTCCTGGTCGCCCTGGCCGTGATCTTCCTGCCGATGATCTTCTCTGGTTCCGACGATGCCGAGGATGTGGACGTCCCCGTGGAGGTGCCGCCGCGGCCCGACGAGCAGCCGGAGCCGGAGGAACTCGCCGAGCAGCCGCCCGAGGGCCTGGAGGACGAGCCGGAGGACTTCAGCACCGACGAGCCGGTTGGGTTCGAGGAGCCGGAGGCGCCGCGGGACGGGGACGACGACGAGACCCGGCGTGACGACCCCGAGGCGCGGGAGCCCGCCGCCGATGACGAAGCCGAAGACGTCGTGAGCGAAGACGACGACGTTAATGGGGTAGTGGACGAGGTGGACGGTATCGCCATTGTCAGCCGCGACCAGGGGGCGTACTCCGTCCAGGTGGGCAGCTTCCGGGAGGCGGACAACGCCGAGCGCGAACGCGATCGCATCCGCGAGCTGGGGCTACCGGCCTATATCCAGTCGGCCGAAGGGGACGGAAGCTTCCACCGCGTCCGTGTCGGGCCGGTCATGGAGCGTGACGAGGCGCAGGCGCTGCTCGAGCGCGCCGTCGATGAGGCGGGGGTCGAGGGCTACGTGGTCACGCGATGAACTGGCTGGACCTGGCCATTCTCGGTGTCATCGCCCTGTCGGCGGGGATCAGCCTGATCCGCGGTTTCGTCCGCGAGGTGCTCTCTGTGCTGGTCTGGGTGGCCGCCTTCTGGGTTGCGGTGCGCTACTCCGGGGCCGTGGCGCTGCTGCTCGAGGAGTGGATCGCATCGCCGACGATCCGCCTGGGTGCCGGTTTCGTGGTGCTTTTCGTGGGAACACTGATCCTCGGGGCGCTGCTCAACAACGCCCTGTCGGCGTTGGTGACGCGCACCGGTCTGGGCGGCACCGACCGGCTCCTGGGGGTGCTGTTCGGGGCTGCCCGCGGGGCGGTGGTGGTGGCGCTGGTGGTGCTGCTGCTCGGGTTCTCGCCGATGACCCAGGAGCGGGCCTGGGAGGAGTCCGTCGTGCTGCCGGGGATCAAGCCGTGGATCTGTCGAGCCGGCCTGGACGCCTGGCTGGAAGACTTTGATTGGCAGCCGCCTGTTGAGGGCGAGGCAATGGAGGGCTTCGATGGCTTGCCGGATTACTGGGCTGAATACTGCGCCGGGCGGCGGCCGTGAAGCCTGTCCGCCGTGCTGGCGCCCAGCAAGAGGTAGGAGCAATCCATGTGTGGCGTAATCGGAATGGTGGCCAAGGGGCCGGTGAACCAGGACCTCTACGAGGGGCTGACCGTGCTCCAGCACCGGGGTCAGGACGCTGCCGGGATCATCACCTATGACCAGGGGCAGCTGAGTCTGCGCAAGAGCAACGGGCTGGTCCGGGATGTCTTTCGAACCCGGCACATGATGCGCCTGACCGGCAATATCGGCATCGGCCACGTCCGCTACCCCACCGCCGGCTGCGAGAGTTCCGCCGAGGCGCAGCCCTTCTATGTCAATTCGCCCTACGGCATCTCGCTGGCGCACAACGGTAATCTGACCAATACCGAGGAGCTCAAGCAGGAGCTCTTCCGCACCGACCGGCGCCATATCAACACCAATTCCGACTCCGAGATCCTGCTCAATATCCTCGCCCACGAGCTGAGTGTCTCGCCCCACGACCGGCTCGAGCCCGGCGACCTGTTCAGCGCCGTCGAGCAGGTCCACCGACGCTGCCACGGGGCCTACTCGGCCGTGGCGATGATCAACGGCTACGGTATCCTTGCCTTCCGGGATCCTTTTGGAATCCGCCCGCTGTGCTTTGGCGAGCGCGATACCGAGCAGGGGCGGGAGTACCTGATCGCCTCCGAGAGCGTGGCCCTGGACATGCTCGGCTTCCGCCTGGTGCGCGAGGTAGCCCCGGGCGAGGCGATCTTCATCGACATGGCTGGCGAGCTCCACACCCGGCAGTGTGCCGAGGATCCGGTCCATGCGCCGTGCCTGTTCGAGTACGTCTACCTCTCCCGGCCCGACTCCATCGTCGACGGGGTGGCCGTGCACAAGGCGCGGTTGCGCATGGGTGAGCGGCTGGCCGCGAAGATCCGGCGCGAGTGGCCCGAGCACGATATCGATGTGATCATCCCGATCCCGGACACCAGCCGTACGGTGGCGATGCAGCTGGCCTATCAGCTGGGTGTGGAGTCCCGTGAGGGCTTCATCAAGAACCGCTACGTGGGGCGTACGTTCATCATGCCCGGGCAGGCGGCGCGCAAGAAGTCAGTACGTCAGAAGCTCAACCCCATTCCGCTGGAGTTCGAGGGCAAGAACGTCCTGCTGGTGGATGACTCGGTCGTCCGCGGCACCACCTCGCAGCAGTTGGTGCAGCTGGCCCGGGAGTCCGGGGCGCGGCGGGTCTACCTGGCCTCTGCGGCGCCGCCGGTGCGTTACCCCAATGTCTACGGCATCGATATGCCTGCCCCCGAGGAACTCATCGCTCACAATCGGGACGAGGCCGAGATCACCGAGGCCATCGGGGCCGACCGAATGATCTACCAGGAACTCGCTGACCTGGAGGCCGCCGTGGCCGATGGCAATCCGCAGATCCGGCAGTTCGACAGCTCGTGCTTCAATGGTCAGTACGTCACCGGTGGCGTGAGCCAGGACTACCTGCGTGGCCTGTCCCAGGCGCGGGCCGATGCCGCCAGGGAAAAGGCGCGCAGCGACCAGGACTTGGAGATCGTGGATGTGCACAACCAGGCCTGACGACGAGCCGCTCTCCGGGTTTGATTCCCGGGCAGTGCGAGCCGGGCAGGTGCGGACCGATGGCCAGGAGCAGTCGGAGCCCATCTACCCGACCTCGAGCTTCACCTTTGAGAGCGCCGCTCAGGCGGCTGCCCGGTTCTCCGGCGAGGAGCCGGGCAACGTCTACTCGCGTTTCACCAATCCAACGGTGCGGACCTTCTGCGACCGCCTGGCGGCCCTGGAGGGCGGTCAGGCCTGCGTCGGGACGGCCTCGGGCATGTCCGCGGTCCTGGCGACGTGCCTTGGCCTGCTGCAGTCCGGGGACCACGTGGTCGCGTCGCGGACCCTGTTCGGGACCACGCTGTCGCTGTTCACCAAGTACCTGCCGCGCTGGGGGATCGAGGTCAGCTGGGTGCCGTTGAGCGACGAGGGGGGCTGGGCCGGGGCGATCCAGCCGAATACGCGTCTGCTCTTCGCCGAGACGCCTTCCAACCCGCTCAACGAGGTCGCTGACATCCGCCGCCTGGCGGAGATCGCGCACGCCCACGACGCCCTGCTGGCGATCGACAACTGCTTCTGTACCCCCGCCCTGCAGCGGCCCCTGGAGCTTGGGGCCGATCTGGTGGTCCACTCGGCGACCAAGTACCTGGATGGCCAGGGGCGCTGTGTCGGCGGCGCGGTGGTGGGCGACGCCCAGCGGGTGGGCGAAGAGATCCACGGTTTCATCCGCACTGCCGGGCCGTGCATGAGTCCTTTCAATGCCTGGGTGTTTCTCAAGGGGCTGGAGACGCTTTCGCTGCGCATGCGCGCCCACAGTAGCCATGCCCAGCAGGTGGCCGAGTGGCTGCGGGATCATCCGCGGGTCGAGCGGGTCTACTACGCGGGGCTGCCGGACCATCCGCACCACCGGCTGGCGGCGGCGCAGCAGAGTGGCTTTGGCGGGATCGTTGCCTTCGAGCTGGCTGGCGGACGGGAGGCGGCCTGGCGCGTGATCGATAGCACCTGCATGCTGTCGATCACCGGCAACCTCGGCGATACCAAGTCCACCATCACGCACCCTGCGACCACCACCCACGGCACCATCACCGACGAACTGAGGGCGGCGGCCGGCATCGGCGAGGGGCTGGTCCGGATCTCCGTCGGCCTGGAGGATCCGGCGGACATCATCCGCGACCTGGAGCGCGGCCTGGGCAGCGCCTGAGCGGTCGGGTTGCTCAGGCGGTAGGCAGATCCGCCGTGTGGGCGCGGATGGTGTTCAGCAGACCGCTGTGGACCTTGGGGGCGCCGGCGACGACATGGCCGGTGGCGAGGGCGCGATCCTCGCCCGTGATGTCCGTTACAATGCCGCCGGCCTCACGGACCAGCAGGGTGCCGCCGGCGATGTCCCACGGTTTCAGGCCCAACTCGAAGTAGCCGTCCAGCCGCCCGGCGGCGACGTAGGCCAGGTCCAGTGCCGCGGAGCCGGCACGGCGCATGTCTTCGGCGTGCTCGGTCAGGGCGGAGAACATCCGCAGGTAGGCCGGCATCAGGGCCTGGTTCTTGAACGGAAAGCCGGTCCCGATCATCGCCCCGTCCACCCCGCGGCGCTGCGGTACGCGGATGCGGCGGCCGTCGAGCTGCGCCCCGTTGCCCCGTGAGGCGGTGAACAGCTCTTGGCGCAGCGGGTCGTAGACGGCGGCTGCCTCCAGCTGGCCGTCCTTCTGCACAGCGATCGACACGCCGATGTGGGGGTAGCCGCGGAGGAAGTTCGCCGTCCCGTCCAGCGGGTCGATGATCCACGTATACTCCGCCTCACCCTGCGCGCGCCCCTGCAGGCCACTCTCCTCGGCGAGTATGGCGTGCTGCGGGTAGGCGCGCTGGATGGTCTGCACGATCGCCGCCTCGGCCTGGCGATCGATGTCGCAGACGAAGTCGTAGCGTCCCTTGGTCTCGACCCGGACGCGGTCGAGGCGGTCGATGTTGCGGACGATTAGATCACCACCAGCCCGTGCGGCACGGACTGCGATGTTGACCATTGGGTGCATCGGGAAAGCTCCTACGCTGGACGCGGTACAGGATAACAGCAAAACTGATGCGATTCAGACCGGGAGGCCATCTTGAGCCTTGAGCGCACTCGTATTGTGTTGGTCGGGACCACGCACCCCGGCAATATCGGCGCCGCCGCGCGCGCCATGCGCACCATGGGGCTGCGGGATCTGTGTCTGGTGGATCCGCAGTGCGACCCCGATGACCCGGAGGCCGTCGCGCGGGCGGCCGGGGCCGGCGAGGTTCTGGAGCAGGCGCAGCGCTATCCGGATCTCGCCTCGGCGCTGGCCGGCTGTCGTCTGGCCTTCGGGCTCTCGGCGCGTATCCGCGCCGAGCGGCAGCCCCGGCTGGCGCTGCGCCCGGCGGCCGAGTCGGCCGCCGCTGAGGGGGGCGAAGGGGGGTTGGCGTGGGTCTTCGGTCGGGAGCGCACCGGCCTGACCAACGCCGAGCTGGATCATTGCCACTACCTCGTGCAGATCCCGACCGACGCGGATTACAGTTCCCTGAATGTGGCTCAGTCCGTGCAGCTGGTAGCGTGGGAGCTGCGCATGGCGGCCGAGGTGGGGGGCGCACTGCCGCAGCCCGAGACGGAAGAGCCGCCCGCCGCCGTGGATACGCTGGAGCGCTTCTTCGTTCACCTGGAGGAGATGGCCGGTCGAGTCGGCTACCTGGACCGGCACAACCCCGCGCTGACCATGCGGCGGTTGCGCAACATCTTCCGCCGTGCGCGGTTGACCGAGGACGAGGTGCGGATGCTGCGCGGGCTGCTCAGCCACGTGCTCAATCCGCGCCGCTGGCGCAAGTAGGACCGTTGTAAAGGGTAAATGGATGCTGCGACGCCTGCGTGAGGACATCCGGTGTGTCATGGATCGCGATCCGGCCGCCCGGAACGCCTTCCATGTGGTGACCACCTATCCCGGTTTCCACGCCCTGATCCTGCACCGCATCAGCGCGCGGCTCTGGCGCTGGCGGCTGCGATGGCTGGCGCGCATGCTGGGGCTGTTCAGCCGCTGGGTCACGGGGATCGAGATCCACCCGGCGGCGCGCATCGGCCGGCGCTTCTTCATCGACCACGGTATGGGGGTGGTCATTGGTGAGACTGCAGACATCGGCGACGACGTCACCCTCTACCACGGCGTCACCCTGGGCGGGACCAGCTGGCAGTCGGGCAAGCGCCACCCGACCCTGGGCAATGACGTCGTGGTCGGCGCCGGCGCCAAGCTGCTTGGACCCATCCGTGTGGGTGGCGGGGCGCGCATCGGCTCGAATGCTGTGGTGCTCAAGGATGTCCCCGACGGGGCGACTATGGTGGGGATCCCGGCGCGCCAGGTCGGCGAGCGCAAGCGCGACGTTGACGGGGACGAGCAGCGAGCCCGGGTGGCGCGGCGAATTGGCTTCGATGCTTACGGGACCACCGAGATGCCGGACCCGGTGGCCCAGGCGGTGAACGCGATCCTCGATCATATCCACGTCACCGATCGGCGCATTGAGGAGCTGTGCAGCGCCGTGCAGCAGATGGGCGGGCGGCTTGAAGAGACCCGCGTGCCGGATCTGGAGGTCGACGAGACGTCGGTCGAGAAGGCGTGCGGCGAGCACCACCGGGACGCTTCCCGCTAGCTGCCGGAACCCCCTAGAATGCAGACAGATGCGCCGTTACGGCGCGCCCAGTGACAGGAGGCAAGTCATGCCCGTAACCCTGACCGAACGTGCCGCGCGGCATGTCGAGAAGATGCTCGCCAGCCAGGATGCTGACCGGGCCCACGGCCTGCGCCTGGGGATCAAGGCCAGTGGCTGCTCCGGCTTCGCCTACGTGGTCGATTACGCCGAGGAGATCGGCGATCAGGATCTTGTCGTCGAGAGCCACGGGGTGAAGGTGGTGATGGCGCAACAGCACCGGCCGTTTCTGGAAGGCACCGAGGTGGACTACGTGCGCGACGGTATCAATTACCGTTTCGATTTCCGCAACCCGAACGTCCGCGATCTGTGTGGGTGCGGCGAGAGCTTTGCCGTGTGAACGGCCCAACCGCGGCGAGATTGTCGGCGCCCGGAACGGAGGGGTAGACTGTCCGACTGCCCAAGGCGCCGCAGCATTCCAGCGCTGCGGCTTTTTTGTTGAACGCGAGCATTCATCAGTCAGGAGATCCTAATGGCCGTCGAGCGAACCCTTTCCATCATCAAGCCGGATGCCGTAGCGCAGAACGCGATCGGCGAGATCCTTGCCCGCTTCGAGCGCTCTGGCCTGCGCGTGGTGGCTGCGCGCATGGTTCGGCTGAGCACCGAGCAGGCCGAGAGCTTCTACGCTGTGCACAGGGAGCGTCCGTTCTTCAATGACCTGGTCGGCTTCATGACCTCCGGGCCGGTGATGGTGCAGGTTCTCGAGGGCGAGGACGCCATCCGCAAGAACCGCGAGATCATGGGCGCCACCAACCCCAAGGAGGCGGCTGCAGGCACCCTCCGCCACGACTACGCGGAGAGCATCGATGCCAATGCGGTCCACGGGTCGGACAGCCCCGAGACGGCGGAACAGGAGATCGAGTTCTTCTTCAAGGCCGATGAGATCTGCTCCCGCTGACCACGAGGCGGTGCACGCCGAGCGCCAGTCGGGCCCGGTCGAGCTGCTCGGGCTCGATCGGCCGCGGCTGGCCGCTTTCTTCGATGCCCTGGGCGAAAAGCGGTTCCGCGCCCGGCAGATGATGCAGTGGCTGCATCAGCGCCACGTCTACGATTTCGACGAGATGACCGACCTGAGCAAGGCGCTGCGCCAGAGGCTGCGCGAGAACGCCCAGGTCGGTCTGCCCGAGGTGGCCGCCGACCAGCAGGCCAGCGACGGCACCCGCAAGTGGGTGGTGCGCCTGGCCGACGGCAACTGTGTCGAGGCCGTCTACATCCCGGAGCCGAAGCGTGGGACGCTGTGCGTCTCCTCGCAGGCCGGCTGCCCGATGGGCTGCACCTTCTGCGCTACGGCGGAGGGCGGGTTCTCGCGGAATCTCAGCGCCGCCGAGATCGTCGGTCAGGTTCACATCGCGCGCCGCCACCTGCCGGAGGGGGCGATCACCAACATCGTCTTCATGGGCATGGGCGAGCCGCTGCTCAACTTCGACCCGGTCATCTCGGCGTCGCGGGTGTTCACCGACGATTTCGGGTTCGTTCTCTCCAAGCGTCGGGTCACGATCTCGACCTCGGGAGTGGTCCACGCCATCGAGCGGATGCAGCGCATCACGGACGTGAGTCTGGCGGTCTCACTGCACGCTCCGAATAACGAGCTGCGCAACGAGCTGGTTCCGCTCAATCGCAAGAACCCTCTGGAGCGCCTGCTGCCGGCCTGCCACGCGTACATCGCCGACAAGCCCCATAGGCGCATCACCTGGGAGTACGTCATGCTCGATGGGGTCAACGACCAGGACGAGCACGCCCGGGAGCTGATCGAGCGGCTGCGGGGGATTCCGTCCAAGGTGAACCTGATCCCGTTCAATCCCTACCCGGGGGCACGCTACGGCCGCTCGCCACAGCGGCGGGTGCGCCGCTTCGCGGATCGACTGCTCGAGCACGGCCTGACCGCGACCATCCGCGAAACCCGTGGTGATGATATCGATGGGGCGTGCGGCCAGCTCGTCGGCGAGATCCGCGATGCGCGGCCCAGTAAGGTGGCGGGAACGGCGTGAAGCGCACGGGGCCCATGCTGGCGGCCCTGCTGGCGGCCGGGTGCGCTGCCGGGCCCGAGATGCCGGATGACCAGCGCGCAGCCGACAGCCACGCCGGGGCAGGGCTTCATCTGATCGCCCAGGCGCAGCCGGAGGCCGCCCGCTCGCGCCTGGAGCGGGCGTTGCAGATCGATGGAGAACACCCACAGGCGCTTTCCGGCATGGGGCTCGTGGCCGAGTCGCAGGGCGATCTGGAGATGGCCCACGAATACCATCGGCGTGCCGCGCAGGCCGCTCCGGACTCGGGGCCTATCCTGAACAACCGGGGGCGGAGTCTGTGCCGTGCCGGGCAAGTGGATGAGGCGCTGGAGGTCTTCGGGGATGCCGCCGGGGCGGGTGGCTATGATTCCGCCGAAGTGCCGTTGACCAACGCCGCCCGCTGCGCCCTCGATGCGGGGCGCGAGGATGCCGCTGCTCGCCGCGCCGATGCTGCCGTCGAGGCGGCACCGGGGTTTGCCCCGGCGCGTGTGGTGCGCGGGGAGCTGCGTTACCGCCAGGGGGCGCTGGAGGCGGCCGCCGAAGACTTGGAACGTGCCCGTGACAGCGGTGGCGCCGGGGCGCGCGGCCTTTACTGGTCGGCACGCGTGGCGGCCGAGCAGGGGCGGCCGGAGGAGGCGGCCGCCTTCGCCGAGATGCTGGCCGAGCGTTTCCCTGGTTCGGGGTGGAACGAACGTTTGCACGCGGATGAGGTCGGGCCATGACTGATGAAACGGGGCAGGACGACAGCGACGGGGCGCGGCCCCGGGCCGATGCCCCGGATGATGCCGGGGACAAGGGCGCCCGGCCGTCGCCGGGGCAGCAACTGCGCCGCGCCCGTGAGGCGCAGGGGCGTACCGTGCGTGCGGTGGGGTCGAGTCTCAACCTGTCGGCGGACCGGGTGACGGCCCTCGAGGAAGATGACGACGAACGTCTGCCGCCGCCAACCTTCGTGCGCGGTTACCTACGCGCCTATGCGCGCCTGGTCGAACTCGATCCCGAGGCGGTGGTCGAGGCGTACAACCGGCGCCGGGGCAGCGATCCGGCCAGCGAGGAGCGGGCCGTGGGCAATGTGGGAGCCGTTGAGCCCCGACCGGCCGGGCGCCGCCGGCGGCGCTGGTTGCCGTTGATGCTCCTTGTGCTGCTGCTCGCCGTGGCCGTGGTGATGACCGCAATCCTGCTCGATGGTGGCGAGCCGGAACCGACAGGCCCGGGCGAGGACGGTGCACAGGCCCGGGAGGCCTCCGCCGCGCAGGTGGGCACGCCGGTCGCCGGTGTGCCTTGGACGTCGATGGAGTCGGAGTAGCGTTTTGTCAAAAAAGGGGATTCAGAGCGTTCGCGGGTTCTCGGATATCCTTCCGGAGGAGAGCCCGCTGTGGCAGCGCGCCGAGTCGGTGATCCGCCGGGTCCTGGAGGCCTACGGTTATCGCGAGATCCGGCTGCCGGTGCTCGAGCGCACCGAGCTGTTCAGCCGGTCCATCGGTGAGGTCACCGATATCGTCGAGAAGGAGATGTACACCTTCGACGATCGCAATGGCGACAGCGTCACGTTGCGCCCTGAGGGTACGGCCGGCTGTGTACGCGCCGGCATCCAGTCCGGTCTGCTGCACAATGCCGAGCCGCGGCTCTGGTACGCCGGCCCCATGTTCCGGCACGAGCGGCCGCAGAAGGGGCGGCTGCGGCAGTTCCATCAGGTCGGGGCCGAGGTTTTCGGGATCCCCGGGCCCGAGCTCGACGCCGAGATGATCATCATGACCGCGCGCATGCTGCGTGAGCTGGGACTGCCCGATGTGCGCCTGCAGCTCAATTCGCTCGGCACCCCGGAGAGCCGCGCGGCCCATCGCGAGGAGTTGGTCGCCTACCTGCGCCGCCACGAGGACCGGCTCGACGAGGACGCGCGGCGACGCCTGGAGACAAATCCGCTGCGCATCTTCGACAGCAAGAACCCGGAAGTGCAGCAGATCATGGCCGATGCGCCACGGTTGATGGACTGCCTCGATGCTACCTCGGCGGAACACTTCGACACGGTACGGAACCTGCTTGAGCGGGCCGGCGTCGAATACGAGGTGAATCCCTCGCTGGTGCGGGGGCTCGACTACTACACGCGCACGGTCTTCGAATGGGTGACCGATCGACTCGGTGCCCAGGGCACGGTCTGCGCCGGCGGGCGCTTCGACGGGCTGGTCGAGCAGCTCGGTGGCCGCCCGACCCCGGCGATCGGTTTCGCCCTGGGATTGGAGCGGTTGGTGGCGTTGCTCGAGGAACAGGGGGTGCCCGGTCAGGGCGGGGTGCCCCACGCCTACCTGGTGGTGGCCACCGAGGTCGGGGCCGGGCTGGAGACGGCTGAGGCCCTGCGTGACGCGCTGCCGGAACTGCGTCTGCAGACCCATGCCGGCGGTGGCGGCTTTAAGGCGCAGCTCAAGCGCGCCGACCGCAGTGGTGCCCGGGTGGCCCTGATTCTCGGTGACGAGGAGCATGCGGCCGGTGCACTGACGATCAAGGATCTGCGTGGCGAAGACGGGCAGCAGCGGCTGCCCTTCGACGACGCAGTCAAATATCTGCGAGGGCTGATCGGGGCGTAGCCCCGGTCGCTGGCAAGGGGACTGGAGATGGAGCGCACCGACGACGAACAGCTTCAGCAGCTCAAGGACTGGTGGCGGCGCAACGGTGGGTCGATCATGCTGGGTTTGACCGCGGCGGTGCTGATCGTGGCCGGCTGGTGGGGCTACGGCACCTGGCAAGAGCGAGGCGCGCAGCAGGCCGCCGCGGCCTACGCCGAGTTCCTGCAGGCCACCCGGTCCGGTGAGCCCGAGATGGCCGAGCAGGCGGGCCAGCGGGTGCTCGACGATCACGCCCGCAGCGGTTACGCAGGGCTGACTGCGTTGCGCATGGCCCGTATCCAGGCCGAAGCCGGCGCGTACCGGCGTGCGGCGGAGACGCTCGGCTGGTTGATCGACAACGCCGACCATAGCGCCATGGCGGAGCTCGCCCGGCTGCGCCAGGCCCGGGTCCTCGGCGAGGTTGACGCGGAGGAGGCCCTGGCGGCGCTGGAGGGTTCTGTCTCGGCTGGTTTTGCGGCCGCCTATGCCGAGCTGCGTGGTGACCTGCTCCGCGAGCTCGGTCGCTATGACGAGGCCACCGAAGCGTATCAGCAGGCGCTGGATCAGGAAGGATTGGGCGCACAGTCACGCGAGCTGGTCCGCCTGAAGCTGCAGGCCGTGGAGAGTGAGGCGTGATCCGCGCGGGACTGCGTTCCATCGGGGTTGCTGCGGTGCTCGGCATGGCGGCCGGTTGCGCGCTGCAGGATCCGCTACCCAACCCGCAGGTCGAGGCCACCGACACGCTGGATGTCGAACTGGTCTGGAGCGGGCGGCCGGTGGGCAGCCTGGAGTCCGGCGCCTTCGCTCTGGAGCCGGCTTACGCGGACGGCGTGCTGTACGTGGCTGACGCCCGCGGCTGGGTCCGGGCCCTCGATGCCGAGACCCGCGAGGGGCTGTGGCACGATCGCCTAAACCGTCCCCTGTCCGCCGGTCCGGTGGTCGCCGGTGACCGCTTGCTGGTGGGGGATCGCAAGGGGCGGGTCTACGCGTACGAACGGGACAGCGGCGAGCCGGCGTGGATGACCGGCCTCTCGGCCCAAGTGCTGGCGAGCCCGCGCTACACCCGCGGGATGGTGGTGGCGCGTAGCGCCGATGGCCGGATCTACGGCCTCGACGCCGAGGACGGGTCGCGGCAGTGGATCTTCGACCGCAGCATCCCCGCCCTGACCCTGCGTCGCAACAGCGCGCCGGCGGTCAGCGGCGGTACCGCGGTGGTGGGTCTGCAGAACGGGCGACTGGTGGCGCTGAACGTGGCCGATGGCAGCGTGCGCTGGGAGCACACCCTCACCGAGCCGCGGGGACGGACTGAACTCGAGCGTATGTCGGACATCGCCGCCGATCCGGTCATTCACCGCGGTGCCGCCTACGCCGTGGCCTATCAGGGGGCGATCGGTTCGGTCCGCATCGCCAACGGGGCCCAGGCCTGGAGCCGGGATGTGGCAAGCCATCGAGGGCTGGTCGCTCAGGGCGAGGAGGTCTACTTGGCCGCCGATGACGGGCGGGTCTGGGCCTTCGATCGGCGTAACGGTGCCACCGCCTGGCGACAGGAGGCCCTCGAGGGGCTGGCCCTAACGCGCCCTGTGGTCCACGAGGGCTACCTGGTGATGGGCGACGATGCCGGACACGTCAACTGGCTGCGCCTGCGCGACGGAGAGCTGGTGGCGCGGGAGCGCCTCTCTGACGTGCCCCTGGAGAGGCCTCCGGTGGTCACCGGCGACGGCGATGTCTACGTCTTGGATGCCCGCGGCCGCATGACGGCGCTGCGCCTGCATTAGGCGCGGCGCCTGCGGGCGCCGCTACTGGCACTCCCCCACGGAGGTGGGGCGGCAGCGCCGGCCGTCGGTCCACAGGGTGCTGCCGAGGCGGGCCTCGGCGAAATCGGCGCCGCTGAGGTCCGCGCCGCGCAGGTCGGCCCGCCCCAAGTCGGCGTCCGTGAAGTCCACATCGACTAGGTTCGCATCGCGCAGATCCACTTGCCGCATCTCCGCTCCCGAGAGGTTGGCCCCCTCTAGATCCGCGCCGTTGAGATCGGCCCCGGCCAGCTTCGCCCTCGCTGCCTGCAGCTCGCGCAGGCCCGTGCGCCGCAGCGAGGCACCGCTCAGATCGGCGTCCTGCAGGCTGGCGCCGCGCATGCGGGCGCTGTTGAGGTCGATACCGGTGGCGATGGCGCCGTCGAGCCGGGCACCCTCAAAATCGGCGCGGCCTGCCCGGGCGTCTCGCAGGTCGCTGCCCGAGAGGTCGGCGTCGGTAAAATCCCCGGAGCTCAGCCGGGCCCGCGACAGGTTGGCGTCGCGCAGGTTGACGCCGGCGGCGCTGACACTGGTCAGGTCTGCCCGCCGCAGGTGGGCCCCCTCCAGGTTGGCCCCTTCCAGTCGGCTGCGTCCGAGTACCGCCCCCTCTAGGTCCTCACCGGCGAGCTGTGCCTCGCTCAGGTCGCAGTTGAACCAGTTGACGCCGGGGGCGGGCGCGTCATTGCAGGTGGCCAGGGCCGGTGATACGCTCGCGCCCAACATCGCCACCGCGGCGACTCTGCATACGTGCCGTCTCATCAGCCTTTCGTCTTCTTGTTCGTTTGCGTTCGTGTCGCAGGCCCCTCGGCCTCGACGGCATATCCCACTAAACGATATACGAGGTGAATCAATGCGGCTCATTCTATTAGGCCCTCCGGGCGCCGGGAAAGGTACGCAGGCTGCCCATATCTGTGAGGCCTTCGGCATCCCTCAGATCTCCACCGGTGACATGCTGCGCGCCGCCGTCAAGGCCGGCACCCCGCTCGGGCAGCAGGCCAAGAAGATCATGGATGAGGGTGGCCTCGTGTCGGACGATATCATCCTTGGCCTGATCGAGGAGCGGGTCGCTCAGCCAGACTGCGGCAACGGCTTCCTGTTCGACGGTTTCCCGCGGACGATCGCCCAGGCGGATGGCCTGAACGAGCAGGGGATCGGCATCGATGCCGTGGTCGAGATCCAGGTGCCCGACGAGGAGATCGTCGATCGGATGGCCGGGCGGCGCGTCCATCCCGGTTCCGGGCGGGTCTACCACATCAAGCACAATCCGCCCCGCGAAGAGGGCAAGGACGACGTCACCGGCGAAGACCTGGTCCAGCGCGATGACGACCGCGAGGAAACCGTCCGCCACCGCCTTTCGGTGTATCACGAGCAGACCCGGCCGCTGGTCGACTACTATTCCCAGTGGGCGCAAAAGGGTGGTGCCGATGCGCCCGCCTACATCACCGTCGACGGGCAGCGGCCCGTGGAGACGGTGCGGGACGAGATCCTCGCCGCGCTCAAGGCGCGTTGATCGGACAGGCGGCGAGGGCTTGTCGGCCCTCGCCGCTTTCTGGAGGTGTGCCTGGCCATGTGGATTCGACGTCTGCTTGCCGTCCTGCTCGCCTACTTCCTCTCGGCCGTGCCGCTGGGCAGTGCCGAGACAACGCCGGACGCCGATGAGGAAGCGGCCGGTACGGCGCTGATGCTCGAGGTCAAGGGGCCCATCGGCCCGGCAACCACCGACTATATCGTCCGCGGCCTCGCCGAGGCGCAGGAGCGCGGCGCCAGGCTGGTCATCCTGCGCATGAACACCCCGGGCGGCCTCGATGACGCCATGCGCGACATCATCGGCGAGATCCTCGCCAGCGAAATCCCCGTGGCCACCTATGTCGCGCCCAGTGGTTCCCGGGCGGCGAGTGCCGGGACTTACATCCTCTACGCCTCCCATGTTGCGGCCATGGCGCCGGCAACCAACCTGGGTGCGGCCACGCCGGTGCAGATCGGCGGTGGCGGTGGTGGGATCTTCCCCGGCGGGGACGACGAGGAGCGCGACGGCGAGGGCTTCGACGAACTCCAGGATCTGCTCGGCGAGGACGACGACGAGGAAGCCCGCGACGAGGACGAGCCGGCGGAAGAGCGGGCGGACGAGCGCCCGGATGCCATGGAGCGCAAGATCATTGAGGACGCGGTCTCCTACATCAAGGGCCTGGCCGAGCTGCGCGGGCGCAACGCCGAGTGGGCGGAGAAGGCGGTGCGCGAGTCGGTGAGCGCCTCGGCCAGCGAGGCGGCCGAGCTGGGGGTGATCGACTTTGTCGCCGAGGACGTGGACGAACTCCTCGCCAAGGCCGACGGCATGGTGGTCAAGTTCCCGGTGGGCGAGCGCGCCATCGAGGCCGCCGGGCTGGAGGTGGAGCTGCTTGAGCCAGACTGGCGCAACCGCCTGCTGGCGGTGATCACCAATCCCAACGTGGCCTATATCCTGATGCTGGTCGGGATCTACGGCATCATCTTCGAGCTGATCAATCCCGGCTCCCTGGTGCCGGGGGTGCTCGGCGGCATCAGCCTGCTGCTGGCGCTTTACGCCTTCCAGGCCCTGCCGATCACCTACGCCGGGTTGGGGCTGATCGGGCTGGGGATCGCCTTCATGATCGCCGAGGCGTTCATGCCCAGTTTCGGGATCATGGGCATCGGTGGAGCCGTTGCCTTTGTGCTCGGTTCGATCATGCTGTTCGATACCGATCTCGAGGCCTTCCAGGTCTCGATCGGCCTGATCGCCGGGTTTACGGTCGCTAGCCTGATCGTCTTCACCGGGGTGGCCACCATGGCCGCTCGGGCGTGGCGACGGCCGAAGCTCGGCGGGGCCGATGAGCTGATCGATGCCGAGGCCATCGCCGAGGAGGCTTTCGATGCCACGGGCCATGTGCGCTACGCCGGCGAGCGCTGGAATGCCGTGGCGGTCCGCCCGGTGCGTAGCGGTCAGCGGGTGCGGGTGGTCAGCAAGGAGGGACTGACGTTGAGGGTCGAACCCAATGAGTGAACCGGGGATGGATTCGGATACGATCTACCAGGAGGCGCTGAGCCGGGTGCACCAGGTGCTGGAGCGGGCCCGGGCCACGGACCTGCCGGAGCCTACCGCCGGCGTTCTGGCGACGGTCGGCCCCGACGGCTGGCCGGCGGCGCGGACGGTGTTGCTCAAACAGCTGGACCACCAGGGCGCCGTGTTCTACACCAATCGCAACAGCCGCAAGGGGCAGCACCTAGCGGCCAATCCCCGCGCGGCGCTGTGCTTCCATTTCCAGCCCCTCTACGAGCAGGTCGAGATTCGCGGCGTGGTAGCAGCGGTGAGTGCGAGTGAGGCGGACCACTACTGGGCGCAGCGGGAGCGGCTCAGCCAGCTGGGAGCGTGGGCCTCGCATCAGTCCGACCCGCTGGCCAGCCGTCACGAGCTGGAGGCCCGCCTGGAGGAGGTCGAGTCGCGCTTTCCGGAGCGGGTGCCGCGTCCCCCGCACTGGTCCGGTTACCGTATAATCCCGTCCAGTATCGAACTCTGGTCGGCCGGTGACGGACGCCTGCATCAGCGCGAGCGATACGAGCACCGACCGGACGGCTGGAGCCATTTCCTGCTCAATCCGTGATGGGCGTATCGGGCCGAAAGGGAGCGTGATGGAGGATCTGTCCAGGTACTCGGTGGAGCAGTTGCGCGACCTGCGCAAGGATGTGGAACGCGAGATCGAGCGCCGTCGCCGGGAGAACATCGTCCAGGCGCGGCGCGAGCTGAAAGCCATCGCCGAGCGCTACGGATTCGCCCTCAGCGATCTGCTTGAGGGCATGCGCGGGACGGGGGACTCCGGCTAGTGGCGCTGGCGGTCCGTGGCCTCGGCGCAGGCGCGCAGCCGGGTGGAGACCTCCACAGGGTAGAGGTCCGGCTCCGCCTCCAGCGCGCGGCAGGCCTCGGGCAGGGCGGCGAGCCCCTCCCGCACTCGCTCGCGGATGGCGGCGGTGCCCTCCGGGGAGCGGGTACGCTGGCCGCCGTCCATGACTTCGGTGAGCAATGGCGCCCCGGGCAGCTCCTCCTCGGCCAGGCAGAGGGTGTCGCCGGCGGCCACACCATCGACGAAGCGCCGCCGGACCTGCTTGCGGCCCGGCCAGTGCATCTTCCCCACGGAGCGTTTGCGCCGGGCAACGCCGCGATACTCCTGTAGTTTGTACGCCATGTCCAGGTGGGGCTGATCGGCGGCGGTGTCCATCCGTGTGCCCAGGCCGAAACCGTCGATGGGGGCTGCGTCGGCGCGCAGGCGGGCGATGGCATACTCATCCAGGTCACCGCTGACCAGGATGCGCACCTGCTCCAGCCCACCCTCGTCCAGGATGCGGCGCACGCGTCTGGCTTCGGCCCCGAGGTCGCCGCTGTCGATGCGCACGCCGTGGACGGGGTGACCCTCCCGGGCAAGCTGGACCGTCTTCCGAGCCCCGTCGGCGGTGTCGTAGGTGTCGATCAGCAGCACCACGTTCCGCGGATGGGCGGTGGCGAAGGCGCGGAAGGCGTCGATCTCGCGGTCGAAGGCGAGCACGTAGGAGTGGGCCATTGTGCCCACGGTGGGGATGTCGTACCGGGCGCCGGCCAGACAGGTGGCGGTGCCGGCGTAGCCGGCGATCCAGGTGCTGCGTGCAGCGGCCATGGCGGCCTCGGCGCCGTGGGCGCGGCGCATGCCGAAGTCCACCAGGCTGCCGCCCCCGGCGGCCAGTACCGCGCGGGCGGCCTTGCTGGTGAGCAGGCTGTGCAGGTGGACCAGGTTCATGACCCGGCTCTCGATCAGCTGGGCCTCGGGCAGCGGGGCGGTCACACGCAGGATCGGCTCCTGGGGGAAGAGGATGGTGCCGTCCGGCACGGCCTCGACGTGACCGGTAAAGCGCAGCTGTGCCAGTTCTTCGGCCAAGCCGGCGCGGAAGTGTCCGCAGGTCCGGATCCAGTCCAGCTCCGCGTCGCCAAAGCGCATCTCCGTCAGCCAGTCGACCACTGCCTCGATGCCCGCGGCGATGTAGAAACCGCGCCCCGGGGGCAGCTTGCGGCTGAACAGCTCGAAGGAGGCCGGGGCGTCCATGCCCTGCTGGAGGTAGCTGTCGACCATGGTCAGCTGGTAGAGGTCGGTCAGCAGCGGGCTGTGGGCCGGTTCCATGAGAGCTCCCTCGGATGGTGCGAATGCACGGGCTACGGATCAGGAGCGCAGCCCTGTCCCCCGGTTTAGCAGATAGAGGGCAAACCCGCCGAAGGCCGCGATGAAGGCGAGCATCATCGCGTACGACACGGCGATGTGGACGTCGGCCGAGCCGAGGATACCGTAGCGGAAGGCGTTGACCATGTAGAGGATTGGGTTGGCCAGCGACACCCCCTGCCAGAACTCCGGCAGCAGCGAAATCGAGTAGAACACGCCGCCGAGGTAGGTCAGCGGGGTCAGAACAAACGTGGGGATGATGGCGATGTCGTCGAACTTGCGCGCGTAGATGGCGTTGATGAAGCCGCCGATGGAGAACAGCACCGCGGTCAGGACCACCACCGAGATGGTGATTGCCCAGTTGTGGATGGGCAGGGAGGTGAACATCAGCGCCACGGCGGTGACGATCGCGCCGGTGAACAGCCCGCGCCCCACACCTCCGGCGATATAGCCCAGCAGGATGACGATGTTGGGTGTCGGCGAGACCAGCATCTCCTCGATGTGGCGCTGGAACTTGGCGCCGAAGAACGACGAAACCACGTTGTTGTAGGAGTTGGTGATCACCGCCAGCATGATGATGCCGGGGGCGATGTACTCCATGTATCGGTAGCCCTCCATCTCGCCGACCCGTTCGCCGATCAGGGCGCCGAAGATCACGAAGTAGAGGGTCATGGTGATCGCCGGCGGCACCAGGGTCTGGATCCAGATCCGCAGATAGCGGTGGGTCTCCTTGTAGACAATGGTCTGCAGCGAGACCAGGGCGGCGCGGGTTCGCGACGGCGTACCCTGGCTGCCGTAGCGGCGCGAGGATCCCTGGGGCCGGTTCAAGAGACGACCTCCTGCCTATCGGCATTGTCCGGCGTCACCGGAGCCGGGTCGCTGCTCTCTACCAGGCGCAGGAAGAGTTCCTCGAGGCGGTTCGACTTGTTGCGCATGCTGCTGACCGTGATCCCGTGCTTGGAGAGGGCGGCGAACAGGTCAGTCAGAGCTCGGCCGCGCGGCACCTCCGCTTCCAGGACGTAGTCATCAACCTGGCGCAGGGCGAAGTCGTCCAGCTGCGGCAGCGGCCGGGGGACCCGATCGACGTCGAGCAGGAAGGCGTGGGTGGACAGGCGCTGGAGCAGGCTCTTGACGTCGGTGTTCTCGATGATCCGTCCATCATCAATGATGGCGATGTCCTTGCAGAGGCTCTCGGCCTCCTCGAGGTAGTGCGTGGTGAGGATGATGGTGGTGCCCTGGTCGTTGATGTGGCGCAGGAAGTCCCACATGGAGCGGCGCAGCTCGATGTCCACGCCGGCGGTGGGCTCGTCGAGGATCAGAAGCTGCGGTTCGTGCATCAGCGCCCGGGCGATCATCAGCCGGCGTTTCATCCCGCCGGAGAGCGTGCGCGAGACGGTCTCACGCCGTTCCCACAGGCCCAGGCTATGGAGGTAGTGCTCGGCACGCTGGCGGGCTAACCGGCGCGGGATACCGTAGTAGCCGGCCTGGTTGACCACGATCTGCTCCACGGTCTCGAAGGTGTTGAAGTTGAACTCCTGCGGGACCAGGCCGATGGAAGACTTGACCGCCCAGGGGTCGCGGTCCAGGTCGTGGCCAAAGACGCGTACCGTCCCGCCGCTCTTGTTGACCAGCGTCGAGACGATCCCGATGAGGGTGGATTTGCCCGCCCCGTTGGGTCCCAGCAGCCCGAAGAAAGCGCCCGCGTCGACGGTCAGATTGATGCCGTGCAGCGCGATATGCCCCCCGGCGTAGGTCTTGGTCAGGTCGGAGACGGCTAGGGCGGTCAAAGGGTGTCCTCGGGTTCATGGAGAAACCTCTCATGGTAGGGGGTGTGCCGGTTTTTTTGTAGGGCGGTCGGGATGCCGCGGGGGGATATGCCGGGCTGTGGTAACAAAATGCCGAATCCGTATTTCACGCCGCCGGCAGAGGCGCCTAGGGTGAGCAAGGGTGCGGACGCCGCTGAAGCCCGCCGCAGCGTCTGGGGCGATCGGCTCGTCCGGATCAAGGCGGGAACAGACGGGGAGGCAGATCGATGAGCGAATCCCGAGCAGTATCTGTCGAGCGGGACTTGGCGCCGGCGCTCAGGGCGCGGGTTTGTCAGGCCGTGCAGGTCCTGGAGCGGGTCGAGGCCGAGCTGCTGCCCGCGGCGCTGGCCTCCAGCTTCAGCGCCGAGGACATGGTGCTGCTGGACCTGATCCGCAGGCACGCGCCGGGGATCGGGGTCTTTACCCTGGATACCGGGCGGCTGCCGGCGGAGACTTACGCACTGCAGCAGCAGGTGCTGGAGCGTTACGGCCCGGTGGTGCGCACCTACTTCCCCAATCCGGCTGAGGTGGAGGGTTTTGTGGCGCATTACGGCGCCAACGGGTTCTACCATGGCATCGAGGCCCGGCGGGCGTGCTGCCATGCCCGGAAGGTGGCGCCGCTGCAGCGCGCCCTGGCCGGGCAGCGTGCCTGGCTGACCGGGATGCGCCGCGCCCAGGCCGTCACCCGCCAGGAGGTGGTCGTCGAGGGGTTCGACGAGCACCACGGCCTAGTGAAGGTCAACCCGCTGGCGGAGTGGCGTGAGGACGATGTATGGGCCTACCTGCGCAGCCGCCGTGTGCCGTACAACGAACTCTACGATCAAGGGTATCGCAGTATCGGGTGTGCGCCGTGTACCCGGCCGGTTGCTCCGGGTGAGGATGCCCGCGCCGGGCGGTGGTGGTGGGAGGCATCGGGTCAGCGCGAGTGCGGTCTGCACCGCGCTCCGGCGGGGGCGACCGGGTGGTTGAAATGCGCCGCAAAGCCGTGACAGATCACCGCTGGCCCCGGTAGAATACCGGAGTCTACGCGCCGGAGGGCGCGGTTTGGCGATTCCATGGACGGGAGGGGTAAACCCTCCCGTTTTTTGCATGCCCGCACCCCGTCCGTGGCTTGTCCGGGCGGGGCCGTTGAGCTCCAGACAGGGGAGGCTGCGTTGACCCGGCCAGCACTGCTCGTCCTCCAGGACGGTACGGTTTTCCACGGCGAGGCGGTGGGCGCCGACGGGGCCGTCACCGGCGAGGTGGTCTTCAATACCGCGATGACGGGTTACCAGGAGATCGCCACCGACCCGTCCTACGCCGGTCAGATCGTGACCCTGACCTACCCCCACATCGGCAACACCGGCATCAACAGCGTCGACCGCGAGGACGACCGCGCTCGGCTGGCGGGGCTGGTGGTGCGCGATGTGCCGCCGCGGGCCAGCAACTGGCGTGCCGAGAAGGGGCTGACGGCCTGGCTGCGTGACCAGGGGGTGGTGGCGGTTTCCGGGATCGATACCCGCAAGCTAACCCGCCGCCTCCGCGAGGGCGGAGCCCAGGGTGGTTGCCTGGTCGCCGGCGAGTCGCTGGACGAGGCCTGGGCGCTGGCTCAGGCCCAGGGCTACGGCGGCATGAGTGGCCGTGACCTGGCCGGCGAGGCGGGCACCAAGACCCGTCGGCCGTGGCAGCGCGGGACCTGGACCCTGGACGATGGTCTTGCCGATGCGGCGGAGCGCGGTGAGTCGGGGCGATACCACGTGGTGGCTTTCGATTACGGGATCAAGCAGCAGATCCTGCGCCTGCTGGTCGACGCCGACTGCCGGGTCACGGTGGTACCGGCGCGGACCGGGGCTGCGGATGTCCTCAAGCTGCAGCCGGACGGCTTGTTCTTCTCCAACGGGCCGGGTGACCCGGAGCCGATGGACTACGCGGTGGCGACCATCCGCGAGCTCTTGGAGGAGCATCGCATCCCGACCTTCGGCATCTGCCTGGGCCATCAGCTGCTGGGGCTGGCCAGCGGGGCGCGGACCGAGAAGATGAAATTCGGCCACCACGGTGCCAATCACCCGGTGATCGACCTGGCCTCCGGGCAGGTGCTGATCTCCAGCCAGAACCACGGCTTCGCGGTGGACGAGGGCAGCCTTCCCGACCACCTGGAGGCGACGCACCGCTCGCTGTTCGACGGCTCGCTACAGGGTATCCGGCGCACCGACGTGCCTGCCTTCAGCTTCCAGGGCCACCCGGAGGCAAGCCCCGGTCCCCACGACATGCGTCCGCTGTTCCAGCGCTTCGTCGAGATGATGGAGCGTGACTGAGCACTGCGCAGCCGCATCACAGGCGACCGCCGACCACTGGACCCCGAGCACTCTGGAATCATGCCGAAAAGAACTGACATCCAATCGATCCTGATCATCGGCGCCGGCCCCATCGTCATCGGCCAGGCGTGCGAGTTCGACTACTCCGGGGCGCAGGCGTGCAAGGCGCTGCGTGAGGAGGGCTACCGGGTCATCCTGGTCAACTCCAACCCGGCGACCATCATGACCGACCCGGAGACCGCCGATGCGGTCTATATCGAGCCGGTGGAGTGGCAGACGGTCTCGCGGATCATCGAGCGCGAGCAGCCCGATGCGGTCCTGCCGACCATGGGTGGGCAGACGGCGCTCAACTGCGCCCTCGACCTGGTCAAGCACGGCGTGCTGGAGCGCTTCGGTGTTGAGATGATCGGCGCCACCCGTGAGGCGATCGACAAGGCCGAGGAGCGCGAGGCGTTTCGCGCCGCCATGTCGCGGATCGGGCTCGAGTCGCCGCGCGCCGAGATCGCCCGCTCTATGGCCGAGGCCCAGGCGGCGCAGGCACGGATCGGCTTCCCGGTCATCATCCGCCCGTCCTATACCCTGGGCGGCTCCGGCGGCGGCATCGCCTACAACCGGGAGGAGTTTCACGAGATCGTCGAGCGCGGCCTCGACCTCTCCTACACCAACGAGGTGCAGCTCGAGGAGTCGGTCCTCGGCTGGAAGGAGTACGAGATGGAGGTCGTGCGCGATCGCCACGACAACGCCATCATCATCTGCTCCATCGAGAACCTCGATCCCATGGGGGTGCACACCGGTGATTCGGTCACGGTGGCCCCTGCGCAGACCCTCACCGACAAGGAATACCAGCTGATGCGCGACGCATCGCTGGCGGTGCTGCGGGAGATCGGCGTGGAGACCGGCGGCTCCAACGTCCAGTTCGCCATCAACCCGGACAACGGGCGCATGGTGATCATCGAGATGAACCCGCGGGTGTCGCGCTCGTCGGCGCTGGCCTCCAAGGCGACCGGCTTCCCCATCGCCAAGGTGGCGGCCAAGCTGGCCGTCGGCTACACGCTCGACGAACTGCGCAACGAGATCACCGGTGGTGCCACCCCGGCCTCCTTCGAGCCGACGATCGACTACGTCGTCACCAAGATCCCGCGTTTCACGTTTGAGAAATTCCCGCAGGCCGACTGCTACCTGACGACCCAGATGAAGTCCGTGGGCGAGGTCATGGCCATCGGACGGACCTTCCAGGAGTCTTTCCAGAAGGCCCTGCGGGGACTGGAGCAGGATCTGTCCGGGCTCGACGAGCGGCTGGACCACAGTCGCACGGACGTGCGCGATACGGTGCGCCACTCGCTGCGTCAGCCGACCCCGGATCGGGTTCTGCACCTGGGGGATGCGTTCCGGGTCGGCTTCACCCTCGATGAGGTCCATGGCATGACGGCCATCGACCCGTGGTTCCTCGCGCAGGTCGAGGAGCTGATCGCCGTGGAGGGGGAGGTCGCCGCCTCGACCCTGGACGACTGTGATGCCGGGGCGCTGCTGCGCCTCAAGCGGCGCGGTTTCTCCGATGCCCGTCTGGCGGCCCTGTGGGGCGTCAAGGAGTCCCAGGTGCGCCAGCGCCGCCGCGATCTGGGCGTGCGGCCGGTGTTCAAGCGGGTGGACTCCTGCGCCGCCGAGTTCCCCACCGCCACCGCCTACCTCTACTCCACCTACGAGGAGGAGTGCGAGGCAGAGCCGAGCGGACGCAAGAAGATCATGGTTCTCGGCGGCGGGCCGAACCGTATCGGGCAGGGGATCGAGTTCGACTATTGCTGCGTCCACGCCTCGCTGGCCCTTCGCGATGACGGCTACGAGACCATCATGGTCAACTGCAACCCCGAGACCGTCTCCACCGACTACGACACCTCGGATCGGCTTTACTTCGAGCCGTTGACCCTGGAGGACGTGCTGGAGGTGGTCGAGACGGAGCAGCCGGACGGGGTGATCGTCCAGTACGGCGGGCAGACGCCGCTGAAGCTCGCCCGCGAACTCGAGGCCGCCGGGACGCCGATCATCGGTACGACCCCGGACTCCATCGATCTGGCCGAGGACCGGGAGCGCTTCCAGGACATGATCGGCCGCATCGATCTGATGCAGCCGCCGAACCGCACCGCCCGCACGGAGACCGAGGCCCTGCAGCTGGCTGCCGAGATCGGTTATCCGCTGGTGGTGCGCCCCTCGTACGTCCTTGGTGGTCGGGCGATGGAGATCGTCTACGAGGAGAGCGAGCTGCGCCAGTACATGAACGAGGCCGTGCGGGTTTCGCACAACTCGCCGGTGCTGCTTGACCGCTTCCTCGACGATGCCGTGGAGGTCGACGTGGACGCCGTCAGCGACGGCGATCAGGTGGTGATTGGCGGCATCATGCAGCATATCGAGCAGGCCGGCGTCCACTCCGGCGACTCCGCCTGCTCTATCCCGCCCTACACGCTGGGGCAGGATGTGCAGGATCGGATCCGCGAGCAGGTGCGCCTGCTCTCCCGGGAGCTCGGGGTGGTCGGGCTGATGAACGTGCAGTTCGCCATCCAGGGGCAGCGCATCTTCCTACTGGAGGTCAACCCGCGCGCCTCGCGGACCGTGCCCTACGTCGCCAAGGCGTGTGGCGTGCCGCTGGCTAAGGTGGCCGCCCGCTGCATGGCCGGCCGCACCCTGGCGGAGCAGGGGGTGGTGAACGAGGTCATCCCTAACTACTATTCCGTAAAAGAGGCGGTCTTCCCGTTCCTCAAGTTCCCCGGTGTCGATCCCATCCTCGGTCCGGAGATGAAGTCTACCGGCGAAGTGATGGGTATTGGCGCCTGTTTCGGGGAGGCCTACGCGAAGGCTCAGCTGGCTGCGGGGGTGACCCTGCCGCGGGGCGGCTGTGCCTTTGTCAGTGTGCGTGAGGTGGACAAGGAGGCAGCGGTCGAGGTGGCGCGGGACCTGGTTCGGCGCGGCTTTCGCTTGATCGCCACCCATGGCACCGCGGCCGCCCTCGAGGAGGCGGGCCTGGAGGTGCGCCGGATTAACAAGGTCATCGAGGGTCGGCCGCATGTCGTGGACGCCATCAAGAACGACGAGATCGATCTGATCGTGAATACCACCGAGGGGCGGCAGGCCATTGCCGACTCCTACTCGATCCGCCGCGAGGCGCTGCAGCGCAAGGTCTGCTACACGACGACCATCGCGGGTGCCCGGGCCACGTGCCTGGCACTGGATCACATGAAGGACTGGGAGGCCCGCCCCCTTCACGCCCTGCACAGGGAGATGACGGGATGAGCAAGATACCGTTGACGGTTCGTGGCGCAGAGAAGCTGCGTGAGGAGCTTCAGCGGCTCAAGCACGAGGATCGCCCGCGGGTCATCCAGGCGATTGCCGAGGCGCGGGAACACGGCGACCTAAAAGAGAACGCCGAGTATCACGCCGCGCGCGAGCAGCAGAGTTTTATTGAGGGCCGTATCCAGGAGATCGAGGGCAAACTGTCCAACGCCCAGATCATTGACCCGGCGACGGTGCAGGCGGCCCCGAAGATCGTCTTCGGGGCGACCGTGGCGCTCGAGGACACCGACACCGAGGAGACGGTCAGCTATCAGATCGTTGGCGAGGACGAGGCGGACATCAAGCAGCACCTCATCTCGGTCAACTCGCCCATCGCCCGCGCGCTGATCGGCAAGGAGGAGGGTGACGAGGCCGTGGTGCAGGCCCCGGGCGGTGAGCGGACCTATGAGATCGTCGAGGTCCGCTATGAGTAGGTGCGGGCAGCTTGCCCGCAGCGGCCCGGCGGTGGAGGTGCGGTGCTGATCCGCGCGGCCGAGCGGGTGGCGCTGACGATGCTGGCCGGCGCGCTGTGGAGCGTCGGCTACATCGTCTCGCCATTGCTGTTTCGCACGCTGGAGGACACCGCCCAGGCGGCGGCGTTGGTCGGCGAGATCACCGGCCTGGTGGCTTGGATCGCCCTGGTGTGTGCCGCGCTGCTGATACCGACACAGTTGCGCCACCGGATCCGTCCGCTGGCGGCCCACTGGCGGCTGTGGCTGCTGGTGCTGTTGGCGGTCGTGCTGGCGGTGGGAGAGTTCTGGGTGCGGCCACCGATGGCGGTTTTAACTGAGCAGGCCGGTGAAGTCGGGTACCTCTCGGCCCTGCGTGCCGCCGAAAGCCTCTACTTCGTGGCCAGTGCCATTGCGCTGGTCCTGGTACTCGGCGGGATCGAACCGCGGCTGGCGGCAGGTGACGGTGATGCCGTCGACACCGCGGAACAGGGACGCTGAGCGTCTGCCGCGCGGGAGCTCAGATCAGGACTTGGCTCTTCTCCGGGTTCTCTCGATAGAGCAGGACGATCCGACCGATGGTCTGGACCACGATCGCCCCGGTCTGTTCGGCAATCTCCTCGGTCATGGCCTGGCGCTCCTCCTTGCTGGCGCCGGCGAGCTTCACCTTGATCAGCTCGTGGTCGTCCAGGGCACGCTCAATCTCCTCCAGGACCCCCTCGCTGAGGCCGGCGGCCCCGGTCAGGACGACGGGCTTGAGGGCGTGGCCGAGCCGGCGGAGTTGCTTGAGTTGATCCGGATCTAGATGCATGGAGGTGTTTGGTGCCTGGTGACGATAAAGCAAGAAGGCTATCACGCCGTGGCGTGGTCCGGGCAAGCGGCGGGCCGCTGCGCGAGGTCAAGATCGAGCTGGGTGTGGTGGTGCTGGTGATCATCTCGGCGTACTTCCTGACGCTGGGTCTCGATCTCGCCGCCTGGCAGGAGGCGCTCGGCGTGCTGGTGGTCGCCAGCCTGGGTGCCGGCTGGGTCGTGCTGCGCGCACGTGCCGTGGCGCGCCGCCGCGTGGCGGAAGGGGGCGGGCATGGCGGCCTGTAGGCGGCGGCGCAGCGGCTGCAACTCCCGGGCCCGGCGGAGCCGGCACGAAAGCGATCCGTTCGTCCGCCGTGCCCGTGCTGAGGGGTGGCGCTCGCGGGCAGCACTTAAGCTCGAGGCGATCGACCAGCGCGACGGGCTCCTGCGCCCCGGTCAGGTGGTTGTTGACCTGGGCGCCGCGCCCGGTGGGTGGTCGCAGCTGGCGGCGCCTAAGGTGGGCGCGTCGGGGTTGGTCGTCGCCATCGACCTGCTGGAGATGGAACCCCTGCCCGGGGTTACGTTCGTCCACGCCGACTTTTCCACCGACGACGGGCTGCGCGCCGTGGAGACCGCGCTGGGCGGGCGCCCGGTGGATGTGGTGCTCTCCGACATGGCGCCAAATCTGACCGGGCACAGCGCGGTGGATCAGCCGGCGGCGATGGGGCTGGCGGAACTCGCCGCCGACTTTGCCGGTCAATTCTTGCATAAGGATGGTGACTTCCTCGTCAAGGTCTTCCACGGCGAGGGGTTCGACACGTTCCGCGGCGAGCTGACACGGCGCTTCTCCCGCGTCCTCTCTCGCAAACCGGACGCCTCCAGGTCGGGCAGTCGGGAGGTCTACCTTCTGGCTCGCGGTCCGACGGTATAGTAAGGTGCCTATCAGGTGCCGCATTCAGGCAGATTGAGGTGACGCCGTGAGCGACATGGCCAAGAATCTGATCCTTTGGGTCATCATCGCCGTCGTGCTGATGTCCGTATTCAGCAACTTCCAGGAGCAGTCGGCGGATGTGACCGAGAAGGTCCCCTACTCCGAGTTCCTCAACGAGGTCGAGCGCGGCAATATCCGCGAGGTGCTGATCCGGGGCGAGGAGATCACCATCCAGCACGCCGACGGCAACGAGTACCTGACCTTCAACCCCGAGGTGGACAACCGGGCGCTGATCGGCGAACTGCTCGAGCACGGCGTCACCATCGATGCGGAGCGGGCTGAGGAAGACAGCATGCTCCTGCAGATCCTCATCTCGTGGACGCCCTTCCTGCTGCTGATCGCCGTGTGGATCTACTTCATGCGCCAGATGCAGGGAGGCGGTGGCGGCCGCGGGGCGATGTCCTTCGGCAAGAGCAAGGCCAAGATGATGACCGAGGAGCAGAGCAAGCACAGCTTCTCGGACGTGGCCGGCTGCGACGAGGCCAAGGAGGACGTCAAGGAGCTTGTGGACTTCCTGCGCGACCCAAGCAAGTTCCAGAAGCTCGGCGGGACCATCCCGCGCGGCGTGCTCATGGTCGGGCCGCCGGGAACCGGCAAGACCCTGCTCGCCAAGGCCATCGCCGGCGAGGCGCGGGTGCCGTTCTTCTCCATCTCCGGCTCGGACTTCGTCGAGATGTTCGTCGGCGTCGGCGCCTCCCGGGTGCGGGACATGTTCCAGCAGGCCAAGAAGCAGGCGCCGTGCATCATCTTCATCGATGAGCTGGACGCCGTCGGCCGTCAACGCGGCGCCGGGCTCGGTGGCGGTCACGACGAGCGCGAGCAGACGCTAAATCAGATGCTCGTCGAGATGGACGGTTTCGAGGGCAGCGAGGGCATCATCGTCATCGCCGCCACCAACCGGCCGGACGTGCTCGACCCGGCACTGCTGCGCCCCGGCCGCTTCGACCGCCAGGTGGTGGTGCCGCTGCCGGATGTGCGCGGACGCGAGCAGATCCTGAACGTGCACATGCGCAAGGTGCCCATGGCCGACGACGTCCGGCCCGAGATCATCGCCCGCGGAACGCCGGGCTTCTCCGGGGCCGATCTGCAGAACTTGGTCAACGAGGCGGCGCTGTTCGCAGCGCGGGCCAACAAGGAGGCCGTCGATCAGACGGACTTCGAGCAGGCCAAGGACAAGATCATGATGGGCTCCGAGCGCAAGTCCATGGTGATGAAGGAAGACGAGAAGAAGCTCACGGCCTACCACGAGGCTGGGCACGCCATCGTCGGCCTGCGCACCCCGGAGCATGATCCGGTCCATAAGGTGACGATCATCCCACGCGGTCGTGCGTTGGGCGTGACCATGTTCCTCCCGGAAGAGGATCGGTACAGCTACACCAAGCAGCGCCTGGACAGCATGATTGCCAGCCTCTTTGGCGGCCGGATCGCCGAGGAGCTGATCTTTGGCAACGACCGGGTCACCACCGGTGCCCAGAACGACATCCAGCGGGCCACCGAGATTGCCCGCAACATGGTCACCAAGTGGGGGCTCTCGGCGCGGCTTGGCCCGCTTGCCTACGGCGAAGAGGAGGGCGAAGTCTTCCTCGGCCGCTCGATGGCGCAGCAGAAGGAGGTCTCGGACGAGACGCAGCACGCCATCGACGAGGAGGTCCGGGCGGTGATCGACAGCAACTACACCGCCGCGGAGAAGATCCTCCAGGAGAACCTGGAAAAGCTCCATATCATGGCCGATGCCCTGATGAAGTACGAGACCATCGACCGCGACCAGATCGATGACATCATGCAGGGCAAGGAGCCCCGGCCGCCCAAGGGGTGGCAGGATCGCGATCAGGGCGGTGGCTCCACCGACGAGGGCGAGACGGTCGGGGTTGACGACCAGGCCGAAACGGATGGCAAGGACGACGGCCGCGAGGGACCCATCGGCGGACCCGTAGGCGAACACTGATGGTGGCGTTGTCCGACGGGGCGGTTCTCCATTGCGGGGGCCGCCCCCTCTCGTTAGATCGGCCGCGGGTTATGGGCGTGCTCAACGTGACCCCGGACTCCTTTTCGGACGGGGGCCACTTCCTCGACCTGGAGCAGGCGCGCGCCCATGCCCGGCGGATGGTGGCCGAGGGCGCCGACCTGATCGATGTCGGAGGCGAGTCGAGCCGCCCCGGTGCGCCGCCGGTGCCGCTGGAGCAGGAGCTTGAGCGAGTGGTCCCGGTCGTCGAGGCCCTGGCCCGCGAGGTCGATTGCCCGATCTCCGTGGACACCTACAAGCCCGAGGTGGCCCGCGAGGCGGTAGCCGCCGGGGCGGGTTTGATCAACGACATCCGTGCGCTGCAGGAGCCGGGGGCCGCGGAGGCAGCCGCCGGGCTGGGCGTCCCAGTGTGTCTGATGCACATGCAGGGTCAGCCCCGGACCATGCAGGATGCGCCGAGCTACAATGACGTGGTGACCGAGGTGGCCGAATGCTTGGCGGAACGGATGGCCGCCGCCGAGGAGGCCGGGCTGCCACGCGAGCGCATGCTGCTCGATCCGGGGTTCGGTTTCGGTAAGACGCTGGAGCACAACTACCAGCTGCTCCGGCACCTGGATCGGATCGTGGCGCTCGGACCACCGGTGCTCGTCGGCATGTCGCGCAAGTCCATGATCGGCAAACTGCTGGATCGCCCGGTGGAGGAGCGGTTGCCAGGCAGCCTGGCGGCGGCGGCCGTCGCCGTGTTCCAGGGGGCACGGATCATCCGTGCCCACGATGTTGGGGCAACCGCCGACGCGGTGCGGGTGGCAGCGACGGCCGCGAGCGCCTAGGCAAGTGCACTGAAAGGGAACACGGACTTGGCCGAGCAGAGAATCTATTTCGGAACCGATGGCATCCGCGGGCGGGTCGGCGAGGCGCCGATCACCCCGGACTTCGTCCTCAGGCTGGGCTGGGCGGCTGGCCGTGTCCTCGTCGGCGAGGGGCAGCGCAAGGTGGTCATCGGCAAGGACACCCGGCTGTCCGGGTACATGTTCGAGTCCGCCCTCGAGGCCGGTTTCGCGGCCGCCGGCGTGCACAGTCTGATGCTCGGGCCCATGCCGACCCCGGCCATTGCCTACCTGACGCGGACCCTCCATGCCCGGGCCGGTGTCGTCATCAGCGCCTCGCACAACCCGCATTACGATAACGGGATCAAGTTCTTCGGCCCGGATGGCTACAAGCTCGACGACGCCACCGAAGAGGCCATCGAGCGACTGCTCCAGGACGGGCCGCCGCAGATGGTCCCCTGCCAGGAGCTGGGCCGCGCGACCCGTATCAACGACGCGGTCGGGCGGTACATCGAGTTCTGCAAGGGCTCTGTGGGTCGGCGCATCGACCTGCGCGGTCTCCGGGTCGTGGTTGACTGCGCCCACGGTGCCACCTACCAGGCGGCACCGGCGGTGCTCCGCGAGCTGGGTGCCGAGGTGGTGCTCATCGGCCACGAGCCGGACGGGCTGAACATCAATGTCGATCACGGCTCCCAGCACCCGGAGCGTCTGTGCCGACGGGTGGTGGACGAGTCCGCGGATGTCGGTGTGGCGTTCGACGGCGACGGCGACCGGGTGATCATGGCCGACCGGTCCGGCCGCCTGATCGATGGCGATGGTCTGCTCTATATCATCGCTACGGCCCGGGTGGCCCGTGGTCAGGCGTGCGGACCGGTGGTCGGCACCCAAATGACCAACCTCGGCCTGGAGGTGGCGCTGCAGGAGCTGGGGCTTCCCCTGGAGCGGACCCGGGTGGGCGACCGTTATGTCCTCGAGCGGCTGCTGCAGGTCGGCGGTGTGCTGGGCGGTGAGTCCTCCGGTCATATCATCTGCCTGGATCGGACCACCACCGGCGACGGGCTGATCTCGGCGCTGCAGGTGCTCGAGGCCATGGTGACCACCGGCCGGCCGCTGGATGAGCTGGTCGCCGGGATGCAGTACTATCCACAGCGTCTGGTCAATGTGCCGATCGAGCGTGGCGTGGACGTACTCGGGTTGCCGGCGGTCAACGAAGCGGTCAGCGAGGCCGAGCAAGAGCTCGGCGAACGGGGGCGGGTGTTGTTGCGTCCGTCCGGGACAGAGCCGCTGCTGCGGGTGATGGTCGAGGGCGCCGACGGGGCGCAGGTGGATCGCCTGGTCGAGTCGCTGGCGGAGACCGTGGCCAGCGCGGCCCGGGGTGCGGCCACCGACCCGATTTGATTTCAGTCGCTTGTGTAGATAGGCTTCGTCAGCTTCACAGGAATCCATAGACAGGGTTGGGTCTAGGCATGCGGCGCAAGATCATTGCTGGTAACTGGAAGATGAACGGCGACCAGGATCTGGTCCGCCGCGTTGCGGAGCACGCTGCCGACAGCGGTGGCGATGCCGAGCTGGCGGTCTGCCCGCCGTATCCCTTGCTCGCGGCGGCCGCATCGCAGCTGCCATTCGGTGTGGCGCTGGGTGCGCAGGACGTCAGCGAGTACGAGTCGGGCGCCTACACCGGCGAAGTGTCGGCGGGCATGCTGCTCGAGGCGGGGTGCCGTTACGTGATCGTCGGGCACTCGGAGCGTCGGACGCTCTACGGCGAGGACAACGGCCGGGTGGCCGGCAAGTTCGTGGCGGCGCGCAATGCCGGGCTGACCCCGATCCTGTGCGTTGGCGAGACCCTGGCCGAGCGAGATGCCGAGCGCACCGAGACTGTGGTAGGTGAACAGCTCGACGCTGCCATCGACGCCGTGGACGGGGCGGCCTTCCAGGGGGCGGTCATCGCCTATGAGCCGGTCTGGGCCATTGGGACCGGGCGGACCGCAACCCCGGAACAGGCGCAGGCGGTGCACGCTTTCATCCGTCAGCGCGTTGCGGAGCGCGATGGCAATGAGGTGGCCGACCAGCTGCGCATCCTCTACGGGGGCAGCATGAAGGCGGACAATGCCGCCGAGCTCCTGGCCCAGCCGGATATCGACGGCGGTCTGATCGGTGGCGCGTCGCTGGATCCCGACAGCTTCCTTTCGATTTACAACGCAGCCGCGGAGGGCTGAGGTAGACCCATGTTTGAAGCGTTGCTTGCCGTCCATATCGTCATCGCCGTTGCCCTGGTGGTGCTGGTCCTGCTGAACCAGGGGAAGGGCGCTGACATGGGAGCCGCCTTCGGCAGCGGTGCCTCGAGCACCGTCTTCGGCTCGCGCGGCGCAGCGACCTTCATGACCAAGCTGATTGCGACCCTGGGTACGACCTTCTTCCTGACCAGCCTGGGGCTGGCGGTGATCGCCTCGCAGGGGATCGGCGGCGGCGCTTCGGTGATTGGCGACGACGACGTGCTCGAGAGCGAGGAAGAGACGGAAGAGGAGGATCCGGAGGCGCCGGCGGCTCCGGACATGCCGGCGGAGCAGGAGGCCCCCGCGCCTGAGGCGCCGGGTCAGCCGGTGGAGCCGGACGCGCCTGCGGAAGAGGGTGAAGCGGAGTAGCCCCTTTTCCGCGATTGCGGGATTGAATCGCGGGATCAGGGTTGCTATCATGCGTCCCGCGTTGGGGCAGAGTAAACGCCCAAGCGCAACTGTCTACGTGCCGAAGTGGTGGAACTGGTAGACACGCCGTCTTGAGGGGGCGGTGGCGAAAGCCGTGCCGGTTCGAGTCCGGCCTTCGGCACCATCTATATCTCTCCTTCCTCAGCGCGCACTCGCGCGATATCCCGCACCCTGATCGTCCCTGTCTGGTCGCGCCGGTTGGCGGGATTGATTTCCCGCAACCGTCACGATCGTTTGTCGGCACGATAACGTCTTTAAAATCAGGAAGTTAAAAAAGCCGCTGAGTTGACACGGAGAGAGACCGCTCCGTAAACTCCAGCGATGTTCGACACGGGGGCGGGGCACCGGTCCCGTGTTCTCACCAGCGGAGCGGCGAACGATGCTAGAGAATTACCTCCCGGTTCTGCTCTTCATTGTCGTCGGGCTCGTCTTCGGCGTCCTGCCTCTGGCTGCCGGGTTCGTGCTCGGTCCTCGGCGTGAAGATCCGGAAAAGCAGTCGCCTTACGAGTGCGGCTTCGAGGCCTTCGAGGATTCGCGCATGAAGTTCGACGTGCGCTATTACCTCGTCGCCATTCTGTTCATCCTCTTCGATCTCGAGATCGCCTTCCTCTTCCCTTGGGCAGTTGTGTTGGACGACATTGGGCTGTTCGGCATCTTGGCCATGGGCCTATTTGTCGGGCTTCTCGTGATCGGTTTGCTCTACGAGTGGCGTAAAGGGGCGCTGGAATGGGAGTAGAAGGCATCCTGGAGCGGGGGTACGTGACGACCTCCGCGGATAAGCTGATCAACTGGGCGCGGACCGGCTCCCTGTGGCCCATGACCTTCGGCCTGGCCTGCTGTGCCGTCGAGATGATGCACACCGCGGCGGGGCGCTACGACATGGACCGCAACGGTCTGATCTTCCGGCCCAGCCCGCGGCAGTCTGATGTGATGATTGTCGCCGGCACGCTCTGCAACAAGATGGCCCCGGCGCTGCGCAAGGTCTACGACCAGATGCCGGAGCCGAAGTGGGTGATCTCCATGGGGTCGTGTGCCAACGGCGGGGGGTACTACCACTACTCCTACTCGGTGACGCGCGGCTGCGACCGCATCGTCCCCGTGGACATCTACGTCCCCGGTTGTCCACCCACGGCCGAGGCCCTGTACTACGGCATCCTGCAGCTGCAGAACAAGATCCGCCGGACCAATACCATCGCACGTTGAGGGAGAGTCATGGCTGAGCCCGAGAGCCTGTTGGAGCAGCTCCGCGGCCATTTCGGTGGTCGTTTGACCGATTGCTGGCTCGAGCGCGGCGAGGTGACGCTGGAGGTCCGGCCCGCCGAGTTGGTTGCGGTGATGACCGAGCTGCGTGATGCCGCCGATTGGCGTTTCGAGCAGCTGTCCGATGTCGCCGGGGTCGACTACGCCGCCTACGGCCAGGATGAGTGGATCACCGAGTCGGCGACCGGGACAGGCTTCAGCCGCGGGGTGACCGAGCCGGGGTTTGGGCGTCTGGGCCTGACCGGCATCTACGGGGTGCAGTCGATCGAGGAGCGGACCGGCCGGCGTTTCGCGGCGGTCTATCAGCTGCTGTCGTTGACGCACAATCAGCGCCTTCGCGTGCGCTGCTTCGCCGAGGATGACGACCTGCCGGTATTGCCCTCTGTGTCGGGCCTCTGGCCGTCCGCCAATTGGGCCGAAAGGGAGGCTTTCGACCTGTACGGTATCGTTTTCGAAGGCCACCCGGATCTGCGCCGGATCCTCACCGATTACGGTTTTGTCGGGCACCCCTTCCGCAAGGACTTCCCGCTGATCGGCAACGTAGAGCCGCGCTACGACCCCGAGAAGGGGCGTGTCGTCTACGGGCCGGTGGAGATCGAGCCGCGGGTGCTCGTGCCGCGGGTGATCCGCGAAGACAACCGTTACGCCGCACCGCACAAGGCGGAAGGCACGGAGGGACAAGCCGATGGCTGAGTTCCAGAGCTATACCCTGAACTTCGGCCCGCAGCACCCGGCGGCGCACGGGGTGCTGCGTTTGGTGCTGGAAATGGAGGGGGAAACGGTGCGCCGCGCCGACCCCCACATCGGTCTGCTGCACCGGGCGACGGAGAAGCTGGCCGAATCCAAGCCGTACAATCAGTCCATCGGCTACATGGACCGGCTCGACTACGTCTCGATGATGTGCAACGAGCACGGCTATGTGCGCGCGATCGAGAAACTGCTCGGTATCGAGCCGCCGCTGCGGGCGCAGTATATCCGCACGATGATGGACGAGGTCACCCGCATCTTGAACCACCTGATGTGGCTCGGCGGGCACGGGCTCGACGTCGGCGCCATGACCGCGTTCCTGTATACCTTCCGCGAGCGCGAGGATCTCATGGATGTCTACGAGGCGGTCTCGGGCGCGCGGATGCACGCGACCTACTACCGCCCGGGCGGGGTGCACCGCGACCTGCCCGACCAGATGCCCAAGTACGAGCCCTCGCCCTACCGCAGCGAGAAGGAGTTGCGTGAGATGAACCGCGCCCGCGAGGGCTCGGTGCTCGACTTTCTCGACGACTTTTGCGAGCGCTTCCCCGCCTGCGTGGACGAGTACGAGACGCTGCTGACCGAGAACCGGATCTGGAAGCAGCGACTGGTGGACATCTGCCCGGTCTCCGCCGAGCGTGCCGTGGAACTCGGCTTTACCGGTCCGCTGCTGCGCGGCTCCGGAGTGGCCTGGGACCTGCGCAAGAAACAGCCTTACGCCGCCTACGACCGGGTCGACTTCGACATCCCGGTCGGCGTCAACGGTGACTCCTACGACCGCTACTTGGTGCGTGTCGAGGAGATGCGCCAGTCGGTGCGCATTATCAAGCAGTGCGTGGACTGGCTGCGCGACAACCCGGGCCCGGTGCGGGTCGACGATCCGAAGGTGACCCCCCCGACCCGGGAAGAGATGAAAGACGACATGGAGTCGCTCATCCACCACTTCAAGCTCTTCACCGAAGGGTACTGCACGCCGCCCGGCGAGGTTTACGCCGCGGTAGAGGCGCCCAAGGGCGAGTTTGGCGTCTACCTGATCTCGGACGGCGCCAACAAGCCGTACCGCTTAAAGGTCCGGCCGCCGTGCTACTACCACCTGGCGGCTACTGACGAGATGATCCGCGGCTACATGCTGGCGGACGTGGTGACCCTGATCGGCTCGCTGGATGTGGTGTTCGGGGAGGTGGATCGGTGACGGAGCAGACGGTGGCAGCAGAGACCCTGAGCGCGGACCAGTGCCGGCGTATCGACCACTGGCTGGCTAAGTATCCCGATGACGAGCAGGGGCGGGCGTCGGCGATCATCCCGGCGCTGCACATCCTGCAGGATGATAACGGCGGCTGGCTGGAGCGGCGTCACGTGGCGGCGGCCGCAGACTACATCGGCATGCCCCGGGCCAGCGCCTTCGAGGTGGCGACCTTCTACTCCATGTTTCACCTCGATGAGCCGGTGGGCCGGCACAAGGTCAATATCTGCACCAATATTTCGTGCTGTCTCAACGGCGCCGATGAGCTGGTGGCCTACGCCGAGGAGAAGCTCGGGATCCGGCTCGGCGAGACGACGCCGGACGGACGCATCACGCTGGTGCGCGAGGAGGAGTGCCTGGCCGCCTGCACGCGGGCGCCGATGATGGTCGTCGACGGGCACTACTACACCCATCTGACCCGCGAGCGGATCGACGAGATCCTCGACGGGCTGAGCTGAGCCGCAGGGCGCGGAGGGGTCATGGTCAACCAAGTTTGTTATACGACCCTGGGCTATGACGAGCCGTGGAGCCTGGAGACCTACCGCAAGGTGGGTGGCTACAAGGCCCTCGAGCGCGTGCTGCGCACGCCCATGTCGCCCCAGGAGGTCATCGACGAGGTCAAGCAGAGCGCCCTGCGCGGTCGGGGCGGTGCCGGCTTCCCGCCGGGGATCAAGTGGGGGTTCATGCCCCGCGACAGTGCCGGGCAGAAGTACCTGATCTGCAACTCGGATGAGTCCGAACCGGGAACCTGCAAGGATCACGACATCCTGCGTTTCAACCCGCATGCGGTGGTCGAGGGGATGATCATCGCCGGCTACGCCATGGGCGCGAGCGTCGGCTACAACTACCTGCGCGGCGAATTCCATCACGAGCCGTTCGAGCGTATGGAGCAGGCGGTGGCCGAGGCCCACCAGGCCGGCTACCTGGGGCAGAACATCCTCGACTCGGGCTTCGATTTCCAGCTCCACAACCACTACGGTGCCGGCGCCTATATCTGCGGCGAAGAGTCGGCACTCATGGAGTCGCTCGAGGGCAAGAAGGGCCAGCCCCGATACAAGCCGCCTTTCCCGGCGCAGGTCGGCATCTACGGCAAGCCGACGACCATCAACAACACCGAGACCCTCGCCTCGGTGCCTGCGGTCATCCGCAATGGCGCCGACTGGTTCCTCAACCTCGGTAGGCCGAACAACGGCGGCGAGAAGATCTTCTCCGTCTCCGGTCACGTCGAGCGCCCCGGCAACTACGAGATCCCGATGGGCATCCCCTTCCGCGAGCTACTGGAGATGGCCGGCGGTGTGCGTGGTGGTCGCCGGCTCAAGGCGGTGATCCCCGGCGGCAGCTCGACGCCGGTGGTCCCCGGCGAGACCATGCTCGAGACCGACATGGACTACGACAGCATTGCTGCAGCCGGCTCCATGCTCGGCTCCGGGGCCGTGGTGGTGATGGACGATACCACGGACATGGTGCGCATCCTCGCCCGTATCACGCGCTTCTATTACGCCGAGTCCTGCGGGCAGTGCACGCCGTGTCGTGAAGGCACCGGCTGGCTCTATCGCGCGGTCCAGCGGATCCATGAGGGGCGCGGCACCCACGACGACCTACGCATGCTCGAGGAGGTGCCGGGGCAGATCGCCGGGCACACCATCTGCGCCTTCGGTGATGCGGCGGCAACTCCGGTGCAGAGCTTCATCCAGCACTTCCGGCACGAGTTCGAGCACTACATCGAGCACGGTCGATCCCCGGTGGAGGCAGCGGCATGAGCGCAAACGAGGAGACGGTCACCATCGAGGTCGATGGGTGCTCCATCGAGGCCCGCAAGGGCGAGATGCTGATTCAGGCCACCGACCGTCACGGGATCCACGTCCCGCGGTTCTGCTACCACAAGCACCTCTCGGTGGTGGCCAACTGTCGGATGTGCCTCGTCGAGGTCGAGAAGGCGCCGAAACCGCTGCCGGCGTGCGCCACGCCAGTGGCTGACGGCATGGTGGTGCGCACTACATCGGCGACGGCGATCAAGGCGCAGCGCGGGGTGATGGAGTTCCTGCTGATCAACCACCCGCTCGACTGCCCAATCTGCGACCAGGGCGGCGAGTGCGAGTTGCAGGACATCTCCATGGGGTACGGCCGCGGGATCTCGCGCTTTACCGAAGGCAAACGCTCCGTGGCCGACGAGGACCTTGGCCCGCTGGTCGCCACGGAGATGACCCGCTGTATCCACTGCACCCGCTGTGTGCGCTTCCTCGACGAGGTGGCCGGGCAGAAGGAACTCGGTGGCATGGGGCGGGGCGAGCACATGGAGATCTCGACCTACCTGGAAACGGGTCTAAGCTCGGAGCTCTCCGGCAACGTGATCGACCTCTGCCCGGTTGGAGCGCTGACCAACAAGCCGTTCCGTTTCCGGGCCCGTCCGTGGGAGCTGCTCAGCTTCCCAGCGGTCTCCCCCCACGACGGGGTCGGCTCGAACCTGGCGCTGCACACCCTGCGCGGACGTATCCAGCGGGCGGTGCCGCGCGAGAACGAGGCCATCAACGAGACCTGGATCGCCGACCGCGACCGGTTCGCCATTGAGGGGGTCGACCACGCCGACCGGCTTGTGCAGCCGATGATCAAGTGCGACGGCCGTTGGCACGAGGTGCCCTGGGAGACGGCACTCGATCGCGCCGCGGGGGCCCTGCAGGGGGTCGTCCAGCGCCACGGCGCTGATGGTCTGGGCGGGCTGCTGGCGCCGAGCGCCACCCTCGAGGAACTCTACCTGGCGGCGCGACTGCTGCGCGGTCTGGGGAGCGGGAACGTCGACCACCGGCTCCGCGAGGTGGACACCTCGGACCAGGAACAGGCACCGCCCTTCCCCTATCTCGGGCAGGAGATCGCCGAGCTCGAGCAGGTCGATGCGGCGCTGCTGGTCGGGGCCTATACCCGACACGAGCAGCCGCTGATCAACCACCGCCTGCGCAAGGCCGCGCGTTCGGGCGCGCAGATCATGGCCCTGAACCCCCGGGGGTTCGATTGGAACCTGCCGCTGGCCTCAGAGCAGGCCGTTGCGCCGGCGCAGCTGGTTGCCGAGTTCGGCGCGGTGGCGGTGGCAGTGGCCGAGGGAGCCGGGCGCTCGCTGCCCGACGAATTGGCTGCCGTGGCCGGACCGGTGACGGATCACGCCCGCGAGGTGGCGCGCCGGTTGGCCGCGGCGCAGCGGCCCACGGCGCTGCTCGGCAACCTCGCCAGCAGTCATCCGCAGGCTGCCGCGTTGCGGGCCCTGGGCAGCTGTATCGCGGAGTTCTGCGGCGGGCGCCTCGGGGTTCTCGCCGAGGCCGGCAATACCGCCGGTGGCTGGTTGGTCGGCGCGGTGCCACATCGTCAGGCCGGCGGCGTGGCGGCACAGCCGGCCGGACGCAGCGCCGACGCCATGCTGCGCGCCGGGCTCAAGGGGTATCTGCTGCTGAACGTCGAGCCGACCCGCGATCTATGGGATCCGCAGGCCGCCCGGCAGGCCATGGAGCAGGCCGAAGAGGTGGTGGCCATCACGGCCTTCGCCGACGAGCAGCTGCGCGCCCAGGCCGACGTCCTGCTGCCGATGGGCGCTTTCGGCGAGAGTGCCGGGACGTACGTCAACAACGAGGGCCGCTGGCAGAGCTGCCGTGGTGTGGCGGAGCCTCCCGGCGAGGCACGCCCGGGCTGGCGCGTCCTGCGTGCCCTGGGCACGGTCCTCGGGGTGGAGCGCTTCGAATACAACGACATCGCCGATGTTTACGGCGAGCTGGCCGGGCTCTGTCGGGATCTGAGGCCGGGGTCGCACTACCCGGCCACGGCGGTGGCCGCCGGGGCGAAGACGGGGCAGGGCTTGGCGCTGGCCGGTGGTGTGCCGATCTACGCCGGCGATCCGCTGGTGCGGCGCGCGCTGCCACTGCAGCAGGCGCCGATTGCCGGGCGGGCCGAGGTGGTGCTTGCCCCGCAGACGGCGGCCGAACTCGGGTTTTCGCAGACGCAGCCACGCCGCGTCCGGGTCCGTGCCGACAGCGGGGTGGCGGAGCTGCCGCTGGTCGTGGATGACGCCGTGCCGGCAGGCGTGGCCTGGATTCCTGCCGGGCTGGATGAGCGTGCGGCGCTCGGCGGCCCTTACGGGACCGTCTCGCTGGAAGCGCTCTAGGCCGCAGAGCCGCAGAAAAGGACGATCGAGGGCATGTACGAGACACTCTTCTGGCAGTTCGCCAAGATCTGGGCCGTCCTGATCCCGCTGTTCCTGGCCGTGGCCTATTTCACCTACGTCGAGCGGCGGGTGATCGGTCACATGCAGGATCGACGCGGGCCCAACCGGGTCGGTCCCCGCGGGCTGCTGCAGCCCATTGCCGATGCGCTGAAGCTCCTTTTCAAGGAGATCACCATCCCGACCTACGCCAGCCGGACGCTGTTCCTGATCGCCCCGGCGATGGCCATCATGCCGGCCCTGGCCGCGTGGGCGGTGATCCCCTTCGACGACGGCCTGGTGGTGGCGGATATCAACGCTGGTCTGCTCTACATCCTGGCGATGACCTCGCTGGGGGTGTACGGACTGATCATCGCCGGCTGGGCCTCCAACTCCAAGTACGCGCTGCTCGGTACCTTGCGCGCCTCGGCCCAGGTCGTGTCTTACGAGATCGCCATGGGGTTCGCGCTGGTCGGTGTGTTGCTGGCCGCCGGGACGATGAACCTCACCGGCATCGTCAACGCCCAGGCCGGTCCGTTCTGGGAGTGGTTCTGGCTGCCGCTGCTGCCGCTGTTCCTGATCTACTGGATCTCCGGCGTCGCCGAGACCAACCGGGCGCCGTTCGACATTGCCGAGGGCGAGTCCGAGATCGTTGCCGGTTTCCACGTGGAGTACTCGGGAATGGCCTTCGCGGTCTTCTTCCTGGCCGAGTACGCCAACATGCTGCTCATCTCGTTCCTCGCGGCGACTCTGTTCCTGGGCGGGTGGCACTCGCCCTTCGAGGGGCTGCCGGTGCTTGGGCCAGCGTTCGATTGGGTCCCCGGGATCGTCTGGCTGTTCGCGAAGGCTGCCTTCTTCGCCTTCTGCTACCTGTGGTTCCGCGCCACCTTCCCGCGCTACCGCTACGACCAGCTCATGCGGCTGGGCTGGAAGGTTCTGATCCCGGCCACCGTGGTCTGGCTGGTGGTGCTCACCGGCTTGGTCTACGGCGGCGTCGGTCCTTGGTTCTGACGGGGGTACGGTCATGAGACCGCTAAACGACTATCTGAACAGCTTCCTGTTCACCGAGCTGCTGCGCGGACTGCGGCTGACGGCGGGGCACATGTTCTTCCGACGCAGCGTCACGCTGGAGTTCCCGGAAGAGCGGGCGCCGAAGTCGCCGCGTTTCCGGGGGCACCTGGCCCTGCGTCGATACCCCAACGGCGAGGAGCGCTGTATCGCCTGCAAGCTCTGCGAGGCGGTGTGCCCGGCGCTGGCGATCACCATCGATTCACACCAGCGCGCCGACGGCACACGGCGCACCACGCGCTACGACATCGACATGTTCAAGTGCATCTACTGCGGCTTCTGCGAGGAGTCCTGCCCGGTAGACTCCATCGTCCTGACCCGGCTCGACACCTTCCACATGGAGCGTCGCGAGGAGCGGGTCGCCGACAAGCAGAAGCTGCTGGCCATGGGTGACAAGTACGAGAGCCAGCTGGCGGCCGATCGCGCCGCCGATGCGCCCTACCGGTAATGGGAGCCTCGGGCTTATGGAACAGGTGATCTTCTACATCTTCGCCGGGGTGCTGCTGTTCGCGGCGACCATGGTGATCTCCGTGCGCAACCCGGTCCACGCGGCGCTGTTCCTGGTGCTCGCGTTCTTTAACGCTGCGGTGATCTGGGTACTGGCCGGTGCCGAGTTCCTCGGCATCGCCCTGGTGTTGGTGTACGTCGGCGCGGTGATGGTGCTCTTCCTCTTCGTGCTGATGATGCTCGATATCAACATCGCCCCGATGCGCGAAGGGTTTACCCGCTACCTGCCGGTCGGGGCACTGGTGGCGGTCCTGATGGCGGCGCAGCTGGTGGCGGTCATCGTCTCCGAGCGGGCGGACCTGGTCAGTGGGACCATCCCCGAGCCGGCGGCGGACGTGAACAATATCCAGGCGATTGGCGGGGTGTTGTACACGGTCTACGTCTACCCGTTCGAGATCGCGGCGGTGATCCTACTGCTGGCCATCGTTGCCGCGATCACCCTGACGCTGCGCCGGCGCGAGGGGACGCACAAGCAGGATGTGCCCCGGCAGCTGTCGGTCAAGAAGGACGACCGCCTGCGCATGGTGCGCATGAAGTCCTCGCGACGGCAGGACCATACGCGGAACTGAGGGCCCGAAGCCGGGCAAACGACTAGCGAAGGCAAGCAGGAAGGCCCAATGATCGAGCTGTCCGATTTCCTGATCCTGGGGGCGTTGCTGTTCTCCCTCGGCGTGGCAGGCATCTTCCTCAACCGGAAGAACGTGATCCTGCTGTTGATGTGCATCGAGCTGATCCTGCTCGCCGTGAACATCAACTTCATCGGCTTCTCCGCCTATCTGGAGGATATAGCCGGGCAGATCTTCGTCTTCTTCATCCTCACCGTGGCGGCGGCGGAGGCGGCCATCGGCCTGGCCATCGTCGTGGTCCTGTTCCGCTCACGCGGCGACATCAACGTTGCCGCCCTGGATGCGATGAAGGGGTAAGCCATGGAGACGGTCCTCTACGCCATCGTCCTCTTTCCGCTGGTCGCCGCCGCCATCGCTGGCATGGCTGGCGGCTGGATCGGACGCGCCGGAGCCCACTGGGTGACCATCCTCGGTGTCGCCATTTCCTGCGCCCTTTCCTTCTGGGTGCTGCACGGCCTGGTCTGGGGCGATCTGGAGCCGGTGGACTTCACCGTCTACACGTGGGCCTCGGTGGGCGACCTGAGCTTCGAGATCGGCTTCCTGGTCGACCGGCTCACCGCGGTGATGATGGCCACCGTCACCTTTGTCGCGCTGATGGTCCATATCTACACCATCGGCTACATGCACGACGACCCAGGCTATCAGCGGTTTTTCAGCTACATCGCGCTGTTCACCTTCGCCATGCTGATGCTGGTCATGGCGAACAACCTGCTGCAGCTGTTCTTCGCCTGGGAGGCTGTCGGGCTCGTCTCTTACCTGTTGATCGGTTTCTGGTACACCCGCGAGAGCGCCATCTTTGCCAACCTCAAGGCGTTTCTGGTCAACCGCGTGGGGGATCTGGGGCTGCTTCTGGGCATCGCCGTACTGGCTGGTGCCTTTGGCACGCTCCACTACGGCGAGATCTTCGCGGCGGTGGAGGCCGATCCCGGCCGGACGCTGAACCTCTTCGGCGCCGCCGAGTGGAGCCTGGTGACCGTCGCCGCGCTGCTGATCTTCATCGGCTGCATGGGCAAGTCGGCCCAAGTCCCGCTCCATGTCTGGCTGCCGGACTCCATGGAGGGCCCAACGCCCATCTCGGCGCTGATCCACGCCGCGACCATGGTGACCGCCGGCATCTTCCTGGTCGCCCGCATGTCGCCGGTCTTCGAGCTGTCCACGGTGGCGCTGACCGTGGTCCTGGTCGTGGGTGCGCTGACGGCCTTCTTCATGGGCTTGATCGGGCTGGTACAGAACGACATCAAGCGGGTCATCGCCTACTCCACGCTCTCCCAGCTCGGCTACATGGTCGCGGCCCTGGGCGTGTCGGCCTACGCGGCCGGTGTCTTCCATCTGTTCACCCACGCCTTCTTCAAAGCACTGCTCTTCCTCGGGGCCGGCTCGGTGATCATCGCCCTGCACCACGAGCAGGACATGCGCAAGATGGGCGGGCTGGCCCGGTACATGCCGGTGACCTACATCGCCATGCTGGTCGGCACCCTGGCGCTGATCGGCATCCCCGGCTTCTCTGGCTTCTTCTCGAAGGACGCCATTATCGAGGCCGTGGGGTACTCCGCCGGCGGCTGGGCCACCTTCGCCTATTGGCTGCTGGTGCTCGGGGTCTTCGTCACCGCGCTCTATAGTTTCCGCCTGCTGTTCATGGTCTTTCACGGCGAGGAGCGCATGGACGAGCACGCCCGCAAACATCTGCACGAGAGCCCGCTGGTGGTGACCGTGCCGCTGGTGCTCCTGGCGGTGCCCTCGGTGCTGATCGGCCTGTTCACCTTCGGGCCGATGGTCATGGGCGACTTCTTCTACGCCGACGGGTCGATCCGCGTGCTTGCCGATCAGACCGGCCTGGATCGCCTGGCGGACGGGTACACCGGGGTTCTGGGCTTCATGGCCCACGCGTTGGTGACGCCGGTGCTCTACCTGGTGCTGGCCGGTGTCTTCGTGGCCTGGCTGCTCTACCTGCGTCGCCCCGACCTGCGGGAACGGGTGGTGGCGCCCCTGCGTCCGCTGCAGCGGGTGCTGGAGCACAAGTACGGGTTCGACTGGCTCTACATCCGCGGGTTCACGGATGGCGGTCGAGCGATCGCCGGGCTGCTGTCGAAGGTCGGGGATCGCTGGCTGATCGACGGGCTGCTGGTCAACGGGTCGGCGCGTCTGATCGGCCGGGTCGCTGCCGGGGCGCGGTACTCACAGACCGGGTACCTGTATCACTACGCCTTCGTCATGGTCATCGGCGTACTGCTGCTGATCTCATTCTTCGTTGTGCGAACGCTGTTCGCCTAGTGCGCGGCTTCGGAACGGACGCGCAAGAACGCAGGGGAAGAACGGATGTTCGACGGTTGGTTGCTTAGCCTGATTATCTGGCTGCCGATCCTCGGCGGTGCCGCGGTGCTGGCCGTTGGCCAGCGCTCGGAGGTGGCGGTCCGGGAACTGGCCACCGGCGTGGCCGGGCTGACGTTCCTGTTCAGCCTTGTGCTCTGGTTCGCCTTTGAACCCGGGAGCGGCATGCAGTTCGTGGAGAAGCGCGACTGGGTGCCGACCTTCGACATCCACTACCACCTGGGGGTGGACGGTATCTCCATGCCGCTGGTGGTGCTGACCGCCTTCGCCACGCTGTTGGTGGTGGTCGCCGGTCGCAGCGGGCTCACCTATCGGCCGGCGCAGTACATGGGTGCCTTCCTGATCATGGAGGGGCTGATGGTTGGCGTCTTCGCGGCGCTCGACGCCATCCTCTTCTATGTTTTCTGGGAGGCGATGCTGGTGCCGATGTTCCTGCTCATCGGTATCTGGGGCGGCGCCAACCGCATCTACGCCACCATCAAGTTCTTCCTCTACACCTTCCTCGGTTCGGTGCTGATGCTCATCGCCTTCCTCTATCTGCGTTGGGAGGCGGGCAGCTTCGGCGTACTCGATTTCCACGGGCTGAGCATCGGGCTCGAGGCGCAGATCCTGATCTTCCTGGCACTGCTGGCGGCTTTTGCCGTCAAGGTGCCGATGTGGCCAGTACACACCTGGCTCCCCGATGCACACACCGAGGCGCCCACCGGTGGCTCGGTGATCCTGGCGGCGATCACCCTGAAGATGGGCGCCTACGGGTTCCTGCGCTTCGCGCTGCCCATCGCGCCGGAGGCGAGCCAGGAGCTGGCCTGGCTGGTGATCGCCATGTCGCTGATCGCCATCGTCTACATCGGTTTGGTGGCCATGGTCCAGGAGGACATGAAGCGGCTGATCGCCTACTCATCGATCGCCCACATGGGCTTCGCCACCCTGGGGTTCTTCGTCATCTTCCAGGCCGGTCTCGGTGCCGAGGCCGGGGACGGCGCCCTGATGGCGATGACCGGCGGCTACGTCCAGCTGATCTCCCACGGGTTCATCTCAGCGGCGCTGTTCCTGTGCGTCGGCGTGCTCTACGACCGGATGCACACCCGGAACATCGCCGACTACGGTGGTGTGATCAACCGCATGCCGATCTTTGGCGCCCTCTTCGTGGTTTTCGCCATGGCCAACGCGGGCCTGCCCGGGACCTCCGGCTTCGTCGGCGAGTTCCTGGTCATCCTCGGCAGCTACCAGGCCAGCTTCTGGTACGCCGCCATCGCCGGTCTGACCCTGATCGTTGGAGCTGCCTACTCGCTGTGGCTGGTCAAGCGGGTCATCTTCGGTCCGGTGGCCAACGAGCGGGTGGCTGCGCTGAACGACCTCGACCGGCGCGAGTTCATGCTGCTCGGCGTGCTGGCGGTGCTGGTGATCGGCGTCGGTGTCTATCCCCAGGCGCTGGTCGCTGTGGCGGAGCCGACCCTGGTCGAGTTGTTGAACGACGTCTCTGCAGCGCTCCCGGCTGCCCGGTAAGGAAGGAGAGGCAATGAGCTTCGAGACGCCCGATTTCTCCCTGGCGCTGCCGGAAATCTGGTTGCTGGCGGCCACCTGCGGCGTGCTGGTGGTGGACCTCTTCTCCAGTGATGCCCGGCGTAGCGCGACTTTCTATCTGACCCAGGGGGCGCTGCTGGTGACGGCGGTGCTGGCCCTGAGTACCCAGTGGGGCGTGAACGAGGTGACCTTCTCGGGCCACTACGTTGCCGACTCCCTGGGTGCAGTGGTCAAGGCCTCCGTGGCACTGCTGTCCATGCTGGCCCTAGCCTACACGCGGCCCTATCTGGGCGACCGCGGGTTGCTCCAGGGGGAGTTCTACCTGCTGGCCCTGTTCGCCAACCTGGGCATGCTGGTGATCGCCTCCGGCGCCAGCCTGCTCAGCTTGTATCTCGGCCTGGAGCTGCTGTCGCTGGCCCTCTACGCCCTGGTGGCCTATCACCGCGACTCGCGCCGTGCGGCTGAGGCGGCCATGAAGTACTTCGTTCTCGGTTCGCTGGCCTCCGGCATCCTGCTCTACGGCATGTCGATGGTCTACGGCGCTACCGCGAGCCTGGAGCTGTCGGTGATCGCCGAGGTGGCGGGCCGCCACTCCGATCCACTGATGCTGCTCTTCGGGGTGGTGTTCATGCTGGTGGGCGTGGCCTTCAAGCTCGGTGCCGCGCCGTTCCATGCCTGGGTGCCGGACGTCTACCAGGGCGCCCCCACGCCGGTGACCCTGTTCCTGAGTACGGCGCCGAAGGTGGCGGCCGTGGCGCTGTTCATGCGGTTGCTGGTCGACGGTCTGGGACCGATGCACGAGCAGCTTGAGCCGATGCTGATGATCCTCGCCGTGGCCTCGCTGCTGGTCGGCAACCTGATCGCCATCGTGCAGACCAACTTCAAGCGCATGCTGGCTTACTCGGCCATCGCCCACGCCGGGTTCATCATGGTCGGGTTTACCGCCGGTACCGATGCCGGTCACGCGGCCGCGCTGTTCTACACCATCGCCTACAGCATCATGGCGGCCGGCGCGTTCGGCATGATCACGGTGCTGGCCCGCTCTGGGTTCGAGGCTGAGGAGATCGCCGATCTGCGCGGGCTCAACGAGCGTCATCCGGTTTACGCCGGGGTGCTGCTGCTGGTGCTGGTGTCGATGACCGGCATTCCCGGTACGGTCGGCTTCTACGCCAAGTACCTGGTGCTCCAGGCGGCCGTCGAGGCGGGGCACATCCCGCTGGCGATCTTTGCCGTAGTGGCGGCCGTGGTTGGGGCCTTCTACTACCTGCGGGTGCTTAAGGTCGTCTATTTCGACCGCCCCGAGGCGGAGGCCGACACGCAGGCGCTGCCGGCCCCCGGCGCGTCCTCCGCCATCCGCAGCTTGGTGGTCGTCAACGGTGTGGCGGTCCTGGTGCTCGGGATCTTCCCCGAGCGGTTGATCGCCCTGTGCCAGGCGGCCCTGGGACTGTGACGGTGGATCGGCTCGCGAAGGCGGGGACGGCTTGATGTTTGCATAGGGTCTCCGTATAATCCTCTTTAACAGTTGCGGGGTGGAGCAGTCTGGTAGCTCGTCGGGCTCATAACCCGAAGGTCGCAGGTTCAAATCCTGCCCCCGCTACCAATCCGGAAAGGCGGCCCATGGCCGCCTTTTTTGTGGGCGCTTGACGGACGGTCCCGTTGGGTCAGCCGGCGTGGGCCGTGCGCTTTTTTGTCACCTGGCGCGTGTGTATAATCGCCGGCTGAAGCTGCGAGGGTGGTTGGGCTCGCAGGCTCTTTGGACACGCCCGCCGTCGGTTCGCCGACGAGCGGACTCGGGGGGAGGGCCTTAGGCCCTCTTTTTGTTTGTGGTGCCGGATGTCTCAGATCCAGACGCTTCACTCGTTACTCGAACCGACGGTGGCCGGGCTCGGCTATGAACTGGTCGGGGTCGAGCTGACCGGGGCAAAGGGCAATCGCACGCTGCGCGTGTTCATCGACACGCCCGCGGGCGTTCGCCTGGAGGACTGCGAGGCGGTCAGTCACCAGGTCAGCGGTCTGCTCGATGTCGAGGACCCGATCGAGGGGGCCTACCATCTCGAGGTCTCCTCGCCGGGACTGGACCGGCCGATCTTCAAGTCGGCGGATTACGATCGCTTCAGCGGTGAGCGCATCCAGCTGCGCCTGCTGGAGCTCTACGAGGGGCGTCGCCGGATCAAGGGCGTCCTGCTGGGACTGGATGATGAATTCGTGCGGGTGCGCGATGTCGACGGGATCGAGCTGCGCATCCCCCTGGAGCTGATCGACCGGGCGCGGCTGGATCTCGAGCCGTGAAGGGCGTCGGCCGCAGAAGAACAGCGGAGTCGGAGGCATGAGTAGAGAAATCCTGTTGGTCGTGGAGGCCACCTCCAATGAGAAGGGCGTGGACCGGGAGGTGATCTTCGAGGCCATTGAAGCGGCCCTGGCCTCGGCCACGCGCAAGCGGCACATGGAAGACATCGACGCCCGGGTCGCGGTGGATCGGCAGACCGGTGACTACGCCACCTATCGACGCTGGGAGGTGGTGCCCGATGAGGAGTCCGTGGAGGAGCCGCAGCGCCAGATCAGTCTGGAGCGCGCCCGCGAGCGGGACGCCGGTGCCGAGGTGGGGGGCTACGTCGAAGAGCCGATCGAGTCCGTGGACTTCGGCCGCATCGCGGCGCAGACCGCCAAGCAGGTTATCGTGCAGAAGGTGCGCGAGGCCGAGCGGGCTCAGATCGTCGACGCCTACAAACACCGGATCGGTGAGTTGGTCAACGGCACGGTCAAGCGCATGGAGCGCGGCAGTGCCATCATTGATCTGGGCGAGAACACCGAGGCGCTGGTCTCCCGCGAGGATCTGATCCCCCGCGAGGCGATCCGGCCCAACGACCGGATTCGCGGCTATCTGCGCGACGTCCGCTCTGAACCGCGCGGGCCGCAGCTGTTCGTCAGCCGCACGGCCAACGACTTCCTGGTCGAGCTGTTCAAGATCGAGGTGCCCGAGGTCGGTCAGGGGCTGATCGAAATCCTCGGCGCCGCCCGTGACCCGGGCATGCGTGCCAAGATCTCGGTACGTGCCCTGGATCCCCGCATCGATCCGGTCGGGGCCTGCGTCGGCATGCGCGGCTCGCGCGTGCAGGCGGTCTCCAACGAGCTCAGTGGCGAGCGCATCGACATCATCCCGTGGGACGAGAACCCGGCACAGTTTGTCATCAACGCCCTGGCGCCGGCCGAGGTCGAGTCCATCGTGGTCGACGAGGATCGTGGCGCCATGGATGTGGCCGTGGCCGAAGAGCAGCTCTCACAGGCCATCGGCCGTGGCGGGCAGAATGTGCGCCTGGCCAGCGAGCTTACCGGCTGGGAGCTCAACGTGATGACCGCCGAGGAAGCCGAGGCCAAGAGCGAGCGCGAGGCCGGCGAACTGGTACAGCTGTTTGTCGAGCACCTGGATGTCGATGAAGACGTTGCCGGGGTGCTGGTCCAGGAAGGGTTCTCCAGCATCGAGGAGGTGGCCTATGTGCCCACCGCCGAGCTGCTGGAGATCGAGGAATTTGACGAGGATATCGTCGAGGCCCTGCGCAGTCGCGCCCGGGACGTGCTCCTGGCCCAGGCGATTGCCGAGGAGGCCAACGAGAACCAGCCTAGCGAGGAGCTGCTGGCCCTCGAAGGGATGGATGAGCAGACGGCAAAGGCCCTGGCTGAGCGCGGCGTCGTCACGGTTGAGGATCTGGCCGACCAGTCCGTGGACGACCTGCTGGAGGTCGAAGGCATGGATGAGGATCGGGCCGGGCAGCTGATCATGAAGGCCCGCGAGCCTTGGTTCGCGGCCAGTGAGGGCGGCGAGCGCGCCGACTGAAAAGAGGGGACACGACGAGGTCTCTGACTTGGGCCGCGTCCGGAGAGTGTTATATGGCGGAAACGACGGTAAAAGAATTTGCGCAGACGGTAGGGATCCCGGTGGAACGGCTTCAGGCTCAACTGGAGGCGGCGGGACTCGGCCGGCGCGACGACGATGCAGCCCTCTCGGCGGAGGACAAGGCGACGCTGCTGGCTCACCTGAGGCAGGGGAGTGCTGCCCAGGACGAGGAGGGCGGCGGCTCCGACGGATCCCCCAAGAAGATCACCCTCAAGCGGCGCAGTCACAGCCAGCTTAAGATGCCGGCGGGCCGCGATGCGGGCAGTCGTGGTCCGCGGCAGACGCGCACGGTCAATGTCGAGGTCCGCAAGCGGCGCACCTACGTCAAGCGCAGCGATATCGAGGCCGAGGAGAAGCGCAAGCAGGAGGAGGCCGAAGAGGCCGCCGCACAGCTTGAGCGCGCCCTCGAGCAGGAAGAGGCTCAGCGCGAGGAGGACGCCGCCGAGGCCCAGCGCACCAGCGACCAGGCAGCGCCCGCCGCTGACGAGGCCGCACCGGCCGATGAGGCCTCCAGTGACGCGGTCGCGCCGGAGGCGACGGCGGAAGAGGGCAGTGCGGAAACCGCTGCCGCGGAGGCATCCGACGCCGAAGAGCAGGCAGCGGCGGAGCCGGAGGAGACGGCGGCCGACCAGACCGCTCGCGCCCAGGCCGAAGCCCTCAAGGAGAAGCCCAAGAGTCAGCAGGACGAGGCCAAGAAGCGGGAAGAGGAGCGGGAGCGCAAGCGCGCCGAACTCGAGGCCAAACGCGAGCGCGAGGCTGAGGAGCGCGCCCAGCGCAAGCAGGAGGCCAAGCCGAAGAAGAAGAAGAAGGAAGAGCAGTCTGCTGGGGGCCGTGGCGCCGGCAGTCGACGCGGAGGCAAGAAGCGCGGTGGCGGTACGGCGGCCAGGCAGCTGCAGCAGGAGTTCGAGCGCCCGACCGCGCCGGTCGTCCGTGAGGTCGAGATTCCCGAGACGATCACGGTGGCCGAGCTCGCTGACCGGATGAGCGTCAAGGCCGCCGTGCTGATCAAGGAGATGATGAAGCAGGGCGTGATGGCCACGATCAACCAGGCCATCGACCAGGAGACCGCGGCGATCCTCGTCGAGGAGATGGGCCACAAGCCCAAGCTCGAGCGCGAGGACGACGTCGAGGAGGAACTGCTGCGCCAGAGCGAGGAGCCCGAGGGCGAGCAGATCGGCCGGGCGCCGGTGGTGACCGTGATGGGCCACGTCGACCACGGCAAGACATCGCTGCTCGACCACATCCGCCGCTCCAAGGTGGCTTCCGGCGAGGCCGGCGGAATCACGCAGCATATCGGCGCCTACCGCGTCGAGGGTGAGAACGGTAGCGCCACCTTCCTCGATACGCCCGGCCACCAGGCGTTCACTGCCATGCGGGCCCGGGGCGCGCAGATGACCGACATCGTCGTGCTCGTGGTGGCCGCCGATGACGGTGTCATGCCGCAGACCAAGGAGGCCGTCGACCACGCTCGCGCCGCCGAGGTGCCGATCGTCGTGGCGGTCAACAAGATGGACAAGGAGGACGCGGATCCCAACCGCGTCAAGCAGGAACTCGCCCAGATGGAGGTCATCCCGGAGGAGTGGGGTGGCGACGTGCAGTTCGTCCACGTCTCGGCGATGACGGGCGAGGGTGTGGACGAGTTGATCGAGGCCATCGTCCTCCAGGCCGAGTTGCAGGAGCTCAAGGCTGTCAAGGATTGCCCGGCTCGCGGCGTGGTTCTTGAGTCCAGCCTCGACAAGGGCCGCGGTCCGGTGGCCACGGTGCTGGTCCAGAACGGCTACCTGCATCGCGGCGACACGGTCATCTCCGGCACCGAGTTCGGCCGCGTCCGGGCTCTGGTGGATGAGCACGGCCAGCGCGTCAACGAGGCCGGCCCGTCGACCCCGGTGGAGGTGTTGGGTCTTTCCGGGCTGCCGGATGCCGGCGATGACTTCATGGTGGTCGAGGACGAGCGCAAGGCCCGCGAGGTGGCCGAGAGCCGCACCGAGCGTCAACGTGAGAAGCGCCTGGCGCAGCAACAGGCGGCCCGGATGGAGAACCTCTTCTCGCAGATGAAGGAGGACGAGGTCTCCACCATCAACCTACTGGTCAAGGCCGACGTCCACGGTTCCGCTGAGGCGCTGCGGCAGTCGCTGGAAGACCTCTCCCACGAGGAGGTTCGCGTGCGCGTGGTCTCCTCCGGTGTAGGTGCCATCACGGAGTCGGACGTCAATCTGGCGCTGGCCTCCGAGGCGATCCTCATCGGCTTCAATGTCCGCGCCGACGCTGCGGCCAAGCGCATGGTTCAGGAGAACGGCGTCGACCTGCACTACTACAGCGTCATCTACGACGCCATCGAGCAGGTCAAGAACGCCATCTCCGGCATGCTCGAGCCGGCCCTGGAGGAGCACATCCTGGGCACGGCGGAGGTTCGCGAGGTGTTCCGCTCGTCGAAGCTCGGTCAGGTGGCTGGCTGCCTGGTGGTCGACGGCGTGGTCCGCCGCCGCAACCCGATCCGGGTCCTGCGCGAGAGCGTGGTGATCTTCGAGGGTGAACTGGAGTCCCTGCGGCGGTTCAAGGATGACGTCAACGAAGTGCGTGCCGGCACCGAGTGTGGTATCGGCGTGAAGAACTACAACGACGTCCGCGTTGGCGACCAGATCGAGTGCTACGAGCGGATCGAGGTGCAGCGGAGCCTGTAGCGCAGACATGGCGAAGGACTATCCGCGCAGCCGGCGGATCGCCGAGCAGCTTCGACGCGAGCTTGCCGAGGTGATTCGCGACGACGTCGATGACCCCCGGGTGGGGTCAGTGACCATCTCGGAGGTGCAGGTTAGCCGTGACCTGGCCCATGCGACCGTGTACGTCACCGTTCTCGGCGCCGAGGCGGCCGAGGCGCAGGCCGGGATCGATGTCCTGAACCGAGCCCACGGATTCCTGCGCAGCCAGGTGGCCCGGCGCATCCGTGCCAAGCGAACGCCGAGCCTGCGCTTCCTGCACGACACCGCCTTCGATCGCGGTGCGCGGCTGAGTGCCCTCATCGATGAGGTGGCACCGCCGCCTGCGGACGACGAATCGAGCAAGGAGTAGAAGGCGAATGGCGAAAAGGCGGGGTGGTCGCAACGTCACCGGCGTGCTGCTGTTGGACAAGCCGGCGGGCGTGACCTCCAATAAGGCCCTGCAACAGGTCAAGCGGCTCTTCGGGGCGCGCAAGGCCGGGCACACGGGCAGTCTCGATCCGCTGGCCACCGGGCTGCTGCCGATCTGCTTCGGCGATGCCACCAAGGTCTCCGGGTTCCTGCTCGACGCGGACAAGAGATACGTGGTCACCTGCAAGCTGGGCGTGGCCACCGATACCGGGGACGCCGAGGGCACCGAACGCGACCGTGCCGAGGTCCCGGGGCTGGACCCGGAGAGCGTCGAGCCGGTCCTGGCCGATTTTCGCGGGTCCATCGAGCAGCTGCCGCCGATGTATTCGGCCATCAAACACCAGGGGCAGCGGCTCTACGACCTGGCGCGTCAGGGGGTCGAGGTCGAGCGCGAGCGCCGACGGGTGGAGATCTACGACCTGCAGCTTCTGGCCGTCCGCGGGGACGAGCTGGAGTTGTCGGTGCACTGCTCCAAGGGAACCTACATCCGCACGCTGGCCGAGGATATCGCCGAGGCGCTGGGCACCGTCGGCCACGTCTGCGCGCTGCGCAGGCTGGGGCTCGGGCCGTACCAGGACCCGGCGATGTGGACCGAGGAGATGCTCGCCGCACGCGCCGAGCAGGGGCGGGAGGCGCTGGACGCCACGCTGCTTCCCATGGACTCGGCCCTCCAGCAGTACACCGGGGTTGAGCTCGCCGACGATCTCGCCTACTTCGTGGTTCAGGGCCAGCCGGTCTTTGTCCCCAAGGCTCCCAGCGAGGGCTGGCTGCGGCTGTACGATCGCGCCGGCAACTTCCTGGGCATGGGGCAGGCCCTGGATGATGGCCGCATCGGGCCCAAGCGCCTGGTAGCACGCCGCTGACGGGAGAAGCCCGCTGCGCAGTTTCCCGCCGCTCGCGGGTGAATTCTTGTTCCTTTGCCCCCGCGAGGGCTACACTAACGGCCTTTATGGACAGGCCGAAATCGAGCGTATAGGTCAGGAGTCGTACATGTCGCTGAATGCTGAGAAAAAATCGGAGATCGTCGAGCAGTTCCGGCGCTCTCCGTCGGACACCGGGTCGCCCGAGGTGCAGATCGCGCTGCTCTCGGCGCGTATCCAGCACCTTACCGAGCACTTCTCGGTGCACAAGCAGGACCACCACTCTCGGCAGGGCCTGCTCAAGCTGGTCAGCCAGCGCCGCAAGCTGCTCGATTACCTCAAGCGCAAGGATCGGAGCCGCTACCAGGACGTCATCGAGCGTCTCGGCATTCGCAAGTAAGCGCAAGGGGTAAAGAACGATGAGCGAGAGCCAGCTATCCCTGACCCCGGTCAAGCGGAGCTTCCAGTTCGGTCAGCATCAGGTGACCCTGGAGACCGGGGGCGTGGCCCGACAGGCCGATGGCGCCGTCCTGGTGGACATGGCGGACACGGTGGTCCTGGTCACCGTGGTCGGCAAGAAGGACCCCGCCGCGGCACGCGACTTCCTGCCGCTGACGGTCAACTACCAGGAGCGCACCTACGCGGCGGGGCGCATCCCGGGGGGCTTCTTCAAGCGCGAGGGTCGTCCCTCCGAGAAGGAGACCCTGACCTGCCGCCTGATCGACCGGCCCATCCGGCCCCTTTTCCCCGAGGGGTTCCGCCAGGAGGTCCAGGTCATCGCCACGGTGCTCTCGCTCAACGACGAGGTTGATGCCGACATCCCGGCGATGATCGGCACCTCGGCGGCGCTGGCGCTATCCGGCATCCCGTTCGAGGGGCCCATCGGGGCCTGCCGGGTCGGGCACCTGGACGGTGAGTTCGTCCTCAACCCGACCTTCAGTCAGACCGCCGAATCGGACCTGGATTTGGTGGTCGCCGGTACCCGCGATGCCGTGCTGATGGTCGAGTCCGAGGCCAACCTGCTGCCCGAAAGCACCATGCTCGATGCCGTGCTCTACGGCCACGAGCAGATGCAGGTGGCCATCGACACCATCAACGACCTGGCCGCCGAGGCCGGCAAGCCCCGGTGGGACTGGCAGCCGCCTGAGAAGAACGAGTCGCTGGAGTCGGCCGTGGCCGATCGGGTGCGCCCGGAGCTCGAGGCGGCCTACCAGATCGCCGACAAGCAGGAGCGCAGCGAGCGGGTCGGCGCCCTGCGGGATAGGGCCATCGAGGAGCTGGCGGACGAAGAGCGCGAAGGCTGGAGCGCCGGCGAGGTCGGCGAGGCGTTCAAGACGCTGGAGAAGAAGATCGTCCGGGGCCGGATTCTGGCCGGCCATCCGCGCATCGACGGCCGCGACAACCAGACCGTGCGCCCGCTCAACGTTCAGGCAGGCGTGCTGCCGCGGACGCACGGGTCGGCGATCTTCACCCGCGGTGAGACCCAGGCGATCGTCGTCAGTACCCTGGGGACCGGCCGGGACGCCCAGGTCATCGACGCCCTGGAGGGCGAGCGCCGCGAGCCCTTCATGCTGCATTACAACTTCCCGCCCTACTGTGTTGGTGAAACCGGCTTCATCGGCTCGCCGAAGCGGCGGGAGATTGGCCACGGCAAGTTGGCCAAGCGCGGCGTCGAAGCCGTGATGCCCTCGGACGAAGAGTTCCCCTACGTCATCCGCGTGGTTTCCGAGGTTACGGAATCCAACGGCTCGTCATCGATGGCCACCGTCTGTGGCACCAGCCTGTCGCTGATGGACGCCGGTGTACCGCTCAAGGCCCAGGTGGCGGGGATCGCCATGGGGCTGATCAAGGAGGGCGACGACTTCGCCGTCCTGACCGATATCCTCGGTGACGAGGACCACCTCGGGGACATGGACTTCAAGGTGGCCGGCAGCAAGGACGGTGTCACCGCGCTGCAGATGGACATCAAGATCGACGGGATCACCCGCGAGATCATGGAGCGGGCCTTGGAGCAGGCGCGCTCGGGTCGGCTGCATATCCTCGACGAGATGAACCGGGTGATCGACAAGCCGCGCGAGCAGATGTCCGAGTACGCCCCGCGTCTGCTGACCATGAAGATCGACCCGGAGCGGATCCGCGACGTCATCGGCAAGGGCGGTGCCACCATCCGTGGCCTGACCGAGGAGACTGGCACCAACATCGATATCAGCGACGAGGGCGTAGTGACCATCGCTTCCGCCGACAAGGCCGCGGCCGAGGAGGCGAAGAAGCGCATCGAGCTGCTGACCGCCGATGTCGAGGTGGGCAAGGTCTACGAGGGCAAAGTGGCGAAGCTCATGGACTTCGGGGCCTTCGTCAACATCCTGCCCGGCCGGGACGGTCTGGTGCACATCTCTCAGATCTCCAACAACCGGGTCGAGAACGTCGCCGACGAGTTGGCCGAGGGCGACTCGGTACGGGTCAAGGTGCTCGAGGTGGACCGGCAGGGCCGGATCCGGCTGTCCATGAAGGCGGTCGAGGAAGAGTAACCACGAACCGACCGCTGCAGTCGTTGCGGCGCTGGCTTGCTGCCGGCGCCGCGGCGGCTACCCTGATAAGGGGACACCGACCGATCCCCGGGAGGTTGCAGTGGTCGAGGCCCAACCTAGAGACGCCGAGCACGCGGCTTTGCTCGTCGTCGACGTCCAGCCGGACTTCATGCCCGGCGGCGCGTTGCCGACCCAAGGCGGTGAAGAAGTCGTAGCTCCCATTGCCCGCTTGCTCGAGCGGGTGCCCGTGCGCTACGTGGTAGCTACTCAGGACTGGCATCCGCCGGGGCATATCTCTTTCGCTTCCAGCCATCCGGGGTGTTCCCCCTTCGAGGTGATTGAGCTCCACGGTGTCGAGCAGGTGCTGTGGCCCGATCACTGTGTACAGGACACGCCCGGGGCGGCCCTGCACGACGGGATCCCTTGGCGCTACGCGGATCTTGTGCTGCGCAAGGCCACCGACCCGCTGGTCGACTCCTACAGCGCTTTCCGCGAGAATTTCGCGCCCGATGGGCGGCGACCCTCGACGGGGCTGGCCGGCTATCTCCGCGAACTCGGTGTCGAGCAAATCTACGTCTGCGGGTTGGCGCGGGACTACTGCGCGCTCTGGAGCGCGGAGGATGGTGCCCGGGCCGGCTTCCGGGTGCACTTCCTGTGGGACCTGACCCGTCCGGTGGATGCCAGCAACGACGCCTCGGTGCAGCGGACGCTGCAGGCTGCGGGCGTGGAGGTTGTCAGCGGGGCGCCGTGAGGCGTTCTCAGGCGAAGAAGCCGTGCAGGTGCCAGCCGTAGGGAGGGCGGTGGTCGAGATAGACCCAGAGACGGCTACCGCCCGGGGCGCGGGCTACGTAGTAGTCGCGCACCACGTCCTCGCCGTCCCACCAACCGCTCTCGATCCGTTCCGGGCCGGCCTCCAAGTGGAGGGGGCCGCCCCAGTATGGGCGGTCCTCGCTACTGCGCAGCCGCTGCGGACGGCGTAGCAGCCAGGCTGGTCGCGGTGGCGTGGCGACGGGCGGCTGATCGGGGTGTTCCAGTGGGATGCGGCGCCAGGCCCGCTCCGGGCGCGGGTCTGGGCAAACGGCCAGGCGGTGGACGCAATCGGTTCCCAGGCGGGCGATGAGCCGTTCGCTCAGGGTGCGGACGGCCTCGGTGCTGGTGCCGACCTCCTCGAAGAGCTGGCCGCTGGTGCCGTGGTACGGGAGCAGCTGATCCGCCTCGAGGCGGATAGCCACCGCCACATCGGGGAGCCTCTGGCGCTCCAGTCGGTGGCGGGCGATGTGGGCCATGTGTTCGAGGTCGCGGGTCGGGCGCAGGAACCCCAGCGTCAGTCGAGTCTCCGGCGCGTCGGGGTGTTCCAGGATGACGGTGGCCTGTTGGACCCCGGCGTCGATGCCACGCAGCATCCCCACCAGGGCGCGCAGCAACCGGTGCAGGCCGAAGCCGGCGGCCCGGGTGGCGGTCGTCGGGGCCGGCAGTTCCAGGCGGCCGCGGTAGTGCTGCGGCGGCGTGATGCAGTGGCGCGGTTCGGGCCGTTCGCCGAGGGCCTGCTCCAGCCTGCGCACGGGGGGATCGCCGATGCGGCGACGCAGGCCACTGCGGGGCATGCGCAGGCAGTCGCCCAGACGGCTCAGTCCGAGGGCGTCCAGGGCTTCCTGCTGGGCCGGGGTCGGATCGAGGAGCTGGCAGGGCAGGGGCATCAGGGTGTGGCGGAGCGTCCGGCGGTCCGTCACCCAGGTGCCCGGGCTGGCCCGCGCGAGCAGCCGGGCGCCCTGGGGCGTGGGGGCAGCAGCCAAGTATGCCGGAGTCTGGCCCAGCCCCTGCAAACCCTCCCGGGCGTGGCGTCGGATCTCCCCCGGTCCCCCGAACAGCCGCTGGCTGCCGCCGACCTCAAGGAAGACGGTGTCGGGGGGGGCGAGACTCACCTGATGCGTGAGCTCCAGGCCCCACAGGCCGACTTGCTCGAGGGTGTGCCCTGCCGAGGCCGGGGGCTCGGCGGCCAGCGCAGGCAAGCGGACAGCGAGCCACAGCGGGCTGGTGTGTGGCTCCGGCATGGTTGGGGCGCAGCGTGTCGTGCTAGAGGGGCAGGGGCAACTGCCCCGCGGCGGTGCGGGAGCGAGCGTCCTGCCGTCGTGGCTGGCGCCGCGGAGACGGTGCAGCCTGACGGGGCTGGTCACCGGCCGGCGCCTCCCGGAGGGCAGATTCGGCTGCTGCTGCGGTGCCCTCGGTGCGTGGAGAGGGGTAGCGCGCCTCGGTGGTGTTTCGGGCTTCGGTGGGGTTCGGAGGGGCAGCCTGTGCCGGCCGGAGCTGTAGCCGGCGCGGCTGGGCGCCGCGGCACTTGAGCAGGTCGACGCCGAGCGTGGCGTCCTCTTCCGGTTGTAGGGCGATACGGATTGCCGCCGTGGAGGCCTGGTGCCGTGCCTTGTGCGGCCGGAACAGGGCGGCCCAGCTTTCGCCGGTTTCGGCGGCCAGTTGCAGGCGGCGCAGGGCGGTCCGGTCTGCCTGCCGGGGCCAGCCGACCACAGCGCCGCAGGTTCCGCTCCGCAACGCCTGCTCCATGGCCCAGAGGTGCTCTTCGTGGGCGCGCGGGTGGATGAGCAGCACCCGTGAGAGGTCCAGCCCCGCGTGGGCCAGCCCCGGGGCGTAGGGGATGTAGGGCGGGGCGACCAGGGCCAGCCACTGCCTGCGCCGGCTCAGCGCTGCCAGGCTGGGCAGGATCAGCTGGAGTTCGCCGATGGCCGGTTGCTCGTGGAAGATCTCGGTCACGGTGCCCAGAGGCCAGCCGCCGTCGGGCAGGGCGGCGTCCAGTTCCGGATAACCGGTGCCGAGCGCGGGTTGCCGGGCGGTCTCGGCCCGGCGGCCAGGGCGCCAGATGCGCGGATCGTTCAACAGCGGTTGCAGGGCAGCTTCGCTCACGGTTGCGCCTCCTCAGTCGGACGCCGTGTCGTCTTCCGGACCGCGCGGGTGGAGCGGACTACGCAGCACGCCGACGCCGATGCCCTCGAGCACGGCATCCTGACCGTCCGCCGCCACCTCGATGACGGGGTAGTCCGGGTGGGCCGGGATCAGCCGCAGGACGCCATCGCGGCGTTCCAGGAACTTGACGGTGACTTCGTCGTGGAGGCGGATCACCACGATCTGCCCGTCCCGGGCCTCGGTGTCACGGCGAACGGCGAGCAGATCGCCGTCCAGGATGCCGGCATCGCGCATGCTTTCGCCGCGGACACGCAGCAGGTAATCGGCCGGCGGGGAGAACAGTGCAGCATCGACCTGGCAGTAGCGCTCGATGCTCTCCTCGGCCAGCAGCGGACTACCGGCGGCCACCCGCCCGACAACCGGGAGGCCGGTGCCGTCCGTTTCCTCGGTGGTCCGGGGTGCTTCGGGGTTGCCTCGGGCAGCGGCATCGGTCAGCCGGATGCCCCGCGAGGCGCCGCGCCGCATTTCGATGGCCCCCTTGCGGGCGAGCGCACGCAAGTGGGACTCGGCAGCGTTCGGTGAGCGGAAGCCGAGGCTCTGACAGATCTCGGCTCGAGTCGGGGGGTATCCCCGCTCCGCCACCGAGCGGCGGATGAGCTCGAGGATTTCGCGTTGGCGGTCTGTAAGGGTATCCATGGGTAGTACTATATACACAGATGGGTTTATGTACAACAGTGTGGATCGGCTCAGTCGTCAACCGCTCGTGCCGCGACGGGAGAGCGTTCTCCCTTGTCACGGCCCCGTTGCAGCCTGAAACTCTCCCCCTGAACCCTGAA
>NZ_JAJNQP010000030.1:0-13282 GCF_022227985.1 Halorhodospira sp. M38
CCCCCCCCCCCGGACCTGGCCGGCACGGAGGCCGGCCCGGCTGTCTGACAGCGACAGCCGTCCGAGACCGCCGGTGCCCTGCGGGGCTTAAAGGGGAGACCCGCCTGCGTAGACGGTGGCGCAAGCGAGGAGCCTGCACTTCGCCACCGTGAAGCCGACTCGAGAGAGTCGATTCGCGTATCCCAACCACGGGGTGCGCACCATCGGCTCCCGGGAGGCGACTTCCGAGGAGATCAACCTTCCCAGGAGACAGACGATGGGACTGAGTCTGGAGCAGAAAAAGGCGATGGTGCAGGAGGTGGCTGCGGTGGCCCAAGAGGCCCTGACCGCGGTCTCCGCCGAGTACCGGGGCCTGACTGCCGGGGAGATGGACGAGCTGCGCGCCCAGGCGCGTGAGCAGGGCGTCTACCTCCGCGTGGTCAAGAACACCCTGGCCCGGCGGGCAGTGGCCGGCACCGACTTTGAATGCATGACCGAGGGCTTCTACGGGCCGCTCCTGCTGGCGTTCTCGCAGGACGACCCGGGTGCGGCGGCGCGTCTCGTGCGCGACTACCGCAAGAAGAACGAGGCGCTGGTCGTGCGCAACGTGGCGTTCGGCGGCACGCTGTACGGTGCCGAGCACCTCGAGCGGCTGGCCAGCCTGCCGACCCGCGATGAGGCCCTGTCGAAGCTCATGGCGACCATGCGTGCCCCGGTCCAGAAGCTCGCCACCACCACCAACGAGGTGCCGGGCAAGCTGGTGCGGACCCTGGCCGCCGTGCGCGACGCCAAGCAGGCTGCCTGACCTGGCCATACGCCACCGGACCCGCAGGGGTCCACTCGCTGATTACTGAATAGGAGAGACACAGATGGCCGCTTCGAAAGACGAGATCCTTGAGTCCATTGCCAACATGAGCGTCATGGAGGTCGTGGAGCTCATCGAGGCGATGGAAGAGAAGTTCGGCGTCACCGCGGCCGCGGCCGTGGCCGCTGCGCCCGCTGCCGGCGGTGGTGGCGGCGACGAGGGCGCCGCCGCCGAGGAGCAGACCGAGTTCGACGTGATCCTCAGCTCCCACGGCGACAACAAGGTCGGCGTCATCAAGGCCGTGCGCGGCGTGACCGGCCTGGGCCTGAAGGAGGCGAAGGAGGTCGTCGAGGGCTGCCCCGCGCCGATCAAGGAAGGCGCCTCCAAGGAAGAGGCCGACGACATCAAGGCCAAGCTGGAAGAGGCGGGGGCGAGCGTCGAGCTCAAGTGAGCTGGACCGAGCAACCGTCCAAGCGGATGTAAGCGCGGGCTGGCGGCCGGGAGGCCGCCGGCCTTCGCCTGTTGATACTGCATCACCGAATAACGCAGAGACCCTTCGGGGCGCCTGACAAGGCAACGTTACGCCCGGAGCGGTCCCTTTGGCAACGCTGTCCGCGGGAATCCGCGGTCTGGTTCGAGAAGCTGCTCAAGCGCTGAGGAAGCCCGATGGCCTATTCGTTCACCGAGAAGAAGCGCATCCGCAAGGACTTCGGGAAGCTCCCGAATATCCTCGATGTCCCCTACCTGCTGGCGACCCAGGTCGACTCGTACCGGCAGTTCCTGCAGGACGAGGTCAGCGAAGACGAGCGCGACACCGAGGTAGGCCTCGAGGGCGCGTTCCGGTCGGTCTTCCCGATCCAGAGCCACTCCGGGAACGCCGAACTGCAGTACGTCTCGTACCGCATCGGCGACCCGCCGTTCGACGTCAAGGAGTGCCAGAGCCGTGGGCTGACCTACGCCGCGCCGCTGCGCATGCTGGTGCGTCTGGCGCTCTATGACAAGGAGGGCGGCGGCGTCAAGGACATCAAGGAGCAGGAGGTCTACATGGGCGAGATGCCCCTGATGACCTCCACCGGCACCTTCGTGGTCAACGGCACCGAGCGCGTGATCGTCAACCAGCTCCACCGCTCGCCGGGTGTCTTCTTCGACCACGACAAGGGCAAGAGCCACTCCTCCGGCAAGCTGCTCTTCTCGGCGCGCGTCATCCCGTACCGCGGCTCTTGGCTCGACTTCGAGTTCGACCCCAAGGACACGATCTACGTGCGCATCGACCGTCGGCGCAAGCTGCCGGCGACGATCCTGCTGCGTGCCCTCGGCTACACGCCCGAGGAGATGCTCTACGCCTTCTTCGATACCGACCGCTTCCACCTGGGCAGCGGCAACAAGGTCGTACTCGATCTGGTGCCTGAGCGCCTGCGCGGCGAGACCGCCAGCTTCGATATCGTCGCCGGCGGCGAGACCATCGTCGAGTCGGGCCGGCGGGTCACTGCGCGGCACGTCAAGCAGCTGCAGAAGTCCGGCGTCGAGCAGCTCGAGGTGCCCGAGGACTACCTCACCGGCAAGATCCTCGCCCACGACGTCGTCGACCCGGCCACCGGCGAGCTCCTCGCCGAGGCCAACGCTACGCTGACGCCGGAGATCACCCAGTCGTTCTTCGACGCCGGCATCCGCGAGATCGAGACGCTGTTCGTCAACGACCTCGACCGCGGCCCGTACATGTCCACCACCCTGGCTGCCGACGCCACCCGCAGCCAGATGGAGGCGCTGGTCGAGATCTACCGCATGATGCGTCCCGGCGAGCCGCCGACCAAGGACGCCGCGGAGAACCTCTTCCACACCCTGTTCTTCACCAGCGACCGCTACGATCTGTCGCCGGTGGGGCGGATGAAGTTCAACCTGCGCGTCGGCCGCGACGAGGTCCGTGGCCCGGGCATCCTCTTCGACGGCAAGTACTTCGCGGGCCTCGGCAACGAGGACAAGGACGCCGCTGACCTGCTCGAGCGTTACGGCGAGAGCTCCGATATCCTCGACGTGCTCCGCGAGCTGATCGACATCCGCAACGGCAACGGCCAGGTCGACGACATCGACCACCTGGGCAACCGCCGCGTGCGCTCCGTCGGTGAGATGGCCGAGAATGTCTTCCGAGTCGGCTTGGTGCGCGTCGAGCGTGCCGTCAAGGAGCGCCTCTCCCTGGCTGAGAGCGAGGGGCTGATGCCCCAGGAGCTGATCAACGCGAAGCCGGTGGCAGCGGCCATCAAGGAGTTCTTCGGCTCCTCGCAGCTGTCGCAGTTCATGGACCAGAACAACCCGCTCTCCGAGGTGACCCACAAACGGCGCATCTCGGCACTGGGCCCCGGCGGCCTGACCCGCGAGCGGGCGGGCTTCGAGGTCCGTGACGTGCACCCGACCCACTACGGTCGCGTCTGCCCGATCGAGACGCCGGAGGGGCCGAACATCGGCCTGATCAACTCGCTGGCCGTCTACGCCCAGGCCAACCGCTACGGCTTTCTCGAGACCGCCTACCGCAAGGTCGTCGACGGTCAGGTCACCGATCAGGTGGAGTACCTCTCGGCGATCGAGGAGTCGCGCTACGTCATCGCGCAGGCCAACGCCCGCGTGGACGAGAACGGCCACCTTGCCGACGACCTGATCTCGTGCCGTCACCAGAACGAGTTCACCATGGCCACGGCGGACCGCGTCCAGTACATGGACGTCTCGCCGCGCCAGATCGTGTCGGTGGCCGCCTCGCTGGTGCCGTTCCTCGAGCACGACGACGCCAACCGCGCGCTGATGGGTGCGAACATGCAGCGCCAGGCCGTGCCGACGCTGCGTGCCGACAAGCCGCTGGTGGGCACCGGCATGGAGCGCACCGTCGCCCGTGACTCCGGCGTCATCGTCACCGCCGAGCGCGGCGGCGTCGTCGAGCAGGTCGACTCGAGCCGGATCGTCGTGCGCGTCGACGACGACGAGACCACCCCGGGCGAGCCGGGCGTCGACATCTACAGCCTGACCAAGTACACCCGTTCCAACCAGAACACCTGCTTCAGCCAGAAGCCGCTGGTACACGTCGGCGATCACGTCGCCCGGGGCGACGCCCTGGCGGACGGGCCGTCCACGGACATGGGCGAGCTGGCCCTGGGCCAGAACATGCTCGTCGCCTTCATGCCGTGGAATGGCTACAACTTCGAGGACTCGATCCTCATCTCCGAGAAGCTGGTCAAGGAGGATCGCTACACCTCCGTCCACATCGAGGAGCTGACCTGCGTCGCCCGGGACACCAAGCTCGGCAGTGAGGAGATCACCGCCGACATCCCCAACGTCTCCGAGTCGGCCCTTTCCCGCCTCGATGAGTCGGGCATCGTCTACATCGGTGCGGAGGTCAAGGCCGGTGACATCCTCGTCGGCAAGGTCACGCCCAAGGGCGAGACCCAGCTGACGCCGGAGGAGAAGCTGCTGCGGGCGATCTTCGGTGAGAAGGCCTCCGACGTGAAGGACACCTCGCTGCGTGTGCCCACCGGCATGGACGGCACCGTCATCGACGTCCAGGTCTTCACCCGCGACGGCGTCGAGAAGGACGAGCGCGCCCGCGCCATCGAGCGCGAGGAGATTGCCCGGGTGCGCAAGGACCTCGACGACGAGAAGCGCATCTTCGAGGACGACGCCTACGCCCGGCTCGAGAAGCTGCTCGTCGGCAAGGTTGCCGAGGGCGGTCCCAAGGGGCTGGGCAGCGGCGCCGAGGTCACCGAGGCGTATCTGCAGGACCTGCCGCGTGAGCGCTGGTTCGAGATCCGCATGCGCGACGAGGAGGTCAACCAGCAGCTCGAGGCCGTGCGCCACCAGCTGGAGACCCAGAACGACCGCTTCGAGCGTCGCTTCCAGGAGAAGAAGGAGAAGATCACGGCCGGTGACGACCTCTCTCCGGGCGTGCTCAAGACCGTCAAGGTCCATCTGGCCGTCAAGCGCCGCCTGCAGCCCGGCGACAAGTTCGCCGGCCGCCACGGCAACAAGGGCGTGATCTCCATGATCGTCCCCGAAGAGGACATGCCCTTCATGGACGACGGCACGCCGGTGGAGGTCGTCCTGTCGCCGCTCGGTGTCCCGTCGCGGATGAACGTCGGGCAGGTGCTCGAGACCCACCTCGGTTGGGCGGCACGTGGGCTCGGCCACCAGATCGGGCAGATGCTCGAGCAGCAGGCCCAGGCCGAGGAGCTGCGCGGCTACCTCTCCGAGATCTACAACGCCTCCGGGCGCAAGGAGGAACTCGAGACGCTCACCGAGGCCGAACTCCATGAGCTCTGCCGCAACCTGAGCGGCGGCGTGCCCGTGGCCTCGCCGGTGTTCGACGGCGCCAACGAGGCGGAGATCAAGCGCTGGCTGAAGCTCGCCGGCCTGCCCGAGTCGGGTCAGACCACGCTCTACGACGGGCGCACCGGCGATGCCTTCGACCGGCCGGTGACGGTGGGCTACATGTACATGCTCAAGCTCAACCACCTGGTCGACGACAAGGTTCACGCCCGCGCCACCGGGCCGTACTCGCTGGTCACCCAGCAGCCGCTGGGCGGCAAGGCGCAGTTCGGTGGTCAGCGCTTCGGCGAGATGGAGGTCTGGGCCCTGGAGGCTTACGGTGCGGCGTACACCCTGCAGGAGATGCTCACCGTCAAGTCCGACGACGTCAGTGGCCGGACCAAGATGTACAAGAACATCGTCGACGGGGACCACCGCATGGAGGCCGGTATGCCGGAGTCGTTTAACGTCCTGGTCAAGGAGATCCGTTCCCTGGGCATCAACATCGAACTGGAGAGGGACGACTGACAGCGGCGCTCAGCGCCGGGCGTGCGGCGGCCGCGGTGACCTTCGGGGGCCGTGGCCGGACGTCGCCTGAGCGCTGGCGTACCGATTCAGATGCCCGGGGCCGATGCCCCGGGGTCCGAGCCGCCGGGCTAGCGGCGGCGACCTGAGATCAACGCGCGAGCGGGCAGCAGACATGAGAGATCTTCTCAACCTTTTCAAGCAGCCGGGTGCTCAGCTGGAGGACTTCGACGCGATCCGTATCGGGCTGGCATCGCCCGAGATGATCCGTTCCTGGTCCTACGGCGAGGTCAAGAAGCCGGAGACCATCAACTATCGCACCTTCAAGCCGGAGCGCGACGGGCTCTTCTGCGCCAAGATCTTCGGCCCGGTGAAGGACTACGAGTGCCTGTGCGGCAAGTACAAGCGGCTCAAGCACCGGGGCGTGGTCTGCGAGAAGTGCGGTGTCGAGGTGACCGTCGCCAAGGTGCGCCGCGAGCGCATGGGCCATATCGACCTGGCCAGCCCGGTGGCCCACATCTGGTTCCTCAAGAGCCTGCCGTCGCGCATCGGCCTGCTGCTGGACATGACCCTGCGCGACGTCGAGCGGGTGCTCTACTTCGAGGCGTACATCGTCATTGAGCCCGGCATGACCCCGCTCGAGCAGGGGCAGTTGCTGACCGACGAGCAGTACCTCGAGGCCGTCGAGGAGCACGGCGACGAGTTCGACGCCCGCATGGGTGCCGAGGCGGTGCTCGAGATCCTCAAGGGCATGGACCTGGAGGCCGAGGCGCGCCGGCTGCGTGACGACATCGAGGCCACCGGTTCCGAGTCCAAGATCAAGCGCCTGTCCAAGCGGCTCAAGTTGCTCGAGGCGTTCCTCGAGTCCGGCAACAAGCCCGAGTGGCTGATCATGACCGTCCTGCCGGTCCTGCCGCCGGACCTGCGCCCGCTGGTGCCGCTCGACGGCGGTCGCTTCGCCACCTCGGATCTCAACGATCTGTACCGGCGGGTGATCAACCGCAACAACCGCCTCAAGCGGCTGCTGGAGCTGGCCGCACCGGACATCATCGTGCGCAACGAGAAGCGCATGCTCCAGGAGTCCGTCGACGCCCTGCTCGACAACGGCCGCCGCGGCCGGGCGATCACCGGCACCAACAAGCGCCCGCTCAAGTCCCTGGCCGACATGATCAAGGGCAAGCAGGGGCGCTTCCGGCAGAACCTGCTGGGCAAGCGCGTCGACTACTCCGGCCGTTCCGTGATCGTGGTCGGCCCGACGCTGCGCCTGCACCAGTGTGGCCTGCCCAAGCGCATGGCGCTGGAGCTGTTCAAGCCGTTCATCTTCTCCAAGCTGCAGCGCCGCGGCCTGGCGACCACCATCAAGGCGGCCAAGAAGATGGTCGAGCGTGAGACCGGCGAGGTCTGGGACATCCTCGACGAGGTCATCCGCGAGCATCCGGTGCTGCTCAACCGCGCACCGACGCTCCACCGCCTCGGCATCCAGGCCTTCGAGCCGGTGCTCATCGAGGGCAAGGCCATCCAGCTCCACCCGCTGGTGTGCACCGCCTACAACGCCGACTTCGACGGCGACCAGATGGCGGTGCACGTGCCGCTGTCGCTCGAGGCGCAGCTCGAGTCGCGGGCGATGATGATGTCCACCAACAACATCCTCTCGCCGGCCTCGGGGGAGCCGATCATCGTCCCCTCCCAGGACGTGGTGCTGGGCATCTACTACATGACCCGCGAGCGCGTGAACGCCCGCGGTGAGGGGATGCGGCTGTCCGGTGTCGAAGAGGTCCACCGCGCCTACCAGACTGGCGCCGCCGAACTCGGTGCGCGGATCGAGGTGCGCGTCCGCGAGCGCGTCTTCGACGACACCGGCGAGCTGGTCGAGCGCGTTCAACGCCGGCAGACCACCATCGGGCGTGCCCTGCTGTTCGACATCGTCCCTGACGGCCTGCCCTTCGAGGCCGTCGACCGCGAGCTCGACAAGAAGGGCATCTCCGGGCTGGTTAACGCTTGCTACCGCCGCGTCGGCCTCAAGGGCACTGTCATCTTCGCCGACCAGCTGATGTACACAGGCTTCTTCTACTCCACCAAGGCCGGCGTCTCCATCGGCGTTGACGACATGGAGGTGCCTACGGACAAGGAGGAGGCCCTGCGCTCGGCCGAGGAGGAGGTCCGCGAGATCGAGGACCAGTACGCCTCCGGGCTCGTTACCAGCGGCGAGCGTTACAACAAGGTCGTCGACATCTGGGCGCACACCAACGACCAGGTCGCCGGCGCCATGATGGAGAAGATGGGCAAGGAGACGGTCATCGATGCCGAGGGCAACGAGACCGAGCAGAAGTCCCTGAACTCCATCTTCATCATGGCGGACTCCGGTGCCCGTGGCTCGGCCGCGCAGATCCGCCAGCTCGCCGGCATGCGCGGCCTGATGGCCAAACCCGACGGTTCGATCATCGAGACGCCGATCACGGCCAACTTCCGCGAGGGCCTCAACGTCCTGCAGTACTTCATCTCCACCCACGGCGCCCGGAAGGGCCTGGCCGATACGGCGCTCAAGACGGCCAACTCCGGCTACCTGACCCGCCGCCTGGTGGACGTCTCGCAGGACCTGGTGGTCACCGAGGAAGACTGCGGCACCACCGATGGCCTCGTGCAGACCCCGATCATCGAGGGCGGGGACGTCGTCGAGACCCTCGCCGAGCGGGTGCTCGGCCGCGTCGTGGCCGAGGACGTGGCGGTGCCCGGCAGCACCGAGATCGCCGTCGAGGCCGGCACGTTGCTCGACGAGGACTGGGTCGAGCGCCTTGAGCGTATGGGTGTGGACGAGATCAAGGTCCGCTCTGCGGTCACCTGCGAGACCCGCCACGGCGTCTGCGCCAAGTGCTACGGCCGTGACCTGGCCCGTGGCCATGGCGTCAACATCGGCGAGGCCGTCGGCGTCATCGCCGCGCAGTCCATCGGCGAGCCTGGCACGCAGCTGACCATGCGCACCTTCCACATCGGCGGTGCCGCCTCGCGGGCGGCCGCCGTCTCCCAGGTGGAGGTGCGCAATACCGGCAAGGCGCGGCTGCACAACATCAAGACCGTGCAGCACCACTCCGGCAGCTATGTGGCCGTCTCTCGCTCCGGCGAGCTCACCGTCATGGACGAGTACGGCCGCGAGCGCGAGCGCTACAAGATCCCCTACGGCGCCGTGCTGAGCGTCGGCGACGAGGACCCCGTCGAGGCCGGCCAGGTGGTGGCCAACTGGGACCCCCACACCCACCCGATCGTCACCGAGGTGGACGGGTACGTCCGCTTCCACGACTTCGTCGAGGGGGTCACCGTGCAGCGTGAGGTCGACGAGGTCACCGGCCTGTCGAGCCTCGTGGTCACCGATCCGAAGAGTCGCGGGACCGGCGAGCACAAGCGCCAGGTCACCGACGCCAACGGCAAGGTCACCGAGGAGCGGGTCGCCTACAAGGACCTGCGCCCGATGATCAAGCTCGTCGACGGCGACGGCAACGACTTGAACATCGCTGGCACGCAGATCCCGGCCCACTACTACCTGCCGGCTGGTGCCATTGTCTCGCTGGAGGACAACGCCGAAGTCCGCGTGGGTGACGCCCTGGCGCGCATCCCGCAGGAGGCGTCCAAGACCCGTGACATCACCGGCGGTCTGCCGCGGGTGGCCGACCTGTTCGAGGCGCGTAAGCCCAAGGAGCCGGCGATCCTCGCCGAGGCCTCCGGCACCGTCGGCTTCGGCAAGGAGACCAAGGGCAAGCAGCGGCTGATCATCACCAAGGCCGACGGCGAGACCCACGAGGAGCTCATCCCCAAGTGGCGGAACGTCACCGTCTTCGAGGGCGAGCACGTGGAGAAGGGCGAGACCATCGCCGATGGCGAGCCCAACCCCCACGACATCCTGCGGCTGCTCGGCGTGACCAAGCTTGCCGAGTACATCGTCCAGGAGATCCAGGACGTCTTCCGCCTCCAGGGCGTGGGCATCAACGACAAGCACATCGAGGTGATCGTGCGCCAGATGCTGCGCAAGACCATCGTCTCCGACCCGGGCGACTCGCTCTACCTCAAGGGCGAGCAGGTCGACCGGGCCAAGCTGCTCGAAGAGAACGAGCGGCTCGAGGCGCAGAGCAAGCAGCCGGCCCAATGGGAGCCGTCGCTGCTGGGCATCACCAAGGCGTCGCTGTCCACCGAGTCGTTCATCTCGGCGGCCTCCTTCCAGGAGACCACTCGGGTGCTCACCGAGGCGGCGACCCGCGGCATCCGAGACGACCTGCGTGGCCTGAAGGAGAACGTCATCGTCGGCCGGCTCATCCCGGCGGGCACCGGATTCGCCTACCACGCCGCGCGGCGCCAGGAGGCCCCCGGTCCGGTGGCGACGCCGGAGCAGCAGGCCGAGGAGGTCTTCGCCTCGCTCGGTCAGGGCGAAGGCGCGGATTCCGGTCCCTCCGGCGAGGAGGCCGGGCCCGAGGCCGAATAGCCCCGAGCAACCGCAACGCAAGCCGTGCGCCCCGGGGTGGTTCCGGGGCGTGTCATTGACAAGGGCGCGGGATCACCCTAGAATGCCGCGTCTTCGACAGGCCGGCCATCCGGCCTGTCGTTTTTGGGTCGGTACGGAGCGCAAAACCCTATGGCGACAGTGAACCAGTTGGTGCGCAAAGGTCGCACCAAGCGCACCGCGAAGAGCAGTGTGCCGGCGCTGGAGGCGAGCCCTCAGAAGCGCGGCGTATGCACTCGCGTCTACACCACCACGCCGAAGAAGCCGAACTCCGCGCTGCGGAAGGTGGCGCGTGTGCGTCTGACCAACGGTTACGAGGTGGCCTCCTACATCGGTGGTGAGGGTCACAACCTCCAGGAGCACTCGGTCGTCCTCATTCGTGGCGGGCGTGTCAAGGACCTGCCTGGTGTGCGCTACCACGTCGTCCGCGGTGCCGCGGATACGGCGGGTGTCGACAAGCGCCGGCAGGGTCGTTCCAAGTACGGCGCCAAGCGCCCGAAGAAGAAGTAACGGGACTCAGTCATGCCTAGGAGACGAGAAGTACCCAAGCGCAAGGTCCTGCCCGATCCCAAGTACGGGAGTGAGGTCCTGACCAAATTCGTCAACATGGTCATGAGCGACGGCAAGCGCTCGGTGGCCGAGCGAATCCTCTACGGGGCCCTGGAGCGCATCGGCGCCAAGCACGACGATCCGATCGAGGTCATGGAGACCGCGCTCGAGAACGTCAAGCCGCGGGTCGAGGTCAAGTCCCGGCGCGTCGGTGGCGCTACGTATCAGGTCCCGGTCGAGGTTCGCCCCGAGCGGCGCCAGACGCTCGCCATGCGCTGGCTGCTCGAGGCGGCCCGCAAGCGCGGCGAGAAGACCATGGCCGCGCGCATGGCCAACGAGATGCTTGAGGCGGCGGAGAGTCGCGGGACGGCCGTGAAAAAGCGTGAAGACACGCACCGCATGGCCGAGGCCAACAAGGCCTTCTCGCACTACCGCTGGTAAACGCAGAAACACGCTTCAAAACGGGGTATTCCACCGTGGCACGCAAGACACCCATCGAGCGCTATCGGAACATCGGCATCGCCGCTCACATCGATGCCGGCAAGACCACCACCACCGAGCGCATCCTGTTTTACACCGGTGTCTCGCACAAGATGGGTGAGACCCATGACGGTGCGGCGACCATGGACTGGATGTCCCAGGAACAGGAGCGTGGCATCACCATTACGTCCGCTGCGACCACCTGCTTCTGGCGCGGCATGGACCAGCAGTACCCGGAGACCCGGATCAACATCATCGACACCCCGGGTCACGTCGACTTCACCATCGAGGTGGAGCGCTCGCTGCGGGTGCTCGACGGCGCCGTCGCCGTGTTCTGTGCCGTCGGTGGCGTGGAGCCGCAGTCCGAGACGGTCTGGCGCCAGGCCAACAAGTACGGCGTGCCGCGCATGGCGTTCGTCAACAAGATGGACCGCGCTGGCGCCGACTTCTCGCGTGTGGTCAGCCAGATCCGCGAGCGGCTCGGTTCCCAGGCGGTGCCGATCCAGCTGCCCATCGGCGCCGAGGACCAGTTCGAGGGCATCATCGACCTGCTGCGCATGTCCGCCATCTACTGGGACCGCGACGAGCAGGGCATGACCTACTCCGAGCGGGAGATCCCGGAAGAGCTCAGGGCCGACGCCGAGGCCGCCCGCGAGGAGATGGTCGAGGCCGCCGCCGAGGCGGACGAAGAGCTGATGGACAAGTACCTCAACGAAGGGGAACTGTCCCACGACGACATCAAGCGTGGCTTGCGCCAGCGCACCCTGAACACCGAGATCGTGCTGTGCATGTGCGGCTCGGCGTTCAAGAACAAGGGCGTTCAGACGCTGCTCGACGCCGTCATCGAATTCCTGCCGGCGCCCAACGAGGTCCCGGCCATCGAGGGTGTGCTCGATGACGAAGAGACCGTGGTCACCCGCGAGTCCAGCGACGATCAGCCCTTCGCGGCGCTGGCGTTCAAGATCGCCAACGATCCGTACGTCGGCAACCTCACGTTCTTCCGCGTCTACTCCGGCGTGCTAAGCTCCGGCGACGCGGTCTTCAACCCGGTCAAGGGCAAGAAGGAGCGCATCGGCCGTCTGCTGCAGATGCACTCCAACCAGCGCGAGGAGATCAAGGAGGTCCGCGCCGGCGACATCGCCGCCGCTGTCGGCCTGAAGGATGTCACCACCGGTGACACCCTGTGCGATCCGAGCAACAAGGTCACGCTCGAGCGCATGGAGTTCCCCGAGCCGGTGATCGCCGTTGCCGTCGAGCCGAAGACGCGCAGCGACCAGGAGAAGATGGGTCAGGCCCTCGGCCGGCTGGCGCAGGAGGATCCGTCCTTCCGCGTGCGCACCGACGAGGAGTCCGGGCAGACCATCATCTCCGGCATGGGTGAGCTGCACCTGGATATCATCGTCGACCGCCTCAAGCGGGAGTTCAAGGTCGAGGCCAACGTGGGCGCGCCGCAGGTCGCCTACCGCGAGACCATCCGTAAGCAGGTCGAGCAGGAAGGCAAGTTCGTGCGCCAGTCCGGTGGTCGCGGCCAGTACGGTCACGTGCACATCCGCATGAAGCCGCAGGAGCGTGGCGACGGCTACAACTTCGAGAGCAAGATCGTCGGCGGCGTGGTGCCGAAGGAGTACGTGCCGTCGGTCGACCACGGGTGTCGCGAGGTCATGGAAGAGGGCGTGCTCGCCGGCTACCCGGTGGTCGACGTGGCCGTGGAGCTCTACGACGGCTCCTACCACGATGTCGACTCCTCGGAGATGGCGTTCAAGATCGCCGGCTCCATGGCCTTCCGCGAAGGGTTCATGAAGGCGGATCCGGTTCTGCTCGAGCCCGTGATGAAGGTCGAGGTGGTCACGCCGGAGGAGTACATGGGCGACGTGGTCGGTGACCTCAACCGTCGGCGTGGCACCGTGCAGAAGATGGAGGACATCCCCAACGGCAAGCAGATCCGTGCCCAGGTGCCGCTGAAGGAGATGTTCGGCTACGCGACGGACCTGCGCTCCAACACCCAGGGGCGTGCCTCCTACGTGATGGAGTTCGAGGAGTATCACGAGGCGCCGGCGAGCATCGCCGATGAAGTGATCAAGAAGGCGTCGTAAGCGTACGTCGCCGTTCAGTTTCAGACGAGAGACCGTACAAGATAAACGAGGTGTGGCGTGTCCAAGGAAAAGTTTGAGCGT
>NZ_JAJNQP010000031.1:0-11146 GCF_022227985.1 Halorhodospira sp. M38
GGCTGATAGCCGAGATCGAGAGCCTGCGCGCCGAGGTGGCGGCCAGCGCCGACGCGCCCGAGTCCCAGCTGCCCGAGTAGGCGTGCACACCAGGAAGCCATGAATCATGCTCTCTGAACAGGCGCTGCTGACGCTCATTCGCTACCAGGGCCAGGCGTGGGTGCGGGCGGGGACCACCAACCACCGGGCCACACCGGAGCAGGAGCGGCGGCTCACAGAGCGGCGACGGGGTGGAGACCGGTGGCAGCCCTGCGCCAGCTCGCCCGCAACGCCCTGATCCACAGGGATTACGAGGCTACGCACGCCCCGGTACGGATCTACTGGTTCAATGACCGGATCGAGATCCAGAATCCCGGCGGCCTCTACGGCCAGGTCACCCGGGAGAACTTCGGCAAGGGGGCGACCGACTATCGCAACCCCCTCCTGGCCGAGGCCATGCACATCCTTGGCTATGTGCAGCGGTTCGGCTTCGGGATCCCGCTGGCCCGGCGCTACCTGCGGGAGAATGGCAACCCCGAGCCGCAGTTCCACTTCGAGCCCACCTACCTGGCCGTTACCGTCGGGGCTGCCGAATGAAGACCATCGCCTTCTTTAATAACAAGGGCGGTGTGGGCAAGACCGCACTGGTCTACCACCTGGCCTGGATGTTCGCCGACCAGGGCCGCTCCATCCTTGCGGTTGACCTCGACCCCCAGGCCAACCTCTCCACCATGTTCCTGGAAGAGGACCGGCTGGAGGCCTTCTGGCCGGAGGGGCGCAGCACCCACACCGCCCTGGCGCCCATCCGCCCCCTGCTGGAGGGCGAAGGCGGGATCGAAGAGCCTTGGGTGGAGGAGATCGATGATGATATTGGGTTGCTGGTTGGCGACCTGGCCCTGTCCGGCTTCGAGGACGAGCTTTCCCAGCAGTGGCCACGCTGCCTGGACGGGGACCGGCGTGCCTTCCGCGTCATCGGTGCCTTTGCCGAGGTCATTCGGCGGGCCGGCGCCCGTCGCGAGGCGGAACTGGCGCTTACGTCCTGGCGGAAGGGGACCAGGAAGGGCTACGGGTAGAAAACGACCCTGAATGCCTGGCAGCACTCAAGGACTACCGCAGCCTCATGCCCATGGCGCAGGAGGCCCGCAAGCCCATGTTCCACCTCAAACCCGCCGATGGCGCCATCGGCGCCCACGTCCAGGCGGTTACGAACTGCTACCGGGACTTCCGGGGCCTGGCGCAGGCCATTGAACAGCGAGCCCACTGAAGCCCAGATGCTTCACGACAGGTGGGCCAATCGGCAAGAGGCGGCGGCCAGCGCCGACGCACCCGATCCCCAGCTGCCCGAGTAAGCGCCTCCTCAACCGCCGCCCGAACCCGACCCCGCCAAGGGAGCCCCTTTGCTCAAGAAACTCCTCAGCCTGCTCAGCCGCCAGGAGAAGCGACGCGGCGCACTGGTCCTCGGGATGGTGGTCGTCATGGCCCTGCTCGAGACCGCCGGTGTGGCCTCGGTACGGATCTCCTCGCGCATCCGAGGGGTCGTGCGCGCCTGCGGGTGGATCCTGTAGCCGGACATCGAGCCCTCCGGCGGCTTCCTGGAAGTCCACGTCGCCACGCCCCTGGAGACCTGCGAGGCGCGCGACCGCAAGGGCCTCTACGCCAAGGCCCGCGCCGGCCTGATCAAGGAGTTCACCGGCATCGACGACCCCTACCAGGAACCCGAAAACCCGGAACTGCGCATCGACACCCGCGACATGGCCCCGGACGAAGCCGCCCACCGCATCCTGCTCAAACTCGAAGCCATGGGCTTCATCCGCAACCCGTAACTACCTGTAGGAGCCCAGCCCCCTGGGCGATAGGGCCTATCCAACGCCCCAATCGCCGAGAGGGCTCGGCTCCTACAGCCAAAGACCACCTGCGCCGACGCCCTTCGCTACACGACCTCCCGACCATCGTCGCGGCGAGTGTGAACAATCAGTCTGTGCCGTTTCCCTTTTCTTGCACGCGCGTTCCGTTGCCATGCGACCGGCCGATGTGCTCTACTTTCGCCCTTCGTTCACCCCGTGAACGCACAGTCAGCAGCGTCCCCCAGGGCGGGCCCGCGAAAATTCCGGGTGCACCGTCCCGGCGGTAGCGTGTCCAAACGCCGCCCATGATCCAGATAACCCATTGATTGAAGACGACCTTCACCTGGAAGTGCTCCGCCTTCTGGAGCGCGAGCCGGACATGAGCCAGCGCCAGCTGGCCCGTGCCCTGGGCCTGTCAGTGGGCAAGACGCACTACGCGCTCAAGGCCGTGCTCGATCGCGGCTGGGTCAAGGCGCAAAACTTCCGCCGCTCGGATAACCGCTCGGCCTACCTGTACAAGCTCACGCCGAACGGCCTGCAGGAAAAGGCCCGCCCGCGAACAACCCATCGATCAACACACACCAACACAAAGAACAAAATGAAAGTACTCATAACCGGCTCGGCCGGATTTATCGGCAGCGCCCTCAGCCTGCGCCTGCTGGAACGCGGCGACCAGGTGGTCGGCGTCGACAATCTGAACGACTACTACGACGTCTCGCTGAAAGAGGCGCGCCTGGCGCGCACCCTGGACCACCCGAACTTCACCGAGGTGCGCGAGGACATCGCCGATCGCGCCGCGATGGAGCGGGTGTTCCGCGAACACCGCCCGGAGCGGGTGGTCAACCTGGCGGCCCAGGCCGGGGTGCGCTATTCGCTGGAGAACCCGGCGGCCTACGTCGACACCAACCTGGTCGGTTTTGGCAACATCCTGGAGGGCTGCCGGCACAACGGCGTTGAGCACCTGGTCTATGCCAGCTCCAGCTCGGTCTACGGCGCCAACACCACCATGCCGTTCTCGGTGCACGACAACGTCGATCACCCGCTGAGCCTGTACGCTGCCAGCAAGAAGGCCAACGAGCTGATGGCGCATACCTACAGTCATCTCTACGACCTGCCGGTGACCGGGCTGCGCTTCTTCACCGTCTACGGCCCCTGGGGCCGCCCGGACATGGCGCTGTTCATGTTCACCCGAAAGATCCTCGCGGGCGAGCCGATCGACGTCTTCAACTACGGTCACCACCGGCGCGACTTCACCTACATCGACGACATCGTCGAGGGCGTGATCCGCACCCTGGATCACGTGGCCCCGCGCAACCCCGACTGGAGCGGGGCCGAGCCCGACTCGGCCACCAGCGCAGCCCCCTACCGCCTGTACAACATCGGCAACCAGGAGCCGGTGGAACTGATGCGCTACATCGAGGTGCTCGAGGACTGCCTGGGCAAGAAGGCCGAGAAGAACCTCCTGCCGTTGCAGCCGGGGGATGTCCCGGACACCTATGCCGATGTCGAGGCCCTGCGCCAGGACGTGGGCTATGCCCCCGCGACCGCGGTGGAAGACGGCATCGCCCGCTTCGTCGAGTGGTATCGCGAGTACTACCGGATCTAAACCATGGACCACTTCAACGCCCCCCAGAGCCCCAACATCGCCGTCATCGGCCTCGGCTACGTCGGCCTCCCGCTGGCGGTGGAATTCGCCCGCCACCTCCCGGTCACCGGCTTCGACATCCACGCCGGGCGGATCGCGGAGCTGCAGCAGGGCACCGACAGCACTCGCGAGGTGGGACCGGAGTCGCTGGCCGCCGCCCGCCACCTGCGGCTGACCAGCGACCCGGGCGACCTGGCCGACTGCAACACCTACATCGTCACCGTCCCCACGCCGGTGGACGAGCACAAGACGCCGGACCTCACGCCGTTGGTGCGCGCCAGCGAGACCGTCGGCGCCGCACTCAAGCCAAGCGACACGGTCATCTACGAATCCACCGTCTACCCCGGCGCCACCGAAGAGGTCTGCGTCCCGGTGCTCGAGCGCGTCTCCGGCCTGCGCTTCAACGCCGAGGACGGCTTCTTCGTCGGCTACAGCCCCGAGCGCATTAACCCCGGCGACAAGGAGCACGGCATCACACCGCTGACCGAGGCGAAGGAGCGGGGCGCCTACCAGGGCGTGATCCTCGCCGTGCCCCATCGGGAATTCGTCGAGGCGGAGGGAGAAGCCATCCGCACCCTGGGCGCCGAAAACAGCGTGTTGTTCGATGTGAAGTCCGTGCTGCCGGCCGGAACTGCCACCCTGCGCTTGTAAAAGGGGACCGTCCCCACGCGGACAGTCCCCAAACCAACCAAAGACGCCAAATGTTAGAAACCTACCGTAAAATCCGCGACCTCCTCGACGCCCGCGAGCGCCGCAACGCCGTCGTGCTCTTCGGCATGATGCTGGTCATGGGCCTGCTGGAGGCCGTCGGCGTCGCCTCGGTGATGCCGTTCATCGCCGTGGTTTCCAATCCCGAGGTGGTGGAGACCAACAACTACCTCAACGCCGTCTACACCGGCCTCGGTTTCACCAGCACCGACACCTTCCTGATCTTCCTCGGCGGCGGTGTCTTCGTGCTGGTGGTCGGCAGCCTCGCCTTCAAGGCGGTGACCCACTGGGCCATGGCGCGTTTCACCCACATGCGCAACCACACCATCAGTAGCCGCCTGTTGCGCGGCTACCTCGGGCGTCCCTACAGCTTCTTCCTCAACCGCCACAGCGCTGATCTCGGCAAGTCGGTGCTCTCCGAGGTCGGCCAGGTCATCAATAACGCCCTGATGCCGGCGGTGAACCTGCTGGCCCACGGTATCGTCGCTTTCTTCCTGATCGCCCTGGTGGTGGCGGTCAACCCGGTGGTGGCCATGGTCGCCGTACTGGTCCTGGGCGGGGCGTACGGCCTCATCTACTGGGTGCTGCGCCGTTACATCGGCCGCATCGGTGCCCTGCGGGTGAAGGCGAACCAGGAACGCTTCCAGGTCGCGCAGGAGGCGCTTGGCGGCATCAAGGACGTCAAGGTGCTCGGTCTGGAGAACGGCTACATCCGTGGCTTCGCCGGCCCGGCCAGCCGATTTGCTCGGGTCCAGGCCACCAACCAGATCATCAATCAGGTGCCTCAGTTCGCTCTGCAGGGGCTGGTTCTGGGCGGCATGATCGTCCTGCTGCTCGTGCTGCTGGCGGCCGAAGGGGGCGAACTCTCCAATGTGCTGCCCCTCATCGCCCTCTACGCCTTTGCCGGTACCCGCCTGATGCCGGCCCTGCAACAGGTCTACGGCGCCCTGGCCAAACTGCGTTTCGGCCAGCCCGCCCTGGAGGCGCTGCACCGCGACCTGGTGGAGACGGAACAGGCCGGTGTCTCCGCCAATGCCAAGGTGCGCGCCGAGACCGACGAGGTGCTGCCGCTGACGGAGAGCATCGCGCTGGACGGCATCGTCTACACCTATCCGCAGGCCGAACAGCCCGCGCTGAACCACCTCAGTCTCACCATCCCGGCGCGCACCACCGTCGGCCTCGTGGGCAGCACCGGTGCCGGCAAGACCACCGCTGTCGACCTCATCCTCGGCCTGCTGGAGCCGCAACAGGGCCACCTGATGATCGACAGCCAGCCGGTCAGCGGGGAAGGCCTGCGCGCCTGGCAGCGCAACATTGGCTACGTGCCCCAGAGCATCTTCCTCACCGACGACACCGTGGCGGCCAACATCGCCTTCGGCGTGTCGCCGGAGCGGATCGACCCGGCCGCCGTGGAGCGCGCCGCGCGCATCGCCGAACTACACGACTTCGTGGTCAGCGAGATGCCCCAGGGCTACGACACCCTGGTGGGCGAGCGCGGCGTGCGCCTCTCCGGCGGCCAGCGCCAGCGCATCGGCATCGCCCGCGCCCTCTACCACGACCCGGAAGTGCTGGTGCTGGACGAGGCGACCAGCGCCCTGGACAACCTCACCGAGAAGGCCGTGATGGACGCGGTGCACAACCTTGGCAACCGCAAGACCATCATCATGATCGCGCACCGCCTCAGCACCGTGCGTGAGTGCGACCGGATCTATGTACTGAACCACGGCGAGCTGGAAGCCCAGGGCACCTACGACGAACTGGTCGAAAGCCACGACAACTTTCGCGCCATGGCCAGCCACTGACTCACACCGGGGTCTATCCCAAAAAGCTAGATGGAATAAACATGTTCAACGGCAAAACCATCCTGATCACCGGCGGCACCGGCTCCTTCGGCAAGCGCTACGTCAAGACCATCCTCGAGCGCTACAGGCCGAAGAAGCTGATCATCTTCTCGCGCGACGAGCTCAAGCAGTTCGAGATGGCGCAGGAGTACAACCAGTCCTGCATGCGCTACTTCCTCGGCGACGTCCGCGACGCGGAGCGGCTCAAGCAGGCCATGCGGGGCGTCGATTACGTGATCCACGCCGCCGCCCTCAAGCAGGTGCCCGCCGCCGAGTACAACCCGATGGAGGCGGTCAAGACCAACATCCACGGCGCCGAGAACGTCATCCGCGCGGCCCTGGAGAACGAGGTCCAGAAGGTCATCGCCCTGTCCACGGACAAGGCCGCCAACCCCATCAACCTCTACGGCGCCACCAAGCTCGCGTCGGACAAGACCTTCATCGCCGCCAACAACATCGCCGGCGGCCACGCAACCCGCTTCTCGGTGGTGCGCTACGGGAACGTCATCGGCTCCCGCGGCTCCGTGGTCCCCTTCTTCAAGCGGCTCATCGAGCAAGGCGCCGACGAGATCCCGATCACCGACGAGCGCATGACCCGCTTCTGGATCACCCTGCAGCAAGGCGTCGACTTCGTCCTCAAGAACTTCGAGCGGATGCAAGGCGGCGAGCTCTTCGTGCCGAAGATCCCCTCGGTACGGGTCACGGACCTGGCCGCCGCCATGGCGCCGGATCTGCCGCAGAAGTTCATCGGCATCCGCCCCGGCGAGAAGCTCCACGAGGTCATGTGCCCCGCCGACGACTCGCACCTAACCATCGAGTTCGACGACCACTTCGTCATCCAGCCGACGATCAACTTCACAAACCGGAACCCGGACTTCTACACCAACGCCCTCGGTGAGCACGGCGCGGACGTCGAACAGGGCTTCGAGTACAACTCCGGCGCGAACCCCCACTTCCTGGATATCGAGGGCATCCGGGCCATGAACCATCTGGCGGGCGTATGATCCCCTACGGCCGACAAGAGATCACCGAGGACGACATCGAGGCGGTCGTCCAGGTCCTGCGCTCGGACCTGATCACTCAGGGCCCGGTCGTGCCGCGCTTCGAGCAGGCGGTGGCCGATTACTGCGGGGCTTGCTACGGCGTGGCCGTGAACAGCGGCACCTCCGCGCTGCACATAGCCTGCCTGGCGCTGGGCCTCGGCCCCGGCGACTGGCTGTGGACCAGCCCGATCACCTTCGTGGCCTCAGCCAACTGCGGCCTCTACTGCGGTGCCGACGTGGACTTCGTCGACATCGATCCGCACACCTACAACATGAGCCCGGACGCCCTGGCCGAGAAGCTGGCGGTGGCCGAGCAGGAAGGGCGCCTACCTAAGGTCGTGGTCCCCGTGCACCTGTGCGGACAGTCCTGCGATATGGCCGCCATCCACGCCTTAAGCGAGCGCTACGGATTCCGCATCATCGAGGACGCCTCCCACGCCATCGGCGGGCGCTACAAGGACGAGCCGGTCGGGTGCGGACGCTACAGCGACATCACCGTCTTCAGCTTCCACCCGGTGAAGATCATCACCACCGCCGAGGGCGGCATGGCGGTGACGAACGACGCCGAGCTCGCCGAGCGCATGGACCGACTGCGCTCCCACGGCATCACTCGCGACCCGGGGCAGATGACCCGGGAGCCCGACGGGCCGTGGTACTACGAGCAGATCGAGCTGGGGTTCAACTACCGGATGACTGAGCTGCAGGCGGCGCTCGGCCTGAGCCAGCTGCAGCGGCTGGATGATTACGTCGCGCAGCGGCGGGTGTTGGCCGAACGATACGATGCGGCGTTGGCTTCGCTGCCCGTGGTGACGCCGTGGCAGCATCCGGATACGGAGTCCGCCTGGCATCTTTATGTGGTTTGTCTGCCTAACGAGAGCGCTCTCCAGCAACGCGCTGTCTTTGAGTCTCTCCGCGACATGGGCATTGGCGCCAATATCCACTACATCCCCGTCCACACGCAGCCCCAGTACGGGCGGATGGGCTTTCAGTATGGCGACTACCCCAATGCCGAGGCGTATTACGAGAAGGCCATATCCGTTCCTCTCTACCCCACCATGGAGTGCGAGACCCAAGACCAAGTGGTCCAAGCACTCGAAAAGGCGATGCGCTGATGAAGGTAGCCGTCATCCCCGCCCGCGGAGGCAGCAAACGCATTCCCCGTAAGAACATCCGTGAGTTCTGCGGGAAGCCGATGATTGCTTGGCCGATCGAAACTTCTCAAAATAGCAGTCTCTTCGATCATATCATCGTTTCCACCGACGATGATGAAATTGCACGGGTGGCGCAGCAGTACGGAGCAGAAGTCCCTTTCCGGCGCCCGCCTCAGCTTGCCGATGATCACACACCAACTCGACCCGTCATCAACCATGCGCTAGGCCAGATCGAAGACCTATACGGGCTGCCAAACTACGTTTGTACCATTTACCCCACTGCCCCTTTCCTGCAAGTAAGTGACCTCAGGTGCGGCCTAGAGAAAATCATTAACGATGAAGCCGACTTTGCTTTTTCTGTCACCGAGTTTGCGTACCCCATTCAGCGCGCTTTACGCATCAACTCCACCAAACGTATAGAAATGGTTCACCCGGAATACCGCGACACACGCTCCCAGGATTTGGAGCCCACTTACCATGATGCGGGACAATTTTATTGGGGGCGGACGACCGCCTTGATTGATGGCCGACCCACGGTTTCCGACAATTCTATACCGGTTCTTCTCCCAAATTGGCGTGCCATTGACATAGACACAGAGGAGGATTGGTTTCGCGCAGAACTTTTGCACAAAACCACTTTTTTCTAGGTTTTTACCAAATTACATTTCGTGCATACCAACAATGGCCTCCCTAAATATACTAATATCGTGCGTCGGCCGACAGGTTTCTCTCGTGGGGGCTTTCCGAGAGGCCATCGCGACCTCCGGGAAAGTGATTGCTGCCGATAACAATCCTCTTGCAGCCGGATTGTACGCAGCGCACTGCTCGTATGCCGCCCCTAACTTAAAAAGCACATATTACAGCGATTGGATCCTCGATATATGCACGACTGAACGCGTATCTTTGCTAATAAGCCTCCTCCCTGACGAGTTACTACGATTAGAGGCCCTGCGCGAAGAACTTGCACGCCGCGGAACATGTCTCGTAGGAATGGCACCAGACCGACTAAGGCAATGCCTAGACAAAAGCAAATATAGCCAAATTTGCGAAAATACTCCGTTACAAACACCCACCATATGGAATCTCGATGACATACCGGAAATACCGAGCACTGCGTACCCCCTTGTAGCCAAGGACATATTCGGAAAAGGATCGCGGGGCCAAACGCACCTTCAAGACGCTGAAGAAGCGCAAACGTTTGCTTCCAACTTGCGAAGAGCTGGTTGCGTTGATCAACACCTCATACAGCCCTACCTAAACGGAGAAGAGTATGGGCTTGACTTGGTCAATGACTTAGACGGTCAGCCGGCCGCGACATTCATACGCCGAAAACTGGCAATGCGCTCAGGCGAGACAGACATCGCTGAGACCGTCCATGAGCCAGATCTAGAGGCCGCTGGTCAACAGCTCGCACAAAACCTCGGACATCAGGGACTGATTGATTGCGACGTCATCCAACATGACGGAAAATTTTACCTGCTAGATATAAACCCCCGCTTTGGTGGCGGTTATGTCTTCAGTCATAATGCAGGTGCAGACGTTCCGGCTTGCATTGTATCTTGGCTAAAAGGCCATACTCCAAAGAAAGCTTGGCTCACCCCAAAGCCGGGGATTCGTAGCGCGCGAGCAACCAGCGTAATAACCTGTCGAGAGAAAGCACCGCGCATTATATTTATTACTTCTGGCGGTTCCGAAATAGGTATGGGACATGCCTATAGACAGATCACACTCGCCAAGCACGCAGAGCGCAAAGGCTACAAAGCAGACCTAGTTACAGATAGTTCTCTCGTGTCGGAGTTAGCAAAAGAACACCAGCTGGCTACTCACATAACAGACCTAGATCAAAAACAGGGCTTACAAAAATTACTAAACAAGCTAGGCCCTGAGGCTGTTATCATAGACGTACATGAAGGTGAATTCCCCAAGCTACGCCATGTCTCAAGGAGCTGGAACACAACACTAATCGTATCTCGCGTCGGCTTCGGGTTTGATATTTTTGGGACCAACGCCATTTTCCTCGGAGAGCAGCTAACCCACTGGAAAACAGAAAACCGAGGTCCCACCAGCGACCACATGACCGTAGAATATTCCGGCCGGGCGTATATGCTTTTTCGAGAGGAATTCGCCGAAGTAACGCAAGCCGTGGATAAAGGTACTGACCAAACTATCCTTATTGCGCACGGTGGGGCAGACCCTTACGGCTTGACACAGTTTTGCCTCAGGGCTCTGGAACACACAGATAACACTTACAATGTTGATATATTAGTTGGTCCCGCTTTCTCAGATCGCGCCCAGATCGCAAAACTTGCGGATGAATCAAAACATCACAGCCAATTAATCGAGGGCAAGAAAAATGTTGCGCGCTATCTTTCAAAGGCAACCGTAGCCCTTATAAATGGGGGAAACCTAAGATATGAGCTGTGCCTCACAGGTACCCCTTTTCTGGCGATTTCTTTCCAGGAGGCACAATACGCTTGTACTGAGCAGTTAAGTCAGTTTGGGGTTGGGATCAACCTCGGGGTAATGGGCTCTCTATCTGAACAGGATGTCGGCTCTGCAACTGAACGGCTTTTATCCGATCGCGATCAACGCGAAACGATGAGCACCCGAATGAAACAGCTATTCGATACGAATGGTGTAGAGCGGATTTTAGGCCTTGCGCTGAGCGAAAATGGTAGCCCGAAATGACAAACAGCCGTAACAGTCGAAACGAGATTGAAGAGCAACAAAGTTCCTACTGGGCAAACAAGGCGAAAACGAGTTCGAGCACTGTTCACGCGGTAGGCTCCGAGTCTGAAGACCACAAGAAACACCGGTACCAAAAACTCGCCACTCTCTTCTTAAATGATAAGCCCTGTAGCGTGCATGACGTCGGGGGGGGATTGGTGATTTCTACGATTTTCTTTTAGAGACTAACAACGCTGGAGGTGTCACC
>NZ_JAJNQP010000032.1:0-11079 GCF_022227985.1 Halorhodospira sp. M38
TAGTGTCGCTGGGATACGGACTGAAACGTACCGTACTGGGATTCTCGGAGACTGCAAACTGGGCCTTATAGAGCCCAGGGTGGCCTTAAACTCGCTTGCGACGTTGGCCGAAGAATGGTCCGATGCGCGAGTGCACGGACGACGGATTGAGACGAGCATGCCTGACACGGCCGGGCTGAGCGAGAGGGACATTTGTACCAAGTTCATTACCCCGGCGCTGCAGCGAGCTGGGTGGGACATCCAGACGCAGATCCGCGAAGAGGTCTCTTTCACAGCCGGGCGTGTCATTGTGAAGGGGCGTCTCCACACGCGAGGCCGTCAGCGCCGCGCCGACTATCTCCTGAGCTACCGCCCCAACCAGCCCATCGCCGTTGTTGAAGCCAAGGATGGCAGCCACAGCGTGGGCGACGGCATGCAGCAGGCGCTGGCCTACAGCGACGCCCTGGATGTCCCCTTCGTCTTCTCCAGCAATGGTGACGGCTTCCTCTTCCACGATCGCACGGGGCTCGGTGACCGGACGGAAACCGAGCTGACCCTCGAAGAGTTCCCGTCTCCGGAAGAGCTCTGGGAGCGGTACTGCCGCTGGAAGGGGCTGGATGGTCCGGCTCGTCCGGTGGTTGAACAACCCTACTACGAAGACGGCAGCGGCCGCGTGCCGCGCTATTTCCAAAGGGTCGCCATCAATCGCACCGTGGAGGCCGTGGCCAAGGGCCAGGACCGGATCCTGTTGGTGATGGCCACCGGCACGGGCAAGACCTATACCGCCTTCCAGACCATCTGGCGGCTGTGGAAGTCCGGGCAGAAGCGCCGCATCCTCTTCCTCGCCGATCGCAACGTACTGGTTGATCAGTCCAAGAACAACGACTTCCGGCCGTTCGGTCAGGCGATGACCAAGATCGGTAATCGGACAGTGGACAAGTCCTACGAGATCTACCTTTCGCTCTACCAGGCGGTGACCGGGGCCGAGGAGGAGCAGAACATCTACCGGGAGTTCTCGCCGGGCTTCTTCGATCTGATCGTCATCGACGAGTGCCACCGGGGCAGCGCGGCGGAGGACTCCGCCTGGCGCGCCATCCTGGACTACTTCAGCAGCGCCACCCACATCGGGCTTACAGCAACTCCCAAGGAGACCAAAGAGGTCTCCAACATCGATTACTTTGGTGATCCCATCTACACCTACTCGCTCAGGCAGGGGATCCAGGACGGCTTCCTGGCCCCCTACAAGGTGATCCGTGTGGATCTGGACAAGGATCTCCAGGGGTGGCGGCCGAGCAAGGGTCAGACTGACAAGCACGGCCATGTCATCGAGGACCGGATCTACAACCAGAAGGACTACGATCGGAAACTGGTTCTCGATCAGCGGACCGAGGCCGTCGCCCGTCGAGTGACGGAGTACCTGGAGAGCAATGATCCCTACCAGAAGACCATTATCTTCTGCGAGGACATCGACCACGCCGAGCGCATGCGCCAGGCGCTGGTAAACCTGAACCCGAAACGGGTCGCCGAGAACCGCAAGTACGTCATGCGGATCACCGGGGACGAGCAGGAAGGCAAGGCCGAGCTGGACAACTTCATCAACCCCGAAGCGCGCTACCCGGTCATCGCCACCACCAGCAAGTTAATGACTACCGGCGTGGATGCCCAGACCTGCAAGGTCATCGTCCTCGACCGCCGCATCAACTCGATGACGGAGTTCAAGCAGATCATCGGCCGCGGCACCCGCATCAACGATGACTTCAACAAGCACTGGTTCACCATCCTCGACTTCAAGAAGGCCACGGAGCTCTTCGCGGATCCGAACTTCGACGGCGACCCGGTCCAGATCTACGAACCGAGCGGCGAAGAGCCCATCGTGCCCACCGACGAGCAGCCCTCCGAGGCGGAGGAGGGCGCAGAGCTGGAAGAGGTGCCGGCCGAGGGCGGCGACGTGGCCGAGGAGCCGGGGGAGTACGGCATCGAGGGTGAGCCCGACTGGAGTACGGATGACTCCACCGGCCCCTGGGGTGGCAGCAATGGGGGTGAAGAGGGCGGTGACGAGCCACGCCGCTACGTTGTGGGCAACGTCCCGGTCTCGGTGATCGCCGAGCGCGTCCAGTATCTGGACGGCAACGGCCAGCTCATCACCGAGAGCCTGCGCGACTACACCCGCAAGCAGGTGAAGGCGCAGTACGCCTCTCTGGACGACTTCCTCAAGCAGTGGGAGAGCGCCGATCGCAAGCAGGCCATCATCGATGAACTGGCCGAGCAGGGCGTCTTCTGGGAGGATCTCATCCGTGAAGTGGGCGACAAGCTCGGCGAAGAGCCGGATCCGTTCGATGTCATCTGCCACATCGTCTACGACCAGCCGCCGCTCAGCCGTCGCCAGCGGGCCGAGAACGTCCGCCGTCAGGACTACTTCCAGGAATACAGTGAATCGGCCCGTCAGGTGCTGGAGGGGCTGCTGGAGAAGTACGCCGACACCGGAATCGAACCCATCGAGGACCGCAAGGTTCTCACCATGGATCCCCTGAGCCGCCTGGGAACGCCCACCGAACTCATCCAGTCCTTCGGGGGCAAGGCCGGCTACGACCAGGCGGTCCGTGAACTCGAAGGCGCCCTCTACGATCAGCAGGCTTAACCGGGCCTGGCGCCCACCGACCGAACACCAGGAACCAACCGACCCATGGCGATCAGCACCACCATCAAGTCCATCCAGGACATCATGCGCAAGGACACCGGCGTCGACGGTGACGCCCAGCGCATCGGCCAGCTCGTCTGGATGCTCTTCCTCAAGATCTACGACGACCGCGAACGCGAGTGGGAGCTGCTGGACGACGACTACGTCTCGCCCATCCCCGAGGAACTGCGCTGGCGGAACTGGGCCGCCGATCCCGAGGGCATGACCGGCGACGAACTCAAGCGCTTCATCGATGATGAGCTCTTCCTCGGTCTTCAGACCCTCTCTCCACGGGGAGATGACACCCGGCCGGTGGTTATCCGGAATGTCTTCGAGGACGCCTACAACTACATGAAGTCCGGCCAGCTCCTGCGCCAGGTCATCAACAAGATCGAGGCCGAGATCGACTTCAACAAGTCGGGCGAGCGCCACGAGCTGAGCCAGGTCTATGAGCAGATCCTCAAGGACCTTCAGAGCGCCGGGAATGCCGGGGAGTTCTACACCCCCAGGGCCGTCACCGAGTTCATGGTCGATCGCGTGGATCCCCAACTCGGGGAGCATGTGATGGATCCGGCCTGTGGCACCGGCGGCTTTCTGGTCAGTGCCATTGAGTACGTACGCCGCCACTACGTGGAGACGCCCGAGGACGAGCGGACGCTCCAGCACTCCATCAGCGGCATCGAGAAGAAGCCCCTGCCGCACCTGCTGGCCACGACCAACTTCATCCTCCACGGCGTCGAGGTGCCCGGCCAGGTTCGCCACGACAACGCCCTGGCCCGCCCCCTCATCGACTGGGGCCCGCGGGATCGAGTGAACGTGATCGTTGCCAATCCTCCCTTCGGCGGGATGGAGGAAGACGGCATCGAGAACAACTTCCCCCAGGCCTTCCGCACGCGGGAAACAGCCGACCTCTTCATGACCCTCTTCATCCACCTGCTCAAGGAGGGCGGACGGGCAGCCGTGGTGTTGCCGGATGGCTTCCTCTTCGGCGAGGGCATGAAGACCCGGCTCAAGGAGAAGCTGCTCACCGAGTGTGACCTACACACCATCGTCCGCCTGCCCAACGGCGTCTTTAATCCCTATGCGCCAATCAAGACCAACCTGCTCTTCTTCACCAAGGGCCGGCCCACCGAGGCGGTGTGGTACTACGAGCACCCCTATCCCGAGGGCTACAAGAGCTACAGCAAGACCAAGCCAATCCGTTATGAGGAGTTCGAGCGGGAGATCGCTTGGTGGGGGACCGAGGAAGACGGCTTCGCCGCCCGGGAAGAGACCCAATACGCCTGGCGGGTGCCGGTGGAGGAGATCCAGGCCGACAACTACAACCTGGATCGCAAGAACCCCTACGCCGAGGAAGAAGAAGACCACGACCCCGAGGAGCTGCTGGCCAAGTACGAGCAGCAGCAGGCCGAGATCCAGGAGCTACGCGACCAGCTCAAGACCATCCTGGGCGAGGCCCTGACCAGCCACGAGGGCTGAAACCATGCAATCGGGCGAGGAAGAGGGCGAGATCGCCATCTATGAGACCGACTCCGGCGCCTTCGAGGTGCGGGTCGAGGCAGAGACGGTGTGGCTGACCCAGGCCCAGATGAGCGAGCTGTTCCAGCGGGATCAGTCCGTCATCTCGCGCCACATCAGCAGTGTCTTCAGGGAAGGGGAACTCGAGGAAGCGACCAATATGCAAAAAATGCATATTGCTTCCTCGGACAAGCCAGTCACGGAGTTCTCCCTGGACGTCATCATCTCCGTCGGCTACCGGGTCAAATCCCAGCAGGGCGTCCGCTTCCGTCAGTGGGCCAACCGTGTCCTCAAGGAGCACCTGACCTGCGGTTACACCATCAACCGCCAGCGCTTCGAGGAGAATGCCCGGGAGCTGGAAGCGGCGTTGCAGCTCGTCCGCAAGGCCGCCACTGCGCCTGCCCTGGATGCTCAGTCCGGCCAGGGGCTGGTGGAGATCCTCAGCCACTACACCCGCACCTTCCTCTGGCTCCAGCGCTATGATGAAGGCCTACTTCAGGCGCCACCCGGGCAGGCCGGCGGCGATCTACCCACCGCTACCGAAGCCATGGCCGCCCTGGAAGGGCTCAAGGCGGAACTGATGGAACGGGCCGAGGCGACGGAACTCTTCGCCCGGCCCCGCGACGATGGGCTCGCCTCCATCCTCGGTAATCTGGACCAGACCGTCTTCGGCGAGCCCGCCTACCCGAGTATCGAGGCGAAGGCCGCGCACCTGCTCTACTTCGTGGTCAAGGACCATCCCTTTGCCGACGGCAACAAGCGCAGCGGCGCCTTCCTCTTCGTGGACTTCCTCCACCGCAATGGTCGGCTGCTGAATGATGCCGGCCAGCCTGTGGTGAACGACGCCGGTCTTGCCGCCCTGACCCTGCTGGTCGCCGAGTCCGCTGCGGACCAGAAAGGCGCTATCCAAATCTGTGTGGGTGACGGCTTCATCAGGTCAGGCGGCGGCAGCACTAGATGTTGTGCGATAGGGTGAGGCCGGCAGATGGGTGAGCTTGCCGCAGACCAGGTAGCTGATCGTGATCAGATTCCGCAGATGACGGAAGCCGCGGGCACGCGCCTTAGCCGCTTGGATCTGGGCGTTCATCCCCTCGACAGCGCCGTTCGACAGGCGCGAGTCGAAGCGATTGAGGATGCCCTGCCAGTGGGCTTTGACGGTCAGGGCGAAGCGCTTGAACGGCTCCAACCGACAGCGCCGGGCCCAGCTGTACCAGGCCTTGAGCTTGCCCTCGGCCTCGCCGCGATTCGCGCCGCTGGTCAGGATATCGCGCAGGGCCTCCTTGAGCCGCCAGGCGCGGGCGGACCTCGTCGACGGCCTGGTTGGCCAGCTGCACCACGTGGACAGGCGGCGGGCATCAAGGTCCTGGAAGACGGTGATGTAGTTCTGCCCGCGCCGCGAGGCCGTCTCGTCGATGCCGACAGCGCGTACGCTGCCGAAGTCCTCCTGAGCACGGGCAGTTTCCACGTAGTGATCGAGGATCCGCCACAGCGCGTCATCGCCGACGCAGAGCAACTCGGCCACCTTGCGCACCGGCATCTCGCGGCAAAGCGTGATGACCATCGCCTCGAACAGCTGCGAGAACCCGCTACCCGGCCGCGCCCAGGGCACCTCAACCTGCGCGGTCTTCCCGCAATCCTGACAGCACACCCGCGGCACGGCGGCGTGGATGTAGGCCTGGTGCTCGAAGAAATGCAGGTGCTGCCAGGTGCGCTGACGGGTGTCATGCACGGGCTGCCCCTCGGCGCCGCAGGCCGGGCAGGCGAAGCGGCTGCCGCTGGCGAAGGTGACATCGAAGTCGATCCGCTTGGCCTCGGCATCGAAGCGGATGTCGCTGACCTCCCAGGGCGCGCTCAGCCCCAGCGCGGCGGTGAACAGGGCATGCTCGGTGGCCATGGCAGCTCCTTACTTGGTCAAGACGGCGAGGCACAACATATCGGGTCACGCCCGCGGACGGCTACCCCGCTACAAGCCGCTGACACCCACACGATCCGCGAAGGGGCCAGTTTTTGCCGGGGACGCTGGAGGCACTCGACAACGCCTTGTCACAGGCTGACGTGCGCGCGGAAATCATCGTGGTCGACAACGCGTCCACTGATGACACGGCCGCAGTCGCCGAAGCCGGGGGCGCGAAAGTGGTGACCGAGCCTGAGCGGAAGATCGCGCGGGTGCGAAATGCGGGCGTGGAAGTCGCATCCGGACGCTGGCTGTTGTTTCTCGATGCGGACACGCAGGTCACCAGCGAGCACCTGATGGCCGTCCAGGCAGCATGGTCCGGCAGTCTCGCCGGCGCCGGTGCGCCCGTCACACTGGGTGCCCCGTTGTCCCGTTTCTACGCGGTGGCAATGCGCGTGTGGAACGCGCTCTCCCGACGGTTTCGATTGGCCGCAGGATGCTTCGTCCTTGCCCGTGCGGATCTACACCACGCCATCGGCGGATTCGACGAACGCCTCTATGCCGGCGACGAGATCTGGTACTCCCGGACGCTGCGACGGGCGGGGCGCCGCCAGGGCCTGGAGTTTCGCATCCTAACGGTCCCACCGGTGGTCAGCTCTGCACGAAAAGTGCACTGGTATGCGCCGTGGCAGCACGCCCTGGTCTTGCTGACGTTCCTGCTCTTCCCCTGGGCAGGCCGATTCCGGCGGTTGAGCTGGTTCTGGTATCGGAGGCCGCAGTGAGAGCCGAATGGGTGAAATCGACCCTGAGCGGTCATTCCGTGAGTGCTGATCCTATGGCCGCTTTCTTCAGGAGGCCCTCTGGTTCTGCCCGAACCAACGCGGACGAGCTGGGAGTGTTATTCATTCCGAAGGTCAGTCATGTCCCCCGGCGCGGTCGCGCAATGCCGACATCGACCAGCTCCCCCGCGATCCAGTCCCACACCAGACGATTGACCTCGGCCGGGCTGCGTTGTGTCGTCGCAATGGGGGGACCGATCCGAACCGTAATCAGACCCGGCCGCTTTCGCCAGTCCTGGGTCGGCCAGCAGTAGCCCGAATCGACGGCTACCGGCACCACCGGCACGCCGTTGGCGCAGGCGAGCCGCGCCCCGCCTTGCAGGAACCGACCCAGCTCACCGTGACGCACCCGCATCCCCTCCGGGAAGATCACCACCCAACGCCCGGCTCGGATGTGCGTGGACCCGTGCTCCTCAACCTCGCGCATCGCTTCCCTGGGGGACTGTTCGCCGACGCCGATCTCCTCCAGTGCCTTTAGCGCCATGCCATAGAATGGCAGCCGGAACAGCTCACGCTTGACGACCCATGCCAGCCGTGTCGGGAAAATCGTCCGATAGGCAATGGTCTCCCAAGCCGATTGGTGATTCGACATCACCACGGCCGGCCCCGGCGGCAGATGCTCCAGTCCGATGACGCGATAGCGCACACCACAGCAGACCCGCAACCACAGCAGGTTTGCCCGGCACCACAGCCGCGCCGTATCCTCGCGCACGCCATAGGGTAAACGCCAGAAGGCGAAGATCAGCAGAGCGAAGGGCGGTGTGATTGCGAAGAACCCCGCGAAAAACAGCGCAGATCGTAAAGCTGAGACCATCTAGACCGTTGCCCCTTGTCAAAGCCCTGCCCCCAGTGTGGCAGACTCGAGATGGAAAACCGCCTGCGCCCTGCCGTTGCCGAGCGCTCACGCCTGCCCTTGTGCGCCCGGGGTTGCGCTGTCATGGCTCAGCAACCCAGACCGCTGCGACCGTCCCCTTGGCCCCTCACCGAACCCCACCATGGCACCCCAGTAGTCGCCCAGTGAGCGCCGGCGACGATAGGGTGTATCGGTCTGCCGACGGGGCCCGAGACCCAATTGCGATGGTAGAGTTGGAACTGGGGATCGCGAACGACCCGTTGCCGACCTTCGATCAACGGTTGGGAACGTCTGCTTGCGTCGTTAATAAACCTCGGGTTTGTGCCGATTCCGCACCCGGTGGACGTGAACGTCCACCCGATTCCCAAGCTTTTCTAGAAGTCACCGAGGCGTTGTTCCCGCCATTCGTCATCGTTGTACGGACGATACGAAGCGACCAGGCTCCCCCCTGCAGCCGGTCGTCAAGGGCTGGTCATCCCCGTCTGATCTGCCAAAGCTTGGCCCTAACGGACAAGCTCTGCTGTGCGCCGTGTGGTCGAGCCGAACCACATGGGTTTGTCGACGACGAACTTCATCGAGCGTTTCACCAGACCTTTGCCGGGGAAGAAACCAAGATCGAGCCACAGCCGGATCACAGCCGGCGCCTCAAGATCGATGGTCTGCTCGATTGGCACCAGGAAGCCTTCGTAATCACCCGCCGGGGTCGCGTACCGCTCTCGAGTGATGGGCATGACTCGGTGCTGGTACTGACCCTTGTGTACAGCTTCTTGCGTCTCTCTGTTAACGACCGTAGCCCTGCCGGAGGCACTCCATGTCTGGTCGGGCACGATCCTGTTGGGTAGCAGCAGTACGGGCGGCTCGTACAGCACGGTCTGGCCTTGCGTCAGCACGTCCAGACCGGTGAGCAGCAGGCTGCCATCCCGAAGCTCTTGAAGATGGAGGATGTTGTAGTCGCCGAATCGAACCTCCCAGCGGCCTTCACCTTCAGCGGAACTCAGTTCCAGCACGACCTGCCGTCCCTCTCCGTCTCCGTCCACCACCTCAAACGTGCTTTCACCTGGGACCAGAGGGAAAAGCTCCCCAGCCTCAACCTCTTGAACCGTCGATGCCGGCGGCGCCGACGTCTCCGCGAGGGTGGCCCCGGCGGTGCAGAGACCGACGCCGATCAGTATCGCTCGTGCGCAAGACAGGTACATTGCATCTCTCCTGTACATTGCATCTCTCCTGGAGCCCGTGGGCGAGGTGCGGCGCAGCACTCGTAGCAGTGAAGCGACGTCAACGCGAGAGACGGCGGCACTGGCCGAGGTTTGTCGAGGCCTTCCCCTGAAGCGCTTCCCGACCAGAATTCGCGACACCCAACCTTCTCCGCTGGAGTTTAGACAACACCCGGCCAGCCGCCACCGCAGCCGCGACGTAGACGTTGCACCGCCGGAGGGGAGTCGTAGGATTATCCCGGTCAATCAAACAGTCCGCGACTGCGACCGGCAACACCGCTGTCCGTGGACACACGAACGCGATTTCACACCGAGGGTCAGAACGCTTCTGATCGCCGATAGGTCGAGCCGACATCACTTTTCCGGCCCTTTTCCGAAGCCCTACACGGTGCGTTCTGTAGCGCACAGACAACATCCATTGACGGAATTAATCTAACGCCTAAGCAGGTTGCCGCCGGATCCCGTCGGTAAGACCGGAATCGCACTGCGACTTGCATGGTCCGTATTAGTAATTAGAGAGTCGCTGGATGAGTGTACAAGCGTCGAATATCGACACCACGGACGACCCCCGGGCGTGGCGCCGCCTGCTGAGTGGCTATCGTGAACCCCGCATCGTGCGAAGCGTTGTGGAAATCCTCATTACGGCAATCCCGTTCGCGCTCCTGTGGGGGCTGACATGGTTCGCCGTGAGCGCAGGCTACTGGGTTGGGCTGGTGCTTGCCTTGCCGGCGGCAGGCTTCCTGGTGCGTCTGTTCATGATCCAGCATGATTGCGGCCACGGGTCGTTTTTCCGTTCTCGACGTGCCAACGACTGGGTCGGCCGGGTCATCGGGGTGTTTACGCTTACGCCGTATGATTTCTGGCGCCATAGCCATGCGATCCATCACGCCAGTTCCGGCAACCTGGATCGACCCAATGTCGGCGGTATCGATACGTTGACCGTGCGCGAGTACCAAGCGCTCCCAAGGCGTCAAAGACTGCGCTATCGCTTGTACCGCCATCCACTTGTCCTGTTCGGGATCGGCCCGGCGTACGTGTTCTTGCTCGATCAGCGGCTACCGGTGGGTTTTATGCGCTCCGGGTGGATGCCGTGGGTGAGCACCATGGGCACGAATGCAGGCATCGTTCTGGTGGCGGCCGGCGTGATCGCGCTCGTTGGTGTTGGAGATTTTCTGCTGGTGCAGCTTCCCATTACGCTGCTTGCCTCGGCAATGGGGGTCTGGCTGTTCTATGTCCAGCACCAATTCGAAGAGACCTACTGGGAGCGCCAGGACGAGTGGGAATTCCATGAGGCGGCCTTTCATGGGAGTTCGTACTACGCGTTGCCGGGCTTGCTGCGATGGTTCAGCGCCAACATCGGCGTGCACCATGTCCATCACCTGTCCAGTCGCATTCCGTCATACCGGCTTCGCGAAGTGCTGGACGATCACCCAGAGCTTCGGAATGTGGGGCGCATCACCCTCCGCCAGAGTCTGGCGGGTGTATCGCTTGCTCTGTGGGATGAGGACCAGCGGCGCCTGGTCTCTTTCAAAGAGGCAGAGCGTACCCCCGCCGGTGGGCGCACACCCCCTGGGCGGTGCTGAAGATCTCCAGACACCTTGTTCGATGACCTGGATGCATAAGCACAGACCTATGGCCAAGGTGGACGGTATATACCGACATCAGGACAACGTCATTAACCGGCAGCGTTCCCGACTCCTTGCCGGCCGCCGCTTTCTCGCTCATCTTCCAGACATTTGCCGGGCCCAGGGCGGCGAAGGACATCTAAGGCCGGATGCTGGACCACCCCTGCGATACCAAGCACGTCGCCCTCGGCGTAGAGTCGCAAGACGGATGCGCAGCCATTGCTGTCTATGCTGTAGCGCTTGAAGGCCCTGATATCACCATGTACGGCCTGGCTGGATACCGATACGCCGGCGCAAGAAAGGTGCTCCCCCTTCGACAGGACGCGGTCGCCAAAAGGCGTCTGTTCGTCAGCCGCCTTGTGCCCCGAGAAATGCGGAAACGCAATGGGTAGCCCTGGGGATCTTGAGGGCGCGCACTTCGTGCTTTGTTATGTGCAGGGCATGGAATCCTTTATCGAGCTGAGACTGGCGAAGTTGTAA
>NZ_JAJNQP010000033.1:0-10680 GCF_022227985.1 Halorhodospira sp. M38
GTCGAGTAGACCAAGGGGTTTCCCCCTTGGCCCCTCACACAGCCCCTCGTGCGGGACTACCGCAAGAGGCTGTTCGAGTGATGGCTTCGCTAGGTAGACGGAAGTACATAGTGCCTCCTGATACGGGGACGAGGCAGGGGATGACGGTCCATGAGCTGGCTAAAACGCCACCACGGCATCTTCCCCCGCTGGGACCGGTTCGCAAGCCAGTAGCGCCACCGTCGTCGGACCGACTGGTAGAAGGCTTGCAAGGCTGCGCTGTTACCGGTGACCCCGTAGTACGCGTAGTGCCCTTTCATCTTGCGGCAAAGCACTGCCCACTGTTCCTCGATCGGCCGGTGGCGATTGCCACGGCACCAGCGGTGGATGCTGCGCAGGCTTCGGCTCAGCCGATCTTGGGCCGTCTTGGCCTTGACGACCCAGTTGCCCCGGCGGGATCGCCCCCAGTACAGGGTGAACCCAAGCAGGTCGAAGGTATCCGGCCTCGGCCGGGGCCTCTTCACGTTCCGGGGTGGACGCTGGAAGCTGATCAGCCGGGTCTTCTCCGGATGCAGCTCCAGGCCGTACTTCCCGAAACGGTGGGGAAGGACCTCCAGGAGCCGCTCGGCGTCCCTCCGATGCTGGAAGAGCAACACGGCATCGTCGGCGTAGCGGACCAGCTGTGCCTTGCCACGGAACCGTGGCTTGGCCTGCGTCTCGAACCACTCGTCCAGGACCTCATGGAGGTAGACGTTGGCGAGCATGGGCGAGATTACCCCGCCCTGCGGGGTACCCTGCCCGAGGCGCTGCCACTGTCCACCCTCCATGACACCGGCCTTGAGCCACTTGCCGATCAGGCGCTGAAGCACGCCGTCACCTACCCGTTGGCGAAGCACCTCACGCAGCTGATCATGGGGGACGGTGTCGAAGAACTGGCGGATGTCGACCTTGACGACATAGCCGCCGCCCATCTGCATCAGGCTCGTCTGCACGGTCTCCAGCGCCTGGTGGGCAGAGCGCCCGGGCCGGAAGCCGAAAGAGCCCTCATGGAAGTCCTGCTCGTACACCGCCTCCAGGATCATCGTCACCGCCCGCTGGAGCACCTTGTCCTCGAACGTGGGGATACCAAGCGGGCGTTGCCCGCCGTCCCCTTTCGGGATGTAGGTGCGCCGGACGGGTGGTGCTCGGTAGCCGCCCAACTTGGCCCGGTCCAGCAGCGAACGCAGGTTCGCCTCCAGATCCCGGCCATAGTCGGCACCGGTGCGCTCATCCACGCCCGGAGCGCCCTCCTTGCGCGTACGGCGATAGGCCTCGCGGAGCCACGCCTCGTCCATGTAGTGGGCCAGCGGGTTGAGCGCCTTGTCCGGCATCTGCTTCGCCAACTCCGCTATCCGCTGGAGTCGCGGGGAGATGGGATCAGAGCCCGAAGTCTCTGGCATCGTTCCCTCCAACGGTTCCATCATCCGGTGGCCCCTTTCCTCCACGGGGTCGCCTGGGGCGGCTTCCCCCGCTTCGACGGTACTATGGGCCACTCCGACTTCCTGCCGCCCGTCCCGACCCGCTCCGGTCTCCCTCGCGAGCCGGTACCACCGTCGCGCCTGGGGTTCGCTCCCAGCGGCTGCGGCGCCCAGCCGTGGGCCGGGACAGTTGTCTGGCGTGCCCCTCAGCGCCGTACGCCTTCGGTGGAGGCGACAGGACCTCCCAGGTCGCCTGGGAACCCCAATCCCTGCATGCCCCGCTCTAGGACCCCGGTGGGTCGGCAAACGCTAGGCCCATTACAGCGCGCCGTGTCGCCTTCCGGCTGTGTGAGACCGTCGGCACCCACCACTCACCAACTTTACGGGGCTCAATGACGCGGCCTACAGGATCGCTGTCTACGCTTCACCCCGGCGGTCGCCCGCCGGAGCGCAAGACTTGCTTCCAGCTGGTGGCCAGCCTTGGCTGGGTGGGGTCACTTGCCCACAGGGTTCCGAACACAGTTTCACTGACTTTCATCAGTCAACTCCCAAGTGCCAGGCGTTTTCCTGGCGCACCACACAGATTTGGATAGCGCCAGTGCACCGAGGAGGCGGATTCGGTGTCGGGCCGCTCGGGCGTCTGTGCGCAGGCGCACTGAGGAAAAGCCTCGGAGTCACGGACTATTCCGATTGATTCGCCCCGTGGCTGGCAGAAGAGAACCATCCGACGCTAGCTCCACAGTTGTTGATCCATTGCGCTTCCGGAGCTCCGCCCTATGCGCGTTTTCGCTAATCCCGTCGGCTCTGGGTCGCTCTGGTTCGATAACCTGGCCACGGCCGACGGCACCCCGGTTGCCTACGATCCGCAGGCACGGACCTTCCTGCCCATGCCGCCCTTCTGCGTCAATCGCGAGCGTATCGGCTGCAACTGGATCGCCCCTGAACAGGGCGCCTTCTGCCGGTCCTGCGCCATGACCGCACTGGCCCCGGACCCCTCGGCGCCCGACGCCATTCCCAATTGGGCGCAGACGGAAGCCGCCAAGCGCTGGGTGCTGGACAATCTCGGACGCTGGCAATGGTTCAGGCCCGAGGATCCGGGGGCACCCCCCGTTTTCCACATGCTCGCGGAGGGCCCCACGCCCGTGCTCATGGGCCACGTCGAGGGGATTGTGACCATCAGCGTGGCCGAGGCGGACCCGGTGCTGCGCACCACCCGCCGAGAGGCGCTGGACGAGCCCTACCGCACCATGGTCGGCCATATGCGCCACGAGATCTCGCACATGCTGTGGTGGCGGCTCAGCCTGCGTGCTGACTTCCTCGACGCCTTCCGCAGCGTGTTCGGTGACGAACGGGCCGACTACACCGCCGCGCTCCAGCATTACTATCATTACGGGCCGCCGCCCGACTGGAGGCAACGTTTCATGACCTCCTATGCGTCTGCCCACCCGCATGAGGACTGGGCCGAGACCGCTGCGCACCTGCTGCACCTGACGGACATTGCCGACAGCTTCGTCGCCGCCGGCCTTTCCACGCCGCAACTGCCCGTCAGCGGCTGGGACCCCTACGCGGAATCGAATCCCGACCGCCTGATCCAAGTGGCAGCCTCCATTGCCGTTGGCGTCAACAACGTCAACCGCGCCATGGGCCTGGAAGACCTCTACCCCTTCGCCCTCTCTGATGCATCACGCCGCAAGCTGGCCTTCGTGCACGACTGGCTCCGCCGGGGCGCCCAAGGGCGCTAAAGAACCTCGTGAGCACCTCGGGCGTCACCACCGCACTCCAGTAAGTGCTATCACCAGCACTTCGGCCCGTCGCCGTCGGAAGAATGGGGTCTCCAACGGCAGCGTCTGATCTTCGGAGCGACCAAGACGGCGTCCTCGATCACAGACGATACCGCGGCCGGCCCTGGCAGCCCCAGCGTGCGCGAGCGTACCGACACTCTGTAGCGACCAGGATAGCGTCAGATCAGCGCCGATGACCCTTCTGTATCGGCAAGACACCCTCCTGGGCTGCAGAGGTCAACCTCCGTGAAAAACCAATCCAGAGCACGTCTACCGCGTCCGTACGGACGGGCCCGTCCTTTAAGCTAATAATAGAAATCCCGCTACTGCTGACGAATGCTGGCTACACCCCGACGCAACCATCGGTGCAGGTAGATATTGTATGGATGTCCTGGAAAGCTTCGGAACCAACCCCGGGTCGCTATGTGCGAATACCTACATCCCGGAGAGCCTCCCGAAGAAAGGTCCGCTCGTCGTCGTGCTGCATGGCTGTATGCAGTCGGCGGGGAGCTATAACCGGGGATCGGGGTGGTCCACGCTCGCCGAGGAATGCGGGGTGGCTCTCCTTTTTCCCCGTCAGAGGCTGGCCAACAACGTCTTTGGCGGCTTCAACTGGTATAAACCGGGGGATTGCCACCGCGGCGGCGGTGAGCCACTCTCCATCCGCCATATGATCGCGCAGGTCGTTGATGATCACGACATCGATCCGTCGCGCATCTTCATCACAGGGCTGTCCGCGGGTGGCGCCATGACGTCGGTCATGCTGGCGACTTACCCGGAAGTGTTCGCTGGGGGCGCAATCATCGCCGGGCTGCCCTACCGCACCGCCGACACACTGATGCAGGCGCTCTCTCGCATGAAGGGACATGGTGGCCCCTCAGACCGTGGGCTGCAGGCGCGTCTGCGTGGGGCCTCGAGATTCACCGGCCGCTGGCCAACCATCTCGGTCTGGCATGGCGGCCGCGACAGGACCGTGAGCAACTGCAACGCCGATTCAATCGTCGCGCAGTGGCAGCAGATACACAAGGTCCAAGGACCGCCGACTAAGGTGGAGAGGGTCGATGGTTTTCGCCGACAGGTCTGGTGTACGCCTGGCGGCCGGACGGTCATCGAGGAGTACATCATCAACAGAATGGGTCACGGCACACCGATCAGGGCAGGGGGAGACAAGGGGCTTGGCGAAGAAGGCAAGTACATGCTGGAAGTGGGCATTTCCTCGACACGCCAAATCGCTCGTTTCTGGGGACTTACGCATTAGCGGGAATGCTGGTCGGCAATATGCCTTTCTGTTGACGACCGCACCGATGTTTATGGGCTGGATTCGATACCAGGATCTGCTGGCCTACAAGGTGCAACGTGGCCGTGCCAGCCAGGAGGCCCGGGATGCACTGACCGAGCAGGCGCAGGATCTGGAGATGGGGTGCTGACGTGCGCTTCTTGGTGGTCTTCGATGCGTTGTCTGGCGGCTCAGGGGCTCGTCGTCACGGCAGACACACTGCGGGAGTTCGCAGACGTTCTCTGACCAAACGCGAGCCTGTGGTCAAAGGACGCCGTTTGGCCAATACCGGCCAGCACTGTCCCTCGGCCCGTTGATAAAGGCCTGACGGATCAAGGGACCGCTTCTTACAAGGAACCCGCTCACACAAGAAACCGCCACCCGGAAGTAATCCGGAGTGGCGGTTGTGCTGCAACAAAGCGCAGACTAAGCGCTTAGTGGTTTCTGGCTAGCCGGCCTGAGTGTCCTTCTTGCTGCTTTCCTTCGCCGCCTTGGACTCCTTCTGAGTGTTGTCCTGAGTGTCCTTCTCGGAGTCTGCCTGCACAGCCTTGGACGCCTTCTCGGCGCTGTCCCGTGTGACGCTCTGCGCGTTCTGGGCGAAGGCCTGGTTCAGGGACGCCACCTTCTCCATGTCGCCCTTGATGCGTTCACCCATCTCCTTGGCAACCTTCTGCTGGTTTTCCATGTAGGCGCGGACATCCGACGAATCTTTCACTTCCAGCGCGGCCCGGGCCTGCTGCATGCTGGTCTCGGCATAGGCCTTGGTGGCTTCAAACTGCAGGTTCGCGAGCTGCTCGAAGTGATCCAGCATAACGCTCGCGTAGTTGCGCGCCGGGCGAGCTACGGTGTTCTCGATCTGGGTCTGCATCTGGTTAACGGGTTCGTTGCTCATCATATACATCCTGTGGGTCGTGCATTCTGCTTGGGAATTTCCGTCGACAATGCGTTGTGCGAACGTTGTGAAAACGCAGTTCTGTACAACGCTTGGTTCAACCATCAAGACTATTCCTGAAAGTAACTGATGTCTGTGCGCTAGCGTCCACGTGGTGTTCCGTGAAGCAGTTCCCGACCCGGGGCGGATCTTGCCCCACCATCGATCAGTGTCCGCTTCGTAGGTGACGGCGGGAAAACACGCCGTCGAATTTTTGGTTGGTGTCCTACGGCCAATTCGCGCTACGCTCCTGTATATGCCGCATAAAGCCTGTCGACTCCAGCGACGGCTTCGTAGATATCATGCCGGCACACTGCCCTAATCATGGTGAAGGGGGCTCACGCACTGTTAGCAGCAATATATGCGGACAAATCCATTAGCGATTCGGAGAAAAGATGAATAAGACGCAACATATTTCTGATTGGATAGGGCGTTCTGTTTATGGACTCATCAGTTTAAGTTTGGGTATTATCAGTCTCACAATGATGGGTGTCGCTTTTTGGGATATATGGCTATCGATACACGGAGACACCTTGCTCGTTACAGCCCTTCTTAATGCCATCGGTTTGATCGTGATTGGAATGGCTGTATTTGATGTTTCCAAGTTTTTGTTGGAGGAGGAAGTTTTTAGCAGCAGTGCCACGAAATCGCCGGCAAAACAGAGGGGGACTTTATTAAAGTTTCTCGTCATAATTGCTATTGCCGTAAACTTGGAAGCCCTGGTTTTCGTTTTTGACGCCGGGACAAAAGATATTACCACGCTGACCTATCCCACTTTTCTATTAATTGCAGCTATTTTTGTGGTGGTAGGTCTGGGCGTCTATCAGAAATTGACTCGGGATGATGACAAGTAGCCGCGATAAAAAATCATTACGATTGCTACTCGAATATTGAAGTGCCGTGAGTTGCTCGCCGCCTGGCAGCTTTCACTTTCCACTCTTGTCTATTAGGCGCTGAGATGCAGTAGCGGCACGTCGGTGTGGAGGAACCACTTCTCCGTGACCACCTTCCGGGTAAACCAGTCCGTGCGCATCAACGGGGGGGCGACCGTGGCTTTCAGCCATTCGGGCAAGCGCACACCACCGGATTCGTCGCCACGCCGGCCGAAACGAGCGCGAATGGCCCGATCGTATTCCGCGACCACCGTCTCCGGCCGATCTCCCAGGCGTGCGAGCAGATCCGCCGCCAGCAAGGAGGATTCCACCGCCGGGCGAATCCCCTCGCCGCTCTGGTCATAGGCCAGGCCAGCGGCATCACCGACCAACAGACAATGGTCGTCGGTCAGTGGACGACGGGCGTGGCCGTGCAGCAGGTAGGCGTGCCCCTTGTATCGCCTGGGCAGATCCTCCGGGATACGCCCGGCGTCCTGCATGAACCGGACGAACTCTGCCAAGTGTACCGAAAGCTGGTGGTTCTCCTGACGGCCCAGTCCGATATTAAGGTACTCCTCCTTGCGAAACACCCAGCCATAGCCCTTCAGGTCCCGGCAGAACCACAGCTCCGGCGTATCGCCTCGGGCCCGGCAGCGCTGCTGCTGCTCCGGCGTCATTTCGAATTCCACTTCCTTGGCGGTCACAGGCTGCTCGTACCCACCCGGGCCGTCTCCGAGACGGGCGGCAACGGGACAGAAGTGACCCCCCGCGCCCACTAGCCAGGCGGCCCGGAAACGTTTATTAAGTACCCAGGCCCCCTCCGTGCGGCGCAGGTCGTGGAGCTTCTCGCCCAGCGCCATGTCGGCTCCCGAGCGCTCTAGCAGATAATTGTCGAACTCACACCGACGAATGCCGTAGCTCACCGGCTCCTCGCCGTGATCAGTCTCCACGGGCTCCTGACCCATCAACCCCACCCGAAACGAACGAATGGGCTGGAGCACATGATCGCGGCCATAGGTCTCAGGGTTAACGTCGAGGGACTCCAGCACCGCCGGGGTCACCCAGCCCGCGCACGTCTTGTCCCTGGGAAACCGGGCCTTGTCCATGACCAGCACCCGCCAGCCCCGGTGGGTGAGGGCGTGGGCGAGACTGGAGCCGGCGGGTCCGCCTCCGACAACGATCAGGTCGTATTCATCCGTCGGCCCACTCCCGAGGCGCCGCCGTGGTTTCGTATAGATGCGCGCGATTGCGGGGTACGTTGTTGGACCGGGCCGGCGCGAACACAACCTGGAAGAGTTGCATCCCTCCCTGCGTGAAGGTGGCACTGGAGGTGGCCAGATACAGCTCCCAGGCACGAGCAAAGCGCTCGTCGTACTGTTGCGCCACCCAGTCCCGATGGACCCGGAAACGCTCCAGCCAGTTATCCAGGGTCTGCGCGTAATGCAGCCGTAGGTTCTCCACGTCCAGCACGGAAAGATCATCATACTCGAACAGCGTCATAAGCTCCGCCGCGCTGGGTACATAGGCGCCCGGGAATATGCGCTGCTCGATCCACTTGTTAACCGGCCGCGGTCGATTACGCCCGATGGTATGGATCAGGCCCAGACCCTCCGGATGCAGGCAGCGCCGCGCCACCTTGGCCAAGGCCTCGTAGTTCGCGGGTCCCACGTGCTCGAGCATACCCACCGAAACGAAGTGGTCGCAGGAGCCGGAAATATTGCGGTAGTCGTCCTCAACGTATTCAACCAGATGGTCCAGGCCCTCCCTACGGGCCTGCTCGCGGGCATACTCGATCTGCTCCCGGGATATGTTGAATGCGCGTACCTTTGCCCCGTACTGCTTCGCCATGTAGCGTGCGAGCCCGCCCCAGCCACAGCCGGCTTCGATGACCGTCTCGCCGGGCTGCAGCCGCACCTTGCGACAGACGTGTTCCAGCTTGGCCAGTTGCGCTTGCTCGAGGGTGTTGTCGGGGCTTTCGAAATAGGCGCAGGTATACTGCATGGCCGCGTGGTCCAGCCAGAGACTGTAGAACTCATTGCCCAAATCGTAGTGGTGATGGATATTGCCCCGCGCCCCGGACACATCCGCGCCACTGCTCGGCTTATCACGCCAGAGCCACTCCAGCCAGGCAGGCTTGCGGCCTTCGTGTTCATTTGCGGCTCGTACCAGGATATTCATTACTTCCTTGAGCTCGCCATGCACCTCGATACGCCCGGTGCTGTAGAGATCCCCGTAGGCCAGGTTCGGGTTACGAAGCAGCTCGTACAAGGCGCCGCGATCCATGATCTCGACCGCCAGAGTGCTGTCGCCGGATCCAACGGACGAACCGTCCCACAGGCGTACCTCCAACGCTGGTGAGCCCACCAGCTCGTAGAGCCGACGGGTCAGCCAACGCTCCGGTGCAGCCGAGGGCCCGCTGGAAACGCGCTCGCCTTGGGGTACCGCCAGAGGATTACGCTCGTTGACATAGGTGTGTTCTGCATCGTGCGGCATGGCTACTTCCCTCGTCCTTGCCCATTGTAGTCCCCTCCGGCGAGATCGTTTCAGAATGGTGTCCACCTCACGCGGAACGCGGGAGTCCGCCAGCCACCGCAGCGGGCGGGTGATGCGCGGCTCGAAATGCCCAGCAGGTTGTCCTCGCCTTGCACGCCGGGATCGAACTTCGCGTAAGCGCCTGAGAATCGACCCACTTGCCCCGGGAGCAGTTGTCAGCTCTTTTTCGGAGCCGGCTCCAGGCCCGTATTCCAGGGCAGCAGTGCTTCCAGCTTCTCCACGGTGTCCGCCTGGCCGATGTGCGTCAGCACATGGTGGATGTAGGCCGAGGGCTCCAGGCCATTGGCCTTGGCCGTCTCGATCAGTGAGTAGCAGCTCGCGCTGGCGCGTGCGCCCTGGGTGGTATCGGCGAACAACCATGCCTTGCGACCGAGGGCGAACGGGCGAATGGCGTTCTCGGCCAGGGCGTTACTGATCTGCAGATCCCCGCGCTCGCAGTAGCCCACCAGGGTGTCCCACTGGTTCAGAGCGTAGTCCATCGCCTTGCGGGTCAGTGAGCCCTTCACGACCTTGCCGGCGTTGTCTTCCAGCCAGGTCTTGAACGCCTGGAGCCGGGGCAGGCTCTCGGCCTGGCGGATGCGATAGCGCTCATCATCGCCGAGATCCTTGATCCGGCGCTCAATGGCGTAGAGCGGTTGGATATGACTCAGCGCCACATCCGCCTTGGCGCCCTGGCGTTTGCCTTTGCCCTTCTTCTTGGGCGGCGCCGCCTTGGAGGCCTCGACAAACTTGCGACGGGCATGATCCCAGCACCCGATCCGGGTAATGGCGTTGTCCCGACACACCTGGCCGTAGCCGCAGTAGCCATCGGCCTGCAGGATGCCGCTGAAGTCATCGAGCAGGCGCACGGGCACGCTCCCCGCACGTGAGGGGTCATAGGCGAACAGCACCGTGGGCCGGCCCGGCGGGCCACCCCGGGTCACCCAGATCCACTTGTCGGACTGGGCGACCTTGCCGTCCTCCTTGAGCACCTGCATGCGGGTCTCATCGGCCTGGAGGTAGTCGCTGGTGTTCTGCGCCTCGCGCATGAGGTTGATCAGCGGGCTGAACACCGCATCCAGGCGGATGATCCAGTGCGCCATGCTGGTGCGACTGACCGGATGCCCAAGCCGCGCCAGCATGTTCTCCAGTCGGTACAGCGGCAGACCGTCGGCGTACTTCGAGGTGATGATGTAGGCGAGCAGCGCGATGGTGGCGATGCATTTGCCCAGCGGGTGGACCGGCCGGGGCGCCGCCACCAGGGACTCCTCCCCGTCGTCGTGGGCGAACACGGCCTTCTCCTGCCAGTACTCCAGCACGGTCAACTGCGCGGGGATGAACTCAAGCTCCTCCTTGACCTTGGTGAAGAAGGTCTTGCTGGCACCGGCTTTGTCCTCGTCGCTCAGCGTGAGCTCAATGCGCCTGCGCGCCAGCGTGTCCGAGAAGCCCCGCTCGCGCCGCTTGCCCGACGTGCGCGGCGTCTCATCCGGGTCGGGTTCAGCCTCGTCCGGGAGTGCCTCGCGCAAGGCATCGATCTCGGCTTCCACCTCCGCCTCGTCGAACAGCGTGATCTGGTTTTGATGCTTCTCGCTACTGGCGGCGAACTTCTGGAGGGTCTTCAGGCGCAGCAGTTCTTCGAGCAGATCAATGCGCGTATCGCGTTGCCGGATGGCCTGCTCTTGGGTGGCCAGTTGCTGCTGAAGGTCACCGATAACGGCCATCATCTCCGCGGCGGAGAGGCCGCGGAGATCGGGAGCCGCAGGGGCGTTATCGGGCGTTGATTTCATTACGAAATCATACCAAAAACAGCGCCCTGGCGCACGCAAAAACGCCTACCCAAGCGCCTCGTAAT
>NZ_JAJNQP010000034.1:0-9592 GCF_022227985.1 Halorhodospira sp. M38
CCTTGGCTTCTACGCGGGGTTGCGTCGCAGCGAAGCCGCCGGGGTACTCCTCAACGATCTCGACGGCGGCCCCGCCTACGACCTGGTCATCCGACCCAACAACCACCGGCTCCTCAAAAGCAGCAACGCCCGGCGCGCCCTGCCCCTGAAGGTGTTGCTGCCCGAGGCCATCCTTGAGCGCTTGATCACCTGGCAGCGTGATCGACGCACCGAATGCCTCCACGCGGGCATTGAGAACCTGGAGGCATCGCCCCTCTTGGCACTCCCAGGTCAACAGCAGCCCTTTCGCAACAATGCGCCAATCTTCACAGAGCTGACCCAGGCCCTCGCGCAGGCTGCCGGCGACGCTTCCCTGCGCTATCACCACCTGCGCCACTCCTTCGCCTCCCGGCTTCTCGTCCAGCTCTGGGAGGCAGAAGCCGATGACCGACGCGCCGACCCACCCTGGGCCCAACAGCGACCCACCGAAGATCCACGCTTGATGCGCCAGAGCCTTATCGGCCGAGCAGCCACCCAAAGACGCTCGCTGCGCCTCGTCGCTCGGATGCTCGGCCATGCCGATACCACCATCACCGTGGAGCATTACCTCCACACCCTTGATGACCTCCTCGGGCGGGGTGTCCGCCGCGTCACCGATGATCTGACCTCGATCCAAATCAGCGCCGTAACCGGTCTAAGCGCGGGCCACATTCGCACCATCCGCAGAGAGATCGGCGCAGACGCCCCAGCCTCGGTCCTGCTCGACCTCATCACCGACCGACAGCTTCCGCAGGCCGAGCGGTATGTCCCAACCCCGCCGCACACCGGAGCGATCGACATCCTCGCCCCGGACGATCCGCTCGCCTATAACCTCCTGCTCACCGACGCCATCAATCACCAGCACCACCGTGACGGACCCGCCCAACACTTCGCCTACCCATGGAGCGAGGCAACCCTGGCCGCCTACATCCACCAACTCGAAAGATTACCGTCCGGCATGCGCCGCCGCCCAAGGGACAAAGATACCGAGAGCCCCCTACTCGAAAAGCCAACGACACGTGCCGAAAAGACCCTCGCTCGTGAGGTCTGGGCCTTCCTCGATGGCAACCCGGGACGCGGCATTTCACCCATGCGCAACCGCGACCGCATCAACCTTCTCGATACCTACTGTCGTGGCCACCGCCCTGGCCGGTTGCTGACGGTACGCATCGACACGGTGCCCGACTTCAAACGCTGGCTTGGATTACTGGAGGCGCTCGGGCTCATCACCGACTTCATCGCGTACCACACGCCGAAACCATCCTCCGACGTCGGCTCCGCTGAGACCCAACGGCGGTACTGGAGCAGCAAAGCGCAGATACCGGTCCTGACCGATCCAAATCTCCCGGCTTCCAACCCCGATGCTCCGAATCGCGGGTACGTCACCGTTACGAGCAAGCCCGATACCGACGCCGGCACCTATGCGCGAGCCTTCGGGGCCCAATACGCCCTGACCGTTGCATGGTTGCACAGTGAGATGCGCTATCGTAGAACCGTCATACCTTAAGTCACCCGCGAGAAAATTACTTGTCCTTTGTACCTTGGCACCTCCTTCGGCACTAGCTCCATCCGTTTAACGCCCACGCTCAGCCCACGGCCGAACCGCGCGCGGCTCGACGTCGGCTGCAGCGCCTGGTTAGTAGTCTTTTACTCAAAGAGCTTGTTAGGAAAAGAATTGTGTGGAACGGTGCGACTCAGTGTTCCGGCGCTGCCTTGAACCCGGCAACTTCCACCGGACGGAAACTGGACACGGACCCATTGAGGATTGCCCGCATGAAGGTTAATCACTTCCTGTATCTCCTCACTAGAAAGTGCACAAACAGTCTTTTCTCCGCAAACCAAACAAACGAAAGCGCGTGATTCTGTACCAAGAACATTACGAATCGGCTCCAAATGATCTGGTTGAAAATTAAAAATCCACGGCCCGTCCTCGTGCGTGCTGTACTTCACAAAAACGTTGCAATCAGCATTAACAAGGTAGTGTCCGTAGCGCCCACTCCCCTTATTAAGAGCCTTAAAGGACTCATGCTCGACGACTTGAGTCAGTGCGGCTCCGTGATAGATATCTTGGTCCTGTACTTTCATGCCTCCTCCTTCTTGATACTCGCTAACGATAACACTCACTGGCGACAATGAAGCGCAGCGTAAACACCACCCATGGCAGCGCCTTTTTAGACACCCAGTTACCGTGTGAAACGACGGCTCTCGTTTTCACATGCTCCGCCTTCGGAAGTATTCACTTAGTCGCTGGTATCTAGCATCTTGCCTAAGCTGTGGCGCCGCCTCCTCGATTTCTTTTAAACATTGCCCAAACCTCCGAGGTGCCCACGGTTGGTCGACAATGACGGCGTCCAAGAGGCGCAGAGCCTCCGCCGGATATTGGCGGCTCAGACCGGATTCGTGCAGCAGATGTACAATATAGCGTGGATTCTCTATCGGTTGTAACCAGTCCTGCACCTCTGCCAAAGCCGCAGGAAATTCGCCTCGGGCGGCGATGATCAACCGGGTCAAGGATTCGGCGATTCGCGGGGTGGCTAGGTCGCGTGACTTGGGCCACACCTGTTGCCAGAATGGTTGGACACGCTTCCTCCAGTAGTCCTCACGCTGATCGGCGGCACCTTCAAGTGCTTGCGATAGGGCTTGCGCACATTCTTCCAGCCCTTCTAGAGGCAGCGCGTTAACCGCGGATCGAAAATCATCAACGGTATACCCATCAATTGGACCCAGTGCTGCGTACGTCAAGAAAGCCGAGAACTTTTGTCGGTTCTCAACCAAATCCGTGTAGTGGTTTGCGGTCTCCAGAAGCTGGGCTTTAAACGCCGTCAGCAAGGGCTGGTACAAGCGGGGTGACCACAAAAAGCCTTCCCACACACCTTTCGCTTCGGCCGGATTGTTCCAGCTGAATAGTGGCAATAGACATTGCTCTGTCCACTGACGATCAACGCGAAAAAGCGCGATGAGATGGGCTCCTAGCAATACCCGGCCATGACGGAATCTGGCCACCTGCACATCACAGAGTTCCGTGAAGACAGGAGCGATGTCCGCGGGGAGTTGATCGTCGTCGTTCGGGTTGCGTTTAAACCACCGGTTTATCAATGCCTTGGTGATATGCCCGACCGGGTGATTGATAGCTTCTGTAACGGGCTGGTCAAGCGGTTCTCCATTGCGTGTCATGCCGGTGCCTGCTTCGAGTGGCAAGGCCAGAACTCGGCGGCACAGGGTCAGCAGAATGTCCTCGTGGTGGGTGGTAGCTTTGGATGTGGCCTCAATCCACCTCGTCACACTGTGGATGATGCCCTGGATGACGGTGTCGGGCATAGTCCGGGCTAGCGGCGCAGCATAGTGCCACGACCGTACTACCATGCCTTGTTCGGCCCAGACCTGCATTGCCTCACGCCATCGCTCGACCGGCCACACGTCAAAACGTGCCAGCTCGCATAGCGCGTACAGGCTATGAAAGAAGCGAGTACGGCAAACGTCGCGCCACGTATCCTCGTATAATGGCTGCCGTTTGGGGGGCGGCTTGGCCAACCATTGAACGAGTTCACGCCGCGTTCGAGGTGCAATATCGACATCACGACTTTCTTCATAGTCCGGATCGCCGGTGCCACTCATCCAGTGGGAGAACTCATCGCGTTCGTCGGCTGCCAATTGCCATCGCGGGTAGGCATTGGAGAGTTCCGCCCACCGAGCTGCTGCGCCCTCCCCTAGCGTGAGGCCCGATGCTTTCAGTTTCGCCAAACGCAACCAGACATCGCGGGCGACCAAGTCTTGCCACCGGTCTACTTCCAGATCATCCCGGTACATGCCATGCGGAGGGCCTTCCAATATGGCTGCTTCCAGGCGATCCTGAGTGGGCCCTGCCAATTGGCGCCCTTGCAGCACCAATAACCGGAATACTTCCCGTCCAGTATCCACGGACCACAGCCACCACGAGCCATCGGCCAGCAGCCAATCCACCCATTGTTGGGGCGGGATGCAGTCATCCTGACTGGCAGCGAATAAGGCGAGTCTCTTGAAGGTGGGATACGGCAACTCGAACCAAGTCTGCGCTACTCGCGTCGCACGTGCACTATCCTTGGCGTGAAGCGCCAGCCACGCATCGCGCAGCAACTCGATCAGGCTCACCCAATCGCGGAAACCCCGGTTCTGCCAGTGCGGCGTAATGGATGGCAGTTCCCAGTGCGATCGGTCGCTGCGGTCATCGGCCTCGCCCAGTTCGCGCAGCAGTTCTAGCGCATCGCGCAGCAGCTGCTGAAAATCCTCCAGCAGTTGCGCCAAGGCGGATCTCCAGTGCTCGTCAACAAGATCACGCAGGGCCGAGTGCGCATGATCGGCGGCCAGCACCAGCTCCCAATCCACCAGTTGCCGCAAGCCCGTGGGTTCGTCCGCGTTTTCTTCTTCATCGCTCCAAAGAACCGGCTTCTTCAAGGCCACTTGGGGTACGAGCAGTTCGCGCAAGTCCAGGCGCAGTGCGGTGTTCAACCCCTCGCGTTTCAATCGTTGCTTCCAGCGATAGAGATCGTCGGGGGCATGCCACGATGATTTAACGCGACCGCTGAGCAGCAGGCGCCACAACTTGCGCATAAAGGGGCCGGGAACAGCCTTAGGCGCCTGCGAACGAATTCCATCCAGTTCGGCGGCCTTGCCGTCATCCTCCAGCGAGGCCAGACGATCCAACTCGCGCTCGATCAGAAGCCGCAATTGGTCGTGCATTTGGCCGCCACTTTGCGCAATCCAGAGGATTAGCCTCGGGTCATCCAGATAGCGTGTGAGCCAGCGGGCCAGATGAAACATGACTTCATCCCACTGGCTACCCGGGACACCACCGGAGGCCAGCAGCATCGGCGGCGCACGGTCATAGGGCGCAGGCCGCCGAACCAGACTGAAGCGCATTTTGGCATCTGTCTTGTCGTGCGGCGGCACGCCGAAGCGGCGCAGATCGGTATGACAAAATCGCTCGTCCGAGAAGGCCTCCAGCAACCAATCCAGCGGTGGGGCAGGGTTGAAGTCGGCAAAGCGCTTGGCCGGGAGCCCTGATTTGTCCGACAACGCCCACAACATACGGCCAACGAAATCATCCTGCTGTGTGCTCGCCGAAGGTCGTGCTAGGGCGTGATTGACAACGATACGCTCCTTGCCTAGTACGCCTTCACGGTATGTGTCCGCCCACGCCTGCAGGGTTTGGTGCAGCGCCGAATGATCATGGCCACCGGTGGGCACGTGGTAAAGGATGGGTGCGACGCCCTTGGCTTCCCACTCGATAGCCTTGCCGTGCTCCTGCCCCGGCTCGCAATCCGCCAGCGCCCAGGCCTGAGGCGTGACTTCACCCAGCATCTGGTCGGCAGCCAGAGCATCCATCATGTAGCGCAGCACCGGGTCATCGATGCTGTAGCCCACGAAACAGACCATGTAGTTGCGAAACAACTCGCTTACGAAACGAGCAGCCCAGCGTTCGGTCAGATAGGCCAGACCAAAATCGCCACTGGTGACCACCAGACGGTTCAGGGCCGTGTCATCCGCTTTCGCGGGCAGCAGGCCGTGCAGGTAGACCAGACCATTCCATCGGCTGTCCTTCGGGATAGGCAGCATCGGCGCTGCATACGCCTGGAACGGTTGGCCAGAGCGTTTGGCCGCCGCATGAAACACTCGGTCGAAATTAGTGGTGACCAGCCTCAACGCGCCGTCGCGGCTGCGAGCGAGCCTCAACAGCGCTGCCTGAGTATCAGTGGCACCTTTCCGGCGCAGCTTCGGTTTCAGCGCTTGTGCCAGCGCACGGCGAAGAGCTAGACGTTGCCCCGGCAGGCGCCTCTCCAGCAGGTCAAGGGTGGCATCGAACTGACGACGGTCCAAGGCCTCGCGTTCAATGTCCGAGGGCGCAGTGCCATTCAGCCGGTAAACCTTCTCTACCAGACCCCTGAAGCCCGGCAAGCCGGCAGGGTACGAGATACCCGCACCACAGAAAAACACCACACGCCCCTCCTCGTGCGCCTGCAAGAGCGCATCCGGAATATCAGGACCGTGGCTGATGAATTGCATTCTTTCTGATTCCTCTCCAATGCTCGTGCAGGCAAGCAACTGAAACCTCAGTGGGCCTCTCACGGCAGGAACGCCCGTTGCCGGGCGCCCCCGCACAGACCCGGACGTGCGGTGTGCCCGCATCCGGGTCCTCGGTTGTACTCACCTTCACGACGGCGGTGCCCTTATACAGTCGGTTCTGAATAACCGGCTATGCCGGAACGCCGGCGGGTTCCGGTGCACCCAGTGCTGCGCGGTGACCACCCAGACGCGTGAGCAGCCACCCCAGTAGAGCGCGCAAAAGAGCTGGCATGGCCCGCAGCAGGAGCCGGATGTTGTGCCCGGCGGCGGCCAGCACCGCATTCATCGCATCGCCCAGGCGACCTTTGAGTCGGCACCGGTCCATGCGCCCATCGGTCTTCATGTGGCCGATCACCGCCTCTACCGCCGAGCGTCGGCGCAACTCCCGACGCAGGCGCCGGGTGTCCACCCCGCGCCGCTGGCCGGAATGGAAAACCTTCATGCCGGGCAACCCCAAGGCGCCCTTGTAGCCGCGGTCGACGTAACAGTGCGTCGGACGCACACCGCTGAGGATTTCCGCCTGCTCCAGGGCCTCGTTGAGGGTGTGGCCATCGTAGGGGCGGTTCGGCATCGTCCGGCAACCGACGACGAAACTCTCGCGGTTGGTCACTGCCACCGAGACCTTCACACCGAACTCCCAGGGCTTGGCCACTTTGCCCTTGCCGATGACCTCCACCTCCGGTGCATGCCAGGCGAGGAGCTTGTCCGGATCCTTACGCGTTTGCTCAAGAAGCTGCCGGGCCTTGCGCAGCTGCGGCCGAAGGGCCGTGACCGCGGATTCCGGGGCATCGACCATTTTGCGCTCGATGTCCCACGTCAGCCGCCCAAGGTTGGTTTTCAGCTGCCGGGTCGCCCGGCGCTTGCGCTTCATCTGTTTGGCTTTGGCGTAGCGGTTGACCCGCAGCAGGGTCTCCGGCGCCTTGCGGGCAAAACTCTGGCGCAGCGGGATCCCGTGCCGCCTGGCCTCCTTGGCGAGATTGCGGATGGCACGGGCGTAGAGCTTGGCGTCGGTCGGGTAGGTGATCGCCTTCTCCTGGACGGTGGTGTCCACCGTGATCCGCTCCAGGCTCTGGCGCTTGACCAGGCCCTCGCGCCGGGCGGTCTCGATCGTCTGCGCGAGCAGCTCTTCAACGCCTTCCTCGCCGATGCGCTTGCGCCAGCGCGTCATCGATGAGGGGGCGATGGGCAGCTCGTGCTGGAAGTACTGCTCACCGCAGAAGAACTGGAAGTACGGCGACTCCAGCCAGCGCTCAAGGACGGCCTCATCGGAGAGGTTGTAGGCGTGCTGCAGGTAGAGCAGCCCGGCGATCAGCCGTGGTGGTGCAGCCGGACGGCCGGTGGCGGAGAGGAAGAACCCTGCCCACTTTTGCTCGAACACGCTCCAGTCGATCCGCTCGGCGAGCTGCACCAGCGGATGCCGCGGGTTGATCAGGTTGGCCAGCTCCATGCGGAAGAGATCGTGCTGCGGCGTCCGTCGATCGTCCTTGGGTCCCATCACAGCCGTCCAAGTTTGCAAGGTCTCAAATCGCAGGATACCAAAACCCGGTGATTCCAGGCGCCCTAAAGGGCCTATAACCCACGTTCGATCAGTGCGTTGCGAGTTTTTCAGGACCGACTGTTTACCTTGGGCGCGCCGGCTGGAGAACGAGCTGCTCCGCGGCCTCGCTGACATTGACGCGCTCAGCCAGCGCCAGGGCCTCATTGCGGTACGCCTGGCGGTAGCACGTGCGCTTGGGCTTCGTCTAGCTCTCACTCATTGGGGTAGCTTGCCTCGTCATGAATCACATCGTCGAATGGTAGCTATTAAGGCGTCCACAGTTGGAGGGTAAGACCAAGCCCTCGGTGCGCACTGAATGAGGCGGGATCAGGAAGTTTCGGCGGGATTTATGTGGCGCTTCCCTAGAGATATTTTTTTATCAAAAAATTAGCGATTTCATCACTTATTTTCAACCCAGTCGCCATTTCTATCCACATATACTTCCCAAAGGGGTTCACATCAAGTATCCACCACACATCATTTTGATCAATGCAAAAGTCTATACATGCATAGTCAAGCTGCATTTCTTGCATTATTTCTGTTATGGCAGATTTGACATGCTTAGGCTCTGAGATTTCTCTATGAATTGTTCTTGGAAGATCATATGCGCGCCAGTCGACTCTACCATAATCGGACCCGGAAGCGTCAATTTTGCAGCTAATCACCTTCCCGCCGACGTATATGCATCTTGCATCATACTTTTTTTCAATAAACTCTTGAAGATAGAGAGGGCTTTCCCCTAAACCGTCGAAATCATCAAAATCTTCCTTTTTGACAATTTTGGTCAGAAGCATTGTAGGGCTGGAGTCTTTTTCTAAATATATTTGATGAAGTGTCTTTATTGCAACAGACTCAGCGCGATCAAAGAAATCGTTTATGTCTGATTTCGAGTTTGTTATAACCGATTTAGGATGCGGCACCCCGAGACCGCGAGAAACTTCCTTTAACTTCATCTTGCTCTGACAAGATATAGAATTCCTAAATCCTTTATTTACTACAACCCCAAAATCTTGAAGGTGATCGTAAATGCTATAGAGAAACTCTTTCCAAGAAGCGTGCCAAAATCTGAAGTTTTGATCAGACCTTTTTGAGTCTATAAAAATCGGTAAGAATATGAACGCGCCTGCTATATCAAAAACATCGAGACAGAGTTTTCCTTGGCTTACTGAAACACCTGCATCACCATATGAGACTTTCGTTTGCAGCAAGCTATTTTCATCCGTCCCTAAGATTTCACATTTTATTTTTTTTGACTTAACACAATCCCTAATGCTAACTAGGTGAGGGTCATTTAGGTCACCGAACAACACAATCAATTTTTTTTCCTTTTTTTTTTATAAAAAAGAGGTGGCACCAAGCCACCTCTTTTTCCTTATATTACTCGTTGGTGTAGTCGTCGGCCTGGTTCTTTCCACTAAAAGTTGCTGTCTTTATGCTTGTAACATCAAGGTCTTTTTCCGGCTCCCAGACCCAGCCTTGGCTCATGTCAATGGCTGGGTTCTCTTCAAGAAAACTCAGTGTGAAAGACCTGTGTTCCGGATTGCTATTTACTTGTTGCTTTTGCATTTTGATCATCTCCCGAGACCTTAATTATCCCTTTATCTACCCGCTCGTTACGGAACCCAGAACGGTGGTGCGCTAATCGATACTTACCCTCTTCTTGAGGAAGGACTCTCGCCGAGGTTAGCTTGACAAGTCACAACATCTCAGTCAATTTGTTTTGTCTCCGTAAAAACATGACCTTACGTTGCGATAAAGCTTCATTATGAGCGAAACGACAACAACGTCAATGCTTATGCATCTGCTGAGAATTCAGTAAGCACCCCACGCGCGGGCGTATGCACCTGATCCGGATCATTCAGCACAGTGGACCGGAGCGCCCCTCCAGGCGCGAGCGGGCTGACAAGTTCGTCTATCAGGCGGGCATTTGGGGGGGGG
>NZ_JAJNQP010000035.1:0-9456 GCF_022227985.1 Halorhodospira sp. M38
CCCCCCCCCGCGACTCCCTAGGCCTCGGGCGCCTCCGGCGCCTCCGTCTCGGCCAGCCCCTCGACCCGCTCGAGGCCGACCAGCTGCTCATCCTCGTCGAGGCTGATGAGTTTCACCCCCTGGGTGTTGCGCCCGACCCGCGACACATCGGCCACAGGGGTGCGCACCAGCGTACCGCTGCGGCTGACCAGCATGATCTCGTCGTCCTCGGCGGCCTGCACGGCACCGACCACCCGGCCGTTGCGCTCGGTGGTGCGGATGCAGATCACGCCCATGCCGCCCCGGCCCCGCCGCGGGTAGTCGGCCACCGGGGTGCGCTTGCCGTAGCCGTGCTCGGTGGCGGTGAGGATATCCCCCTCGCCGAGGATCAGCAGCGCGATCACCCGCTGGCCGGATTCCAGGCGGATGCCGCGCACGCCGCCGGCGGTCCGGCCCATGGCACGAACATCCGACTCGTGGAAGCGCAGCGCCTTGCCCGCGTCGGAGAGCAGCATCACCTCGCGATCGCCGTTGGTGATCTCGGCATCCACCAGGGTGTCGTCACCGCGCAGCTCCAGGGCGATGATGCCGCTGGAGCGCGGCCGCGAGAAGTGCGACAGGGGCGTCTTTTTGACCGTGCCGTTGCGCGTGGCCATGAAGACGAAGTGGTTCTCGTCGAACTCGCGCACGGGGACGACGGCGTTAATGCGCTCATCCTCCTCAAGGGGCAGCAGGTTGACCATCGGCCGCCCGCGCGAGGTGCGGCTGCCCTGCGGCAGCTCGTAGACCTTGCGCCAGTAGCACTTGCCGGTGCTCGAGAAGCACAGCAGCGTGTCGTGGGTGTTGGCGATGAACAGCTTGTCGATGAAGTCCTCGTTCTTCATCGCGGTGGCGCTCTTGCCCCGGCCGCCGCGGCGCTGCGCGCGGTAGCCGTCCAGCGGCTGCGCCTTGACGTAGCCGTGGTGCGAGAGCGTGACCACCATGTCCTCCTCGCTGATCAGATCCTCCAGCGAGAGCTCGGCGGTATCCTCGCGGATCTCGGTCTTGCGCTCGTCGCCGTACTGATCCCGGATCGCCACCAGTTCCTCGCGGATGACCTCCATCAGCCGCTCGCCGCTGTCGAGGATGCGGATCAGCTCGGCGATCCGCTCGAGGAGGTTGCTGTACTCCTCGACGATCTTGTCCTGCTCCATGGCCGTCAGGCGGTGCAGGCGCAGGTCGAGGATCGCCTGGGCCTGCGCCTCGGAGAGGCGGTAGATGCCCGAATCGGCATCGAGACCGAAGTGATCGGCCAGCTCCTCCGGGCGCGTGGCGGCGGCCCCGGCGCGCTCGAGCATCTCGGTAACCACCCCGGGGCGCCAGTCCCGGGCGACCAGCTCGGCCTTGGCCTCCGCCGGGCCCGAAGAGCCCTTGATCAGCGCGATGACCTCGTCGATGTTGGCCAGGGCGACGGCTAGCCCCTCGAGCACGTGGGCGCGCTCGCGGGCCTTGCGCAGCTCGTAGATGGTGCGCCGGGTGACCACCTCGCGGCGGTGACGGATGAAGGCTTCGAGCACCTGCCGGAGGTTGAGCGTACGCGGCTGGCCCTCGTGCAGCGCCACCATGTTGATGCCGAAGACCGTCTGCATCTGGGTGTGCCGGTAGAGGTTGTTGAGCACGATCTCACCGGCCTCGCCGCGCTTGAGCTCGAGGACGATGCGGATGCCTTCCTTGTCCGATTCATCGCGCAGCTCGGAGATGCCCTCGAGGCGGCGCTCCTTGACCAGCTCCGCGATCTTCTCGACCAGCCGCGCCTTGTTGACCTGATAGGGCAATTCGGTGACCACGATGCGCTCGCGGTCCGCGGTCATCTCCTCGACCTCGGCACGGGCGCGCAGGACCATGCGCCCGCGACCGGTGCGGAAGGCCTGATGGATGCCGGCGGTACCGAAGATGATGCCGCCGGTGGGTAGGTCCGGGGCCGGAACATACTCGATGAGCGACTCGACGGGCAGCTCCGGGTCGTCGACCAGGGCCACGCAGGCGTCGATCACCTCGCGCAGGTTGTGCGGCGGGATGTTGGTGGCCATGCCCACGGCGATGCCGGAGCCGCCGTTGATGAGCAGGTTGGGCAGACGCGTCGGCAGCACGTGGGGCTCTTGCTCGGAGCCGTCGTAGTTGTCGACGAAGTCCACCGTCTCCTTGTCGATGTCGGCGAGCAGTTCGTGGGCCAGGCGCGCCATGCGCACCTCGGTATAACGCATGGCCGCTGGTGAATCGCCGTCGATGGAGCCGAAGTTGCCCTGACCGTCGACCAGGCGATAGCGCATGCTGAAGGTCTGGGCCAGGCGCACGATCGTGTCATAGACCGCGGCATCGCCGTGGGGGTGGTACTTACCGATGACATCACCGACCACACGCGCCGATTTCTTGTACGGCTTGTTGTAGTCGTTGCCCAGCTCGCGCATGGCGTGGAGGACACGCCGGTGCACGGGCTTGAGGCCGTCGCGGACATCGGGAAGGGCACGCCCGACGATTACGCTCATGGCGTAATCGAGGTACGACTGCCGCATCTCGTCTTCAAGGTTTACAGGGAGGATCTCGCGGGCAACGCCGGTCATGCGCTCTTCTCAAGACTCTCCAGGGGAAAAGGTCGATGGTACCATACCGCCGCCCGACCGGGAGCGCAGGGAGCCGTCCGCTTGGACCTGACCAATCAACTTATCCTGTTCGGCGCCGCACTGCTGCTGGTGAGCATCCTCGCCAGCGTGGTCTCGGACCGCGTGGGCGCCCCGCTGCTGCTGGTCTTCTTGGCCATTGGCATGCTCCTCGGCGAGGAGGGGCTGTTCGGCATCGACTTCGACGACATCCAGGCCGCCCACCTGATCGGCAGCCTGGCGCTGGCCATCATCCTCTTCGACGGCGGCCTGCGCACCCAGGCCTCCACCTTCCGGGTGGCCCTCAAACCGGCGCTCACCCTGGCCACCGTGGGCGTGATCATCACCGCCGGCATCACCGGCGGGGTGCTGGCCTGGGCCTTCGACCTCGACTGGAAACAGGGCCTGCTGATCGGCGCCATCGTTGGCTCCACCGACGCGGCGGCCGTCTTCGGACTGCTCCACGCCCGCGGACTGGAGCTCAAGCAGCGCGTGGCCGCCACGCTGGAGATCGAATCGGGCTCCAACGATCCGATGGCGATCTTCCTGACCATCATGCTGGTCGAGATCCTCGTCCAGCAGCCGGATCTGCTCGCCGCCACCGCGGCGCTCGAGTTCGTCCAGCAGCTCGGCCTCGGCGCCGCCTTCGGCGCCCTCGGCGGCCTCACCCTGGCCTGGCTGATCAACCGCATCAACCTGACACCCGGGCTCTACCCCCTGCTGGCGCTCGGCGGCGGCCTGGCCATCTTCGGCGGGGCCGCGGTCCTCGGCGGCAGCGGCTTCCTGGCCGTCTACTTGGCCGGGCTGATCGCCGGCAATCGGCGGCTGCAGGCGGCGCAGAACATCCGCCGCTTCCACGACGGTTTCGCCTGGCTGGCGCAGATCACCATGTTCGTGGTGCTCGGGCTGCTGGTCACGCCCTCGGAGCTGCTACCCGTTGCCGCCCAGGGCCTGCTCGCCGCCGCGGTGCTGATCCTGGTCGCCCGCCCCCTGGCGGTCTTCGCCTGCCTGGCCCCCTTCCGGTTCCCCTGGCGCGAGCAACTGTTCATCTCGTGGGTGGGCCTGCGCGGCGCGGTGCCCATCATCCTCGGGCTCTTCCCGCTGCTGGCCGGGATTGAGCAGGCGGAGCTGTTCTTCAACGTGGCCTTCTTCGTGGTGCTGGTCTCGCTGGTGGTTCAGGGCTGGACCATCGCGCCGGCGGCGCGGCTGCTCGGCCTTGAGGTGCCGCCGGACAGTGGCGCCACCCAGCGTCAGGTGATCGACGTCCCGCACCAGACCGACTACGCGTTCATCGCCTACCGGATCACCGAGAGTTCGCCGGCGCTCTACGAGCCGATCAACCGGCTCAACCTGCCGTCATCGGCCCAGCCGGTGGCGCTGTTCCGCGAGGGCGAGGCGCTGCAACACCCAAGGCGCGAGGTGCTGCGCCCGCGGGACTATCTGTACCTGCTGGCCCTGCCCCGGGACATCGCGGATCTGGACCGCCTGTTCGTTGCTCCCAGCGGGCCGGCCTACCTGGCGGAGCAGCGCTTCTTCGGCGAGTTCACGCTGGACGGCTCGGCGCAGCTGGGGGACATCGCCACCGCCTACGGCATCTCCATGCCCAGCGGTGCCCGGCCGGAGCAGTCGCTGAGCGACTATCTGCTGTGGATCTTCAACAACCGGGCGGTGGTCGGTGACCGGGTGCGGATCGACAATCTGCAGTTCACCATCCGGGAGATCCAGGATGGGCGCATCGCCAAGGTGGGCATGCGCATCGGGCAACGGAGCTGAACGGTACCCTGGGCGCCCGCCCCCGAACCGGCCCCGCGTCCGCCGGGGGCTGATCGGGCTCGCCGAACGCGCCCCTGCGGGGTTCCCTGTGCTGCTCGCCCGCGCAGGGCCGCGCGCAAAGGAACGGCGCTGACGCGCCGTTCTGCGCTGCGCGCTGACCAGCGCGAACCGGGAAAGGTTCGCGCTGGCCCCCTGCTTGGGCTGCGCTGCTCGGCGCGTTCGGAATGCGCCCGCTCAGCCCCCGGCGGATGCGGGGCCGCTTTGGCGACTCAGCCAGCGCCCTCGAGCAGGCGGGCCATGCCGTCGGCGTCCGGCTGATGGACCACACCGCGCTCGGTGACGATGACATCCACCAGCTCCGCCGGCGTGACATCGAAGACCGGATTCCAGGCGCCGACCCCCTCGGCCTTCGGCGCGACCCGCTGGCCGCCGGCATAGAGGACCTCGCGGGCGTCCCGCGTCTCGATGGGGATCTGCTCGCCGGTGGCCGTCTGCGGATCGATGGTCGAGGTGGGAGCCACCACCATGAATCGCACCCCGTGCTGGCGCGCCGCCAGGGCCACGGCGTAGGTGCCGATCTTGTTGGCCACGTCCCCGTTGGCTGCAATGCGATCGGCACCGACAATCGCCCAGTGCACCTGTCCGGTGCGCATCAGGGCAGCCGCGGCGCCGTCGGCCAGCAGCTCCACCGGGATGCCGTCGGCGGCCAGCTCCCAGGCGGTCAACCGAGCCCCCTGCAGCCACGGCCGGGTCTCGTCGGCGAAGACGCGCTCGATTCGGCCATCCGCCCAGGCGGTGCGGATCACGCCCAGCGCCGTGCCCAACCCGCCAGTGGCCAGCGAGCCGGTATTGCAGTGGGTGAGCACCCCGCTGCCCGGCTGGATCAGCCCGGCGCCGGAGCGGCCCATGCGCTGGTTGGCTGCAACATCCTCGGCGTGGATGGCGTGGGCCTCGGCAAGCAGGGCCGACGCCGGATCCTCGTCCTCCGACAGCCGCGAGGCGCAGGTCTCCATGCGCGCCAGGGCCCAGGCGAGGTTGACGGCCGTCGGCCGCGAGCGGCGCAGGGTGTCCATATCCTCGGCCATACCAGCCTGCCACCCGGCGCCGTGGGTTCGCCAAGCCGCAGCACCGGCCAGGGCCGCACCATAGCCGGCGGCCACACCGATCGCCGGCGCGCCACGCACCACCATGTCGGTGATCGCCTGGGCGACGGCCGCAGCGTCGGTGCAGCAGACGTACTGTTCCTGATCGGGCAGCAGGCGCTGATCGAGCAGATAGAGCCCCTCGTCGCGCCACTCCAGCGCCCGGACCGTGTCGTGGGAGGCGGTATTCAAGTCGTGGTACCCTCGCTGCAGTAAAAACGGAGCGTATTATGGAACGTGTCGACACTCTGATCCACGCCCGCTGGGTCATCCCGGTCGAGCCGAGCGGCAGCGTGCTCGAGGACCACGGGGTCGCCATCCGCGACGGACGTATCGTAGCCGTCGCCGGCAACGACGAGCTGCGCGGGAGCTACCGGGCGGATACCCAGCACGATCTCGGCGAGCACGTCCTCATCCCCGGGCTGATCAACGCCCATACGCACACCGCGATGACCCTGCTGCGCGGCATGGCCGACGACCTGCCGTTGATGACCTGGCTCACCGAGCACATCTGGCCGGCCGAGCAGCGCTGGGTCAGCGAGGCCTTCGTGCGCGACGGCAGCACCCTGGCGATGGGCGAGATGCTCCGCGGCGGGGTGACCTGCTTTAACGACATGTACTTCTACCCCGAGGTGACCGGCGAGGCCGCCCGTCAGGTGGGCATGCGTGCCCAGCTCGGGATGATCGTCATCGGCGTACCCAGCGGCTACGCGCAGAGCCTGGACGAGTACCTGGAAAAGGGCCTGGCGCTGCACGAGCGTTTCCGCGACGAGCCGCTGGTGCGCACCCTGTTCGCGCCCCACTCGCCCTACACCGTGGATGACGGATTCCTGGGGCGGATCGGCGAGCACGCCGAGCGCCTGGACGTTCCCGTACACATCCACGTCCAGGAGACCGCGGACGAGGTCCAGCAGAGCCTGCGCGAAACCGGCAAGCGCCCCCTGCAGCGCCTCGAGGAAGTCGGCCTGGTCTCACCGCGGCTGCTCGCCGTGCACGCCACACAGCTCGAGCAGACCGAGATCGAACGCCTGGCCGCCGCCGGCGCGCACGTGCTGCACTGCCCGGAGGCCAACCTGAAACTGGCCAGCGGCTTCTGCCCGGCAGCCGCACTGACCCGCGCCGGTGTCAACGTCGCCCTGGGCACCGACGGTGTGGCCAGCAACAACGACCTCGACCTCATCGGCGAGATGCGCACCGCCGCCCTGCTGGCCAAGGCGGTCTCCGGCGATGCCGCCGCCCTGCCCGCCGAGCAGGCGCTGGCCATGGTGACCATCAACGCCGCGCGCGCCTTCGGCCTGGAGGAGGAGATCGGCTCCATCGAACCCGGCAAGTCGGCGGACCTGACCGCCATCTCGCTGGCCGATCTCAACCAGCACCCGATCTACAACCCCCTCTCGCAGCTGGTCTACGCCGCCAACCGCCAGCACGTCACCGACGTCTGGGTGGCCGGCGAGCCCCGCGTGCGCGACGGGCAGCTGACCACGCTGGACCCGGCCGAGACCATTGCCCGGGCCGAGCAGTGGCGGGAACGGATCGCAGCGGAGCGGGCTCAGTGAGGGCCAACGGTAACGGAGGGCAGCCCATGAACCAGGCCGACCCGGGCAGCGAGCGCAACGAGGACACCCGCGAAACAGCGCAGTTCGATGCCACCGGGGACTGGTGGGAGCCGGACGGCAGCCAGCGGGCGCTGCACGACATCAACCCGGTGCGCCTGGAGTGGCTCGAGGCGCGACTGGGCGGGCTCGCCGGCAAGCGCATTCTTGATGTCGGCGCCGGCGGCGGCCTGCTGGCCGAGGCCATGGCGCGCCGCGGCGCCCAGGTACTCGGCATCGACACGGCCCGCCAGGCGCTGCAGACCGCCAAGCTCCACGCCCTGGAGGCGGAGATCACCAGCGTCGACTACCGCCAGTGCACGGTCGAGGAACTGGCCGAGGAGGCGCAGCGCGGGGAGATCGAGCCCTTCGACGCCGTGGTCTGCATGGAGATGATCGAGCACACCCCGCGCCCGGAGTCCGTGGTGGGCGCCATCGCCACGCTACTGCGCGATGGTGGCGATGCCTGCTTCTCGACCATCAACCGCACCCTGCGTTCGTACGCACTGGCCATCGTCGGCGCCGAATACATCCTCGGCCTGCTGCCCCGGGGCACGCACCAGCATGAGCGCTTCGTGCGCCCCTCGGAGCTGACCCGCTGGGGGCGCCCCCAAGGGCTGGTACTCCAGGAGGTCACGGGGCTGGGCTACAACCCATTCACCCGCACGGCGTGGCTGAAGCAGGACACCTCGGTGAACTACTTCGCCCACCTGCGCAAGCATTGATGAACACGCGGCGCGGCGTCCTCTTCGATCTCGACGGAACCCTGGTCGACACGGCACCGGATCTGATCGCCTGCGTCCAGGAGCTGCTCGCCGAGGCGGGGCGGCCGCCGGCGCCGACGGGTGCGCTGCAGACCACGGTCTCCCACGGCGCACGGATCATGGTCAGCCACGCCTTCTCGGTACCCCCAAGCGACCCGCACGCGGTGGCCCTCGAGCAGGAGCTGGTCCGGCGCTACCGGGCCCGCATCGCCGATGAGAGCCGGCTCTTCCCGGGCATGGCCGCGGTGCTCGACACCCTCGAGGGGCAGGATATCCCCTGGGGTATCGTGACCAACAAACCGACGCACCTCACCGAACCGCTGCTCGAGCGCCTGGCACTGGACACGCGCGCCGGGGCGGTGGTCTGCGGCGACACGCTGGACCGGGCCAAGCCCCACCCCGACCCGATCCGGCACGCCGCCGCCACGCTGGGCTGCGCCCCCGAGGCGTGCTGGAGCCTGGGCGATGCCCGCCGGGATATCGACGCGGCGGTGGCCGCCGGCGCCCGCGGGCTGGTGGCCCTATTCGGCTATCTGCACGCCGGCGACCGCCCGGCCCTGTGGGGCGCCCACGGGCTGATCCGCCAACCCGCGGAGCTGCTGGGTTGGCTTGAGCCCGAAGCAGGCGCCAGACTCGACCGCTCCGCTGTCTGAAACCGCGCCATGCCCGCACCCGCCATCCCCGACGACCTGTTGGCCCGGACGGCCCCGCCGGGCTCCAGCCTGGACTACGCCCTGCGCCTGGCACCGGAGCAGCAGCGCCGGCCGCTGCAGGCGATTGCGGCGTTCACCAGTGAGATCCGGCGCATCCCGCTGAGCACTCAGGAGCCCGACGTGGCCCGGGCCAAGCTGCATTGGTGGCGCACCGAGCTGGCGCGGATCCTCGAAGGGGGCGGCGAGCACCCGCTGGCCGCCCCCCTGGCCGCAGCGGTCCACGATGACCAGCTGCCGGGCGCGGAGCTGCGCGCCGTGCTCGATGAGGCCGACCGCACCCTGGACGGCGACCGGCCCGACACCTTCGCCGAGCAGCGCGAGCTGACCGAGCGCCACGCCGCGGCCCCGCTACGCCTGGCCGCCCGGGTTCTGGTCGGCGACGACTCGGCCACCGGGTACGCGACGGCACTGGGCAGCGCCATCGCATTGACCCGCAGCCTGCGTCTGCAGGGGCTGGCCGCCCGTTACGGCGACAGCGACCTACCCCGGGAGACCCTGCGCGGGGCCGGAGTGCCGGCGGAGGGAGCGCTGCTCCAAGCCGATGGGACGGCCCTGCCCTCGCTGCTCCGGGCGCTGGACGCCCAGGCCGGGGCCATCGAGCCGCTGTTCTCGGCCGCGGGCCGGCGGGCGCCGACGGACCGCGCCGCGGCGCGTGCGTTACGCCCGGTCACGGCGTACGCCGCGCTGCATCAGGCCCTGCTCCTGGAGATCCGTCGCCGCGGGCCGGCGGAGCTGATCCGCGGCCGGCTGACGCTGACGCCGCTGCGCAAGGTGTGGGTCGCCTGGCGGGGGCGGCTGTAGCCTAAGGCGGGCCCCCCGCCGTCGCTCCCTGTTTCAGGCCCCCGTCGCTCCCTGTT
>NZ_JAJNQP010000036.1:0-9056 GCF_022227985.1 Halorhodospira sp. M38
GATCTCGTGTAGGCCCGCTTGTCCCGCCCTGCGGCGGTGGGGCGGTCAGCCCGGCCGGTGCTGACGGCGCAGCGCCAGGTCGGCCGCCAGCTCGATGGCCGCCTGCAGACTCCCGCCGTCTGCCCGTCCCGTCCCGGCCAGCTCCAGGGCCGTGCCGTGATCCACCGACGTGCGCACGATGGGCAGCCCCAGGGTGACGTTCACCGCCCGGCCAAAGCCGGCGTGTTTGAGCACCGGCAGACCCTGGTCGTGGTACATGGCCAGCACCGCGTCGGCCCCCTCCAGCGAGCGCGGCGTGAAGGCCGTATCCGCCGGCAAAGGCCCCACCAGCCCCAGCAGGCCGGCGTCGCGCAGTCGCTCCAGGGTCGGCTCGATGACCTCGAGCTCCTCGCGGCCCAGGTGGCCACCCTCGCCCGCGTGGGGGTTGAGGCCAGTGACCAGGATGCGCGGTGCCGCGATGGCGAACTTGTCGACCAGGTCGTGGTGCAGCGCTGTGATCACCGCCTCCAGCCGCTCGGGGGTGATCGCCGACGGCACTTCATGGAGCGCCATGTGCGTCGTGGCCAGGGCCACGCGGAGCTCCCCGGCGACCAGCATCATCACCGGCGTCTCGGTGGCGGTTAACTCGGCGAGCAGCTCGGTATGGCCCGAGAAGGGGATACCAGCGTCATTGATCACCCCCTTGTGGACCGGAGCAGTGACGATGCCGTCCACCTGACCCTCGGCGGCCAGCCGCACCGCCCGCCTGAGGCTGGCGACCACCGCCTCGGCGTTGGCCGGGTCCAGCGTCCCGGGGTGGGCCGGGCGGGCCAACCGCACGGGATCCACGGGCAGGCAACCGGCACGGTGGGCCGCCCGCGGCGTTTCGGGGGACCACGCCGGGGTGGCCAGCTCGGAGGCGTCGAGGACGCGGCTGCGCTCGCGCAGCAGCGCCGGATCGCCGATGGCGACCAGCTCCGCGGCGTGACTGCGCATGGCCGCAGCGGCTACCAGCTCGTAGCCGATACCAGCCGGTTCGCCGCAGGTGACCGCGATGCGCGGGCGGCCGTCGCTCACGACCCCCCCAGGCGGTAGTCGACGTAGGCCTCCTCGCGCAGCTCCCGCAGCCACTGCTCCAGGGCCTCCTGGCTCTTGCGCTCCTGGATCTGCTGGGCGATGCGCTCGCGGCGGCGATCGTCCGTGACGTCGCGCTCGCGCCGATCCTCCACGCGGACGATGTGCCAGCCGTATTCGGTGCGGAACGGCTCGCTGACCTCACCCACTTCGAGCTCATCCAGCTGCTCCTGGAAGGAGGCGACCAGCTGGCCACTGCGGGTCCAGCCGATGTCCCCGCCGCTGGCCTCGGCGCCCGGCTCCTCGGAGTACTGCCGGGCGAGGAACTCCAAGCTCTCGCCCTCGTCGATGCGCTCGCGGAAGCTGTTCAGCCGTTGCCGGACGTCCTCCACCTCGATGCCGTCGCCGGGGCGCAGGAGGATGTGGCGGGCGCGGGTCTCCTCGACAATCTGGGCATCTTCACTGCGCCGGTCGATGAGCTTGACGATATGGAAACCGTCGGCCGCCTGGACCGGCTCGCTGACCTCGCCCGGCTCCATGCCTTCGACGACGTCGGCAAAGGCCGAGGGCAACTGGCCGGGCAGGCGCCAGCCGATCTCGCCGCCTTCGCCGGCGGTGGCCGCATCCGAGAAGGTCTCGGCCAGGGTGGCGAAGTCGCTGTCGCTGTCCACCGCACGGCCGCGGATCTCGCCGGCCTGCTCTTCGGCGGCGCGCAGGTCATCCGAGGAGGCGCCCTCAGGCGTGCCGATGCGGATGTGCGCCACCCGGTACTCCATGTTATCCCGAGCCGCCGCCGCCTCGACGGCCTCGTCGATCTCCTGCGGCGAGACCTCGACCTCCTGCTGGACCACGGCCTGCTGGAGTCGCTCGACGGTGATCTGCTCGCGCAGGTCCTCACGGAAACCGGCCATGTCCATCCCCTCCTGGGCGAGGGCGTCGCGCAGCTGAGCGAGGGTCATGTTGTTCTGCGCGGCGATGCGCTGCATGGCGGCGTCCAGGGTGGCGTCGTCTACCTGGATGCCGGCGCGCTGCGCATGGCCCATCTGCAAGCGCTGCATCACCAGGCGCTCGAGAACCTGCTCGCGCAGCTGGTCCGCCGGTGGCGGCTGCTGACCGCGCTGGAAGAACTGGGCACGGATCTGCTCGATCTCCTGTTCCAGCTCCGAGGCGAGCACGACCTCCTGGTCGGCGACGGCCACGATGCGGTCCAGGGTCTCACTGGCGGCCAGGGCCGGCAGCCCGGCGAGCAGGGTTGCGGCGCAGAGAAAGGCTCGAATCTTCATGGGGTCTAGAATACCGTTTCGTCGTAGTCGGGCACCACGTCTTCAAGGAAGGATGCCGTGTCCTGGCCCAGTCGGCCCAGGCCGGTGAGCTCGAATTCGAGCATGAAGGTGTTTTCCACTTCCCGGGCCGCGCCGCGGCGGAAGCGCCGGGCGACACCGCGCACCGCCCAGCAGCACTGGCGGTACTCCACTCCTCCGACCACTTCCAGGTTCGTCCGTTCCAGCCGCGAGTACTGCCAGCCGCCAACGCCGCGCCAACGGGCGTCGATGGGCACCACCGCCGAGGCCTCGATCAGGTCCTGCGTGGTCTCCAGCACCGGTTCATCGTCCTCGTCGTCCTTGGCTTCCTGGCGGACCCGGTAGCCGAGATTCACCAGGGCGCCCGGGGTGGGCTGGTACTGCCAGTCGGCGGCGAGGCTGGTGGCTGCAGCCACTTCCCGCTCCGGGTCGTAGCGGTATTCGCCGCGGACCGAAAGCCCGCCGGGCAGGCGCAGCTCGGCGTCGGCGAAGATGTCCGAGCTGCTGCGGGTCAGGGCCGGGTCGTCCGGGTCGGTGTCCAGGGTCACCCGCCGATCCTCCCGGTAGTAGACCTGGCCGATGCTCGCGCGTAACGGTTCGCGGCCATCGACGATGTCGAGGAAACGGGTGGTCACCGCGGCGGTGATCTGGTCTGCGTCACCGATGCGGTCGATGCCGGAGAAGCGGTTATCCTGGAAGAGCTGCGCCACGGTGTTGCCGCGCTCGTTGGTGTCGAAGTCCGGGTAGTCCCCCTGGTCGCGGTAGGGGGCGTAAAGATAGTACACCCGGGGTTCCAGCGTTTGCAGGAAAGGGCGGTTGCCGAGCTGGAACGGCCGCTCGAGGAAGATGCCGGCATCGAGGCTGGCGATGGGCACGGTGCGGCTGAGCTGCTCGTCACCGGGGGCGTCGCTAGCCCGATCTAGGTCGTAGCGGGTGTGGTGCAGGCTCAGCCCCGGCTCGATGAAGAAGGCCTGGCGCTGCAGGGGCCAGGAGATCCGCGGGTTGACGTGGTAGCGTCGTCCCACCGGGCGCTGTTCGTCATTCTCTGCCTCGGGACCCTCGGGCAGCTCGAAGCGCACCGCCTCGCCCTCCAGGCGGTACTCCACGCCACCGGGCAGCACCCCGGGCGTGTGCTGGTAGCCGATCGCGGGCCAGCGCCGGTACGGGTCGTCGCGGTCGTCCGGGCGCAGGTTCTGCCAGTGCTGCAGCTCGGCCTCCCACTCGTGATCGCCGCGGGACTGCCGCGCCAGGGCGCGACTCTCGAGCTCGGCATCGCTGCTGCCTACCAGATCCGATGAGAAGTCCCTCAGGTAGTCCACGTCGCCGACGCGCTCGACGTCTACCTGGTAGTCGACGCCGTAGGGTAGATCCCCGCGGTGGGACCAGTCCACGGCCCAGCGTTCGGCATCGATCTCCGGCTCGCCGTCTTCGCGCAGCTGATCGGCGTAGACGTCGTCGTCGGGCAGGTACTCCGCGGACAGCTCGCCATCGAAGCTCGGGCGCAGATAGCGGAACTCCCCACCGAGCTGAACCCCCCGTCGCGAGTAGTAGGTCGGCTGCAGGGTCAGGTCGTAATTCGGCGCCAGGCGCACGTAGACCGGCAGCGTGAAATAGCCACCGTCGGTATCGGACTGGCCGAAGCTCGGCGGCAGGATCCCGGTGCGTGGCCGGTCGTCGATGGGGAACTGCAGATACGGGGTGTAGAACCAGGGGATGCCGCCGAGCTCCACTCGCGCGTGGCGCGCCTCGCCCAGGCCGGCGTCGTGATCCAGGTCCAGCGACCCGGCGTGCAGCCACCACAACTCATCCCCCGGCGGGCAGGTGGAGTAGCGCAGGTCGGTTAGCCGGGTCTGCTCCGCTCCGGTGGAGACCAGGTGCCGGGCGGCGCCGTGCATGTGCGGATGGATCCGGAATTCCGCGCCGTCCACCTCGATGCGGTCTTCGTCGAGGTCGAAGCGCCCCGCCGTGCCCCATAGGTGCAGGCCGGACTCCGAGTACGCGAAGGCCCCAGGCACGCGCGCGCGACCCGCCGCCTCGTCGAGATCGAGGTTCTCCGCGCGCAGGTGCTGATCGAGCCGGCGCAGTTCAGCGTCGCCGCGCAGGCGGTAGAGGGCGCGCAGGCCATCGGCGTCGATGGCTTCGGCATCCAGGATCAGGGGTGTGTCGGGGTGGTTGCGCCGTGTGCGGTCCACGGCGTCGGGGGATGGCGCCAGTGGGGGGCCGCAAAGCTGGATCTGCCGGAGTGCGCCAGGGTCGCTGGGGATGTGGCCGGGGGGGACACGGGCCTCTTCGACGTTGTCCGCATCGGCGGCTGCAACCACGGAGGCGGCCAGGCCTGCCGCAAGGACGGCGGTGAGTGGGAGTGAACGGTTCACGGTTCGTTGCGATCCGGCGGCGAGCGCCGCTACCTTGGCACACGGGGGGGCGCGTGGCAACGCACGACGGCTTGCAATCGGCGCCGCCGTGGCGCGCAATGGAGGGATGAACGCACTGGCCTGGGATGATGCCCGCGCCGCCGAGGCGCGCGAGTGGGCTCGGTGGCAGCTCGATGCCGCGCAGCCGCCGGCGCTGACGCCGGCGGCGGCCGACGCCAGCAGCCGCCGCTACTTCCGGATCGAGCTGCCCGACGGGGGTAGCCGGATCATCATGGACGCCCCGGGGCAGCCCGAGTCCGTGGCGGCCTTTGTACACGTCGCCGGATTGCTGACTGCTGCGGGGGTCCACGCACCGCGAGTGGAGGCCGCCGACCAGGAGCGGGGCCTGTTGCTGCTCACCGACCTGGGCCGCCGCACCTACCTGCAGGCATTCCAGGATGGGGCCGACCCCCAGCCGCTGCTCGACGCTGCCGTCAACGCCCTGGTCCGCGCCCAGGCTGCCGTGCCGGTGGCCGGTCTGCCCGCCTACGATACCCCGCGGCTGCGCCGGGAGCTGGAGCTGTTCACCGACTGGTACCTGCCGCACTGCTGCGGGGTGGCTGCCGCGGAAGCCCGGCGGCGCCTTGGCGGCGGTCTGGACGATCTGCTCGAACGGCTTGCCGCCCAGAGCCGGGCGTTCTGTCACCGGGACTACATGCCGCGCAATTTGATGGACTGTGCGACGCTGCCTGGTGTGCTGGACTTCCAGGACGCGGTGGACGGGCCGGTTTCCTATGATGCTGTCTCCCTCGTGCGCGATGCCTTCATCAGCTGGCCGCGCGAACGCGAAGTGGCCACCCTTCAGCGCTATCACCGCCTGGCGCTCGAGGCCGGCGTACCCGTGCCGTGGGCGTTCGAGCTGTTCTGGGCGGACTGCCAGTGGATGGGGGTGCAGCGTCACCTCAAGGTGCTCGGTATCTTCGCCCGGTTGGCCTACCGTGACGGCAAGCCGCATTACCTGGCCGACGCGCCGCGGTTCTTCAACTATCTGCGCGCAGCAGCGGAGGAGGAGCCGGCGCTACGCGCGCTGGTGGACGAGGTGCGGGCCCTGGCGGAGGCGCCGGGGCGGGTCCCGGACGCCAAGGTGGACTGAGATGCGTGCCATGATCTTGGCCGCCGGGCGCGGCGAGCGGATGCGCCCGCTGACCGACACCACCCCGAAGCCGCTGCTGGAGGTTGCGGGGATGCCGCTGATTGGCTGGCAGCTGCAGCGCCTGAGCGCGGCCGGGGTCGAGACGGTGGTGATCAATACCGCCTGGCTGGGTGAGCAGATCGAGACGGCGGTCGGCGATGGGCGCGCCTGGGGGGTGCGCGTGCACTACAGCCGCGAGCCGGAAGGCGCCTTGGACACCGGCGGCGGCATCCGCCAGGCGCTGCCTCTACTCGGCGACAGCCCGTTCTGGGTCGTCAACGGCGACGTCTGGAGCGACTACCCGCTGCAGCGCCTGCCCCGCTCGCTCTCGGTCGCTGCGCACTTGGTGCTGGTGGACAACCCGGCCCATAACCCCGACGGCGATTTCGCCCTCGACGGTCAGGGACGGGTGACCACCGGGAGCGGACAGCGGCTGACCTTTGCCGGGATCGGCGCCTTCCACCCCCGCCTCTTACGGGACTGCCGGCGCGGGTGTTTCCCGCTGGCGCCGTTGCTGCGCAGTGCTGCGCAGCGCGGGGAACTCACCGGGACCTACTGGCCCGGGATCTGGTCCGATATCGGCACGCCGGAACGGCTCGAGCAGCTGCGCCGCCAGGTGCTGGCGGAGGCCGGTCCGGCGCCGGAGTAGCGAGGGAGCGACGGACGTGGGACAGGAGATCGGTCGGGCACGCTTCGGGAGCGACGACTTCTCGGTCTTTCGCCAGAGGCTCCGGGACGAGACCCGGCTGCTGGGCGAGTGGCTGCGGGCCGGACGGGTCGCGCAGGGGGCGCCGAGCATCGGTCTCGAGCTCGAGGCGTGGCTGGTGGATGCGCAGGGGCGCCCGGCGCCGGTCAGCGATCGGGTGCTAAGCCGGGTCGAGGATGAGCGCGTCGAGAATGAGCTCGCGCGCTTCAACCTGGAGATCAACACGGACGTGCATGCGCTGGCCGGCTCCTCGCTGCAGGCCCTGCAGGCGGAGCTGGCCGGGCGCTGGGCGCGAGCGCAGCAGGCGGCGTCGGAGGCCGGCTGCCGGGTCGCCCTAGTGGGTATCCTGCCTTCGGTGCGGGAAGCGGACCTGTGCCTGAGCAACATGACCCCGTCGCCGCGCTACGCCGCGCTGAACGAGCAGGTGCTGGCGCTGCGCGGGCGCCAGCCGCTGACTCTCGATATCGAGGGGGCGGAGCGCTTCCGCACCGAGCGTCACGACGTCATGCTGGAGGCGGCCACCACCTCGCTGCAGCTGCACCTGCAGGTGCCGCCGCAGCGCATCGCGGCGTTCTTCAATGCGGCGGTGGCGCTGTCGGCGGCATCGGTGGCGGTGGCCGCCAATTCGCCGCTGCTCTTCGGGCGCCGCCTCTGGCAGGAGAGCCGCATCCCGCTGTTCGAGCAGGCTGTGGCGTGCACTCGCCTGGAGCCGCGCGGCGCCGGTACCCTGGCGCGGGTGGGGTTCGGTAGTGGCTATGCACGCGACGCCCTCTATGGCTTCTTTGTCGAGAATCGGCAGCACCACCCCGTGCTGCTGCCGGTGCTCCAGGACACCCCGGTGGAAGCGCTGGCCCATCTGCGCCTGCACAACGGCACCATCTGGCGCTGGAACCGGCCGCTGGTGGACGTGGTCGACGGCCGGTGCCAGCTGCGTCTTGAGCATCGGGTGATGGCCGCCGGCCCGACCCTGGCCGACGTGCTGGCCAACGCCGCCTTTTTCTACGGTGCGGTGGCCGAGCTGGCCGAATCCCGCCCAGGGCTGGTGGAGGAGCTGCCGTTCCACATCGCTGAGCAGAACTTCTATGCTGCCGCCCGTTACGGCCTGGACGCCGAGGTGGAGTGGCTGGACGGCTGGTTCGGCCGGCTGGGCGACCTGGTCGCCGAGCGCTTGCTGCCCAAGGCCCGCCGCGGGCTGGTACGGGCCGGCGTGGCCGAGGCCGAGGCCACCGCGCACCTGCGCGTGGTGGAGGAGCGGGTGGCCAGCGGGCGCACCGGCGCCGATTGGCAGCTCGCCTGGATGGAGCGCCACGGCGACGACAACCAGGCCCTGACGCGGGCCTACCTGGATCGAGCTGCCGACGGTGAACCGGTTCATCGCTGGCCGCTTTAGAAACCAGACAGGAGGGCGATCGGCCCATGCTGAAGACCTACCAGGGACTGCCGGAAGGACTGCTCCGCGCAGGGCCCGCCGAGTTGGAGGAGCGCCTCGGCGGGCCGAGCCTGATCGAGGTGCCCGGGCGCCGTGAACCGCCGCTTTTCGTCACCGTCCTGCTCCACGGCAACGAGACCACCGGCTGGGAGGCGGTGCGGCAGGTCCTGGCCGATTTCCAGGGGCGTCCGCTGCCGCGGACCCTGCTGCTGTTCATCGGCAATGTGCGTGCAGCCCGGCACGGCGTCCGCCGTCTGCCCGAACAGCCCGACTACAATCGGGTGTGGCCGGGGACGAGCCTGCCCGACAGCCCGGAACAGCACCTCGCCGCCGAGGTGGTGGCCCGCGTACGCTCGCGGGGCTGTTTCGCCAGCATCGATGTGCACAACAACACCGGGCTGAATCCGCACTACGGCTGCGTTAATCGCCTCGAGGGGCCGTATCTTCAGCTCGCTGCGCTGTTCTCGCGCACGGTGGTCTACTTCACGCGGCCTCAAGGGGTACAGTCGCTGGCCATGGCCCGGCTGGCGCCGGCGGTCACCGTGGAGTGCGGGCAGCCGGGCAGCCCCGGGGCGGCGGATCACGCCGCCGAACTGATCTCCAGCGCGCTACACCTCTCCCGCCTGCCCCAGGGGGTGCCCGCGGATATCTCGGTCTATCACACGGTGGCTGCGGTGCGGATTCCGGAGCAGTGCAGCTTCGGTTTCGGCGAGGCGCGCGGGGCGGATCTACAGCTGATGGACGATCTGGAGCGGTGCAATTTCCGTGATCTGCCCGAGGGGACCGTGTTCGCTCGGGTGTCGCCGGAGTCCCGGGCGTTCTTCACGGTGGAGGACAATGACGGGCGCGAGGCGGCGGCGGAGTTTTTCCAGCGCGATGGTGAGACGATCCGCCTGCGCCGTCCGGCGATGCCGGCCATGCTCGCCTGCAATACGACGGCCATCCGTCAGGATGTACTCTGCTACCTGATGGAGCCGGTCCGCCTGGGCACACCGCCGGCGGCTGAGCCCGCCTGAGGGTG
>NZ_JAJNQP010000037.1:0-8777 GCF_022227985.1 Halorhodospira sp. M38
TACCCGATACGAGCACCTCAGTGATCAGGAGCGCGCCGTCATCTTGAGTGAGCGCAGCCGTGGCAGCAGTGCGCGGGCGATCGGCCGTCTTCTCGGGCGCAGTGCGTCGACGGTGACCCGAGAGCTGGCCCGCGGGCATGCGCCCGCGGCCGAGACCGCGTACTGCCCGACGCAGGGCGCTCAGCAGTACCGAGCTCGACGGCGACGGTGTGGCCGTCCCGCCAAGCTGGTCGAGGGCGGATGGCTGCACCGCTACGTCCTGGACCGGCTGTGCTACTGGCAGTGGTCTCCTGAGCAGATCGCCGGCAGACTGGCGCGTATGTACCCCGAGGACCCTGAGGCTCGCGTCAGCCACGAGACCATCTACGCGGCGATCTACGCCCATCCCAAGGGCTCGCTCAAGCAGGAGCTGATCCGGGCGCTTCGCCGCCAGAAGCCGCAGCGCGGGCAGCGGCGGCGCACCGCGGCGCGGGGCGGCGCCATTGCGCCGAAGCACCTGCGCATCGCCTATCGGCCCGAGGAGATCGAGCAGCGGCTGATGCCTGGCCACTGGGAGGGCGACCTGATCAAGGGCGCCTACAACCGCTCCTCGGTCGGCACGCTCGTCGAGCGCAAGACCCGCTATGTCGTGTTGAGCAAGATGCGCGACGGCACTGCCGAGGCGGCCCTGGAAGGCTTCCACCGGCAGATGAGGCGCCTGCCGGCGATCCTGCGCCAGAGCCTGACCTACGACCGGGGCAGCGAGATGGCCTGCCATGAGCGGCTCGCCCAGCGGCTGAATCTGTCGATCTGGTTCGCCGACCCGCATGCGCCCTGGCAGCGCGGCAGCAACGAGAACACCAACGGCCTACTGCGCCAGTACCTGCCCAAGGGGGCCGACCTCAGCGAGCCGAGCCAGACCCAGCTCAACGATATCGCCCGGCTTTTAAACCAGCGCCCGCGTAAGGCGCTGGACTTTAGAACGCCCGAGGAGGCCATGACTGAAGAGCTTCAGGCCTTCTCGAAGACTGTTGCGCTTGATTCTTGAGACCAGCCTGCCGGGAGATAATGAGCGAAAAGTGATTTCCCGTTTGCGAGGGGGTTATTTACAAGGGAGAGGGAATCTTGGAGGGAATCTCCGAAGTTCTGCAGCCCTCCGCAAGGGCTGCAGCCTCGGCAATCACGATCGGAAAAGTGGGCAATCGGTCTTCAGGGCTGAACATCCGCCATCCAGCTACGGATCCAATCGCGTAGCTTTGGCAGATCTTCAGGAGAGATGAGCTGGATGCGATGCTGCGCAGCCCGGCGCCCCATCTCTTTCGTCGGCGGGCGGGCGCTCGCCATCCAGCTGTGCCCGAACAAGCCCCGGACGTCGTCGCCAAGGCTATCGAGCTTGTAGAGGCGATGGTCATCTCCGGCCTCATCCCGGCCGTGGCGTTCCGTCTTGCACTCGACCACGAGCAGCTGATTGGCGTGCACCGCGACGACGTCTAGCTCGTTGCGCGCCCCATCCGTCCCGTCCCACGTCCCCGTCACCCCGAGCGCGACGTCATCGATCCCCTCATCGCGCAGCCGATGGTAGACGTACTCCTCGAGCCATCCGCCATTGAGGAAGCGGGTGCGCTCGGCATCGAGGAAGGTCACCTGCGCCCCACCCCGCCAGTCCAGAAGTCCCTCGTCGCGCAGATAGGTGATCGCCCGTTCCCAGCGCCCGTGCGGCGGCTGCTCGAAAGCCTGTTCGGGTGCGACCAGCTCGCCCTCCCGATCCAGGGCCGAGGCGGCGAGGGCATTCAGGGCGCCGAGGAAATCGCCGATGCGGGGCACCTCCTTGCCGAGCCATTTGCACGCCGGCTTGCGCCGCTGAGCCGCTGTTTGCCACGCCGTATCCCGGGAGGCGACGTGACGGGGGCGAAATCCCTGGGCGAGGAGGTAGGTCTCGACGTCGAGGACCGGATCGAGCCGGCGCGGCGGCTGGCGCTCCCCCGAGAGCGGGAGCAGCTCGAGCCGCCCATGAGCGGTGTCCGTATACATGCAACGATCCACGTGCTCGCGCAGCACGTCCAGGAAGCCGATGGCCATGAGCTTGGTCCCGCCCGTGAGGTTGAGGACGAGCTCATCGGCGCTGCCCTCGAGCTCCGCGATCACCTCCAAGGCGTAGTCCTCGAGCCGCGGCAAATCGACCTCGCGGGCGCCATCGAAGCGGCGCACGCGGATACCGGCTTGCTCCTCGAGCGCCTGGAGGCGATCGGCTTGGCGGCTCATCGAGGGGGTGACGATCAGCGCCGCTTCCGCCGGGCGCTCCATAAGCGCCGGGATGAGGTTGCCGAGCAGCTGATTGGAGACGAGCTGGATGTGCAGTTGACGGCTCATTGGGTTCGCTCCACGTGGTAGGGCTCTAGCCGCGCGCTGGCGGCCTCCATTTCCGCGGCGGTCAGATCCCGGCCGCGCATCTCGGGCGGCAGGTCGAGTGCCAGGTGCCAATAGGCGCCGCCACGCTCGCAGACCGCCGCGGCGAGGTGAACCGGCAGCGTGCCGATCACCGTATCGCCCGGCGCGATGGCCGTCTCGTCGAGATGGGTCACGAGCCGATCGACCGCGATCCCCTGTCGCTCGGCCCAGGCCGCGGCGCCCGGGTGGCGGGTCACGAACCAGGTGGTCATGAGGCTGCTCCTTTGCTGATCAACACGGCGTCGCCCGTTGCCGCTTGGCGACCAACCGGGCTGGCGTCCGCCAATGTAGGGCCCTGAGCCGCTTGTAGGGCGATCGGCAATCTTGCGGCACCGGGCCGGAAGCCGCGCAGAAAGCTTGCACTTTTCGGGGGTAATCCGGAAACTGGCCTAGCCTTTCAAGGAATCGCCGCAAGCGCACACGGAGTGCTGCCGATGTCCGAAGATGCCCAAGCGCACACCCTCCTTTGTGTTACTGGGCTGACACCACAGGTGGTCACCGAGACCCTCTATGCCCTCGCCCAGGAAGGGGCGGACGCCCTTCCAGACCGCATCGAGGTGATCACGACGACCGAGGGCCGGCGCCGTCTGGCCCTGACCCTGCTCGCCGAGCACGGCGGCCACGGCTACCTCGACCGGCTCTGCACCGACTACGGGATCGAGCGCAGCGCCCTCGCCTTCGATGCGTCCGCAATCCACGTCGTCCATGGCGCCGATGGCGAGCCCCTCGCCGATATCGTCACCGAGGCGGATAACGCGGCGGCCGCAGACTGGATCCACGAGCGCATCCGCACCCTGACGCAGCAGAGCGCGCGGCTGCACGTCTCCCTTGCTGGCGGGCGCAAGACCATGGGCTTCTACGCCGGCTACTCGCTCTCGCTCTACGGCCGGGGGCAGGACCGGCTCAGCCACGTCCTGGTCAATCCGCCCTTCGAGTCGCATCCGGACTTCTTCTACCCGCCGCCGGAGCCGGTGACGCTCCAGCTGCCCGGACGCAACGACATCATCAGCACGGCCGAGGCGCAGGTGCGCCTTGCCGATCTGCCCTTCGTCCGGCTGCGCGAGGAGCTCGGCGACGCGCTGCCGGAGCCCGGGCTGTCCTTTAGCGAGGCGGTCGAGCGCGCGCAGCAGGTGCTCGTCCCGGCACAGCTCACGCTCGATCTCACCGAGCGCACGGCGACACTGCAGGGCCGAACCATCACCCTCTCGCCCACCCATTTCCTCTGGCTGACCTGGTTCGCCGACCGCGCACGGCGAGGGGAGCCGCCGCTGGCCTTCGACCACGCCGCCGCCGACGAGCTCGCGCGCTATATCGACTGGCTCGAGGGCCGCGCCTCGCGGCTGCACGAGAGCCTTGCAGGGGCACGCCAGGATCTTGAGCGGGGGGAGACCCGGTCGAACTACTTCGACTCGACCCGCTCGCGGCTCAACCGGGATCTCGCCGAGCGCAGCGGTCTGCCTGCCCGGGTAGCGGCGCGCTACCAGGTCCAGGCCTGCAGCAGCCGGCCGCAGACCACCTACGCCCTGCCGCTCGCCCCGGAGCAGATCCGCATCGAGGGCGAGCCGTGAGCCGGCAAGCTTGCAAGTGCGCCGCCCGCCGCCATCAGCAGGCGATACTGCGCCCCACGCAACGGAGCTGAGAGCGCCCATGGAGCAACGACACCTGACCCTAGAGCTGCTGACCCCGACCTTTCTCGGGGACGCCGCACAGAGCGCCGCCTGGCGGACACCGCCGATCAAGGCGCAGCTACGCCGCTGGTGGCGGGTCGCCGCCTTCGCCCGGGGCATCCGCCTGCCGAGGCTGCGCGCCCTCGAGGGCGAGCTCTTCGGCGACGCCGCCGGGCAACAAGGCCGCAAGAGCCGGCTCCGGCTGCGCCTGAAGCCCTGCAAAGGGATGGGGCACTGGGGCGAGCGCTACGACAACGCCTGGCGCCAGGCCATGAATCAAGGGCAGCTGCGGATGGCCAGCGGGATGCCGGCCGACGCCTACCTCGGCTTCGGCCGGGTCAAGACCAAGGGCGCTGATGACAGCGCCCTGCCGCCGGGCGAGCAGGCCGAGCTGCGCCTGGCCTGGCCGGCCCAGGCCGAGGGCGCCGAGGCCCTCGACGAGGCGATCGGGCTGTTCCATCGGCTCGGCAGCCTCGGCGGGCGCAGCCGCAACGGCTGGGGCGCCTGCCACCTGCACGACTCCGAGGCGCTGGCGCTATCCGGTTTCAGCCGCCCGTGGGAAGAGGCCCTCGCGGAGGCCTGGATCCACGCGCTCGGGGCCGACGAGCAGGGCCTGCTGCTGTGGTGGACCCCGCCGTGCAGGAGCTGGGAGGCAGCGCTGCGCCGGCTCGGCGACCTGCGCAAGGGCCTCTGCGGCGAGGCCGGTCCCTTGCGGCCGCTGCTCTCCTGGCCGGTCACGGGCCAGAAGCAGAGGGGCCTCAACGACCAGGTCCGGATCCCCAACACCCTGCAGCTCAAGGTCGTCCGGGACGCGCAGGGGCAGCTGCGCGGGCAGGTCGCGCACCTGCCCTGCCGGCCGGAACCCGAGATCTGGCAGGCGCTGCCCGAGCGGGAGCGCCGCGAGTACCCCGGGCTCTGGCGCAGCGCCCACGCCTTCCTCGACCGGCAAGGCGACCTCGAGCGGGTGGACGCATGACGGAGGCAAGCCTCATGGATACTGATCTGGCCCGCAACAAGCTCCTCGCCCGGCTGCACGACCCGGCGGAGAAGGCGCTGGTGCTCCTGCGCGATCCCGCCGGCCATGAGGGCGGGACCGTGCGCACCCTGATCGAGGAGATCCTCGGCGAGGTGCCGCGCGGCGCCTGGCCGCCGGTGCGCAAGGCCGACCGTTGGGCCTCGGCGGCGGACCGCCCGCAGTTCCCCCGCGAGCGCGACGGTGATCGCTTCGCGCGCTGGAGCCAGGTGAACTTCGCCGAGAAGCCGGTGCTTCGCCACCCGCTCACCGGCGAGCAGATCGACCTCGGCGAGCACGACAAGCTGCGGGACGTCGAGCTCGACACGCTCAAGGCCGGTAGCCTCGAGCACTTCCGCGCCCTGATCCACCGCGACGCGCAAGGGGCCGTGGACCCCTGGCGGACCCTGCTCGCGCTCTGGCGCTTCGGCCCGGAGCCGGCCGCGAGCGGCGACGCCGCGGGGCTCGGCGAGCTCTGGCGCTACCTGCCGGCGGACACCCGCATCCCGGATCACACCATCTGGCAGCACCTGGACCTGAGCTCGGCGCTCACCGGCGCCTTCGCCAGCGACCGCCAGGGCCGCTGCGCCCTGCTCAACGTCGCCCTCGGCCCGGTGCAGCCGTTCATCGCCGCTGCCCGGACCACCTCGGACCTGTGGGCCGGCTCGCACCTGCTCGCCCGGCTCGCCTGGGAGGCGATGCGCGTCGTCTGCGAGCGCCTCGGCCCGGACGCCGTGCTCTTCCCGCAGCTGCGCGGCGTCCCGCAGGTCGACCTCTGGCTGCTCGAGCAGGGCCTCGAGCCGGCGCTCTTCCAGAAAGAGCCCTGGAACGAGCGCACGGTCACCGACGCCAACCCCCTGTTCAGCGCCGCCCTGCCCAACCGCTTCCTCGCGGTGGTCCCGGCCGAGCAGGCCGAGGACCTCGGCCGCGCCATCGAGCGCCACCTCCACGCATGGGTCGCCGAGACGGCCGAGGCCGTGGTCACCGAGCTGCTCGAGACCGCCGAGCTGCCGGCCGACCCGGAAACGCCGGCGTATCACCAAGCCCGCGAGCAGCTCGCGGGATTCCCGGAGGTGTCCTGGTCGGCCGTCGGCTGGGACGAGGTGGCCGCGGACGAGCACGGCGAGCCCGATCCGCAGCGCCTCGCCGAGACGCTGCGCCCCTTCTACGAGCCCGAGGCGGAGCGCCCCGGCTTTCTCGCCAGCCCCGCCTGGGCGGTACTGCAGCGGCCGATCGAGGTCACCGATCCCGACACGGGCACGCCGGCGACCTTCTACCGGCCCAACCCCGGCGTCCTCTACCCCGCGCTCTACGAGCTCGGCGAGCGCGTGATGGGCGGCGTCAAGGCGACTCGGCCCTTCGCCGCGCAGCATGAGCACGGCTACCGCTGCTCGCTGACCGGCGAGGTCGAGTGGCTCACCCACGAGCGTGCCCACCTCGACCTGCCGCCGGGCCAGCGGGCGGCGCACGGCACCCTCTGGAGCCGCATCGCCGAGCGGCGTCCTGGCTGGGCGCGCCGGGGCGAGCACCTCGGCGCCCTCGCCGCGCTCAAGCGGCTCTGGCCGCAGCGCTTCTGCCGGGAGGTCGCCGGGGCGCTCGGGCAGCAGCAGACGCCGCGGTTCGTCGTCTCCACGCACACCATGGCGCTGGCCACCTCGCTGATGCGCGCGGCGGACGAGCCGAACCCCGCCGGCGGGCTCAGCGCCGAGCAGGCCGAGGCGATCCGGAGCGCGGATCGCGCGGCGCTGCCGCGGCGGCTGGCGCTGCGGCTGCACAAGCACGAGCAGGGCGAGCTCCTCGCCCGGCTCCCCGGCTGGCTCGAGCGCCAGCGCGAGGCCGAGGACGGCGACGAGGCCGCCGCCCGGCGGGCGATCCATACGATCACCGGCAAGAGCGCCGAGGCCTACTACGCCCTGCTGCTCATGGACGGCGACCGTATGGGCGCCTGGCTTTCCGGCGGCGAGGGGACGACCATCCCCTACCGGGCGGCCTTCCACCCCGAGCTGGCCGCCGCCCTGGAGACCCGGTTCAGCGACCACGCGGCGCTGCAGGCCTACCTGGGAACGCCGCGAGCGGTCTCCCCGGCCCGCCACCTGGCCATCTCCGGGGCGCTGAACGACTTCTCCAGCACCCTCGCCCGCTGGGTGGTCGAGGAGCGCCACCACGGCCGCATCCTCTACGCCGGCGGCGACGACCTCATGGCCATGCTGCCTACCGGGGATCTGCTCAGCGCCATGCGCGAGCTGCGCGACGCCTACTCGGGCGCAGCCATCAGCGGCGAGGCCGAGGAGGAGGAAGACGCCTGGCGCCGCAGCGGCTTCATCTACCGCAATGGGCGGCTGCACCTGACCATGGGCTCGCAGGCCACCGCCTCCATGGGCGCCGTCATCGCCCACCACCAGACCCCGCTGACGGCCGCCCTCGCCGAGCTGCGCCGCGCCGAGCAGCGGGCCAAGGGCGAGGGCGAGCGCGACGCTTTCGCCCTGTCCGTGCTCAAGCGCAGCGGCAGCGCCCTGCGCCACGTCGGCCGCTGGCAGCCGGCGGCGGGGATCGACGAGATGAGCACCCTGCGCGCGTTCGCCGAGGCGCTCCATACCAACCCCGAGGCCTCCCGGCGCGCGGCCTACAACGTCGCGGGCTGGCTCGCCGACCTGCCCGAGCCCGACGCCTTCTCGGCGGAAGGCGGCATCGCCGGCTACCTCGAGGCGGTCCTGCACTACCAGTTCTGTCGGCAGGGGCTCGAGGAGCGCGGCCAGCCCACGCACGCCCGGCGACTCGCACCGCTCGCGAGCGTCTCGCCGACGGGGGCGCCGCTCAGCAGCGCCGCCAAGATCCGCGACCGCCTCAGCCACCTCGTCGGCGTGGCCGAGTTCCTCGCCCGCGAGACCCGGAGGTAGCCCATGGCCGAGCACCGCTTCATCGAGCCGCAGGACGTCCTCTTCTTCCGCGGCAACCGCCTCTTCGGCGAGCCCGGCGACGCCGGCGCCGCCCTCATGCCGCCCTGGCCCTCGGTCTTCGCCGGGGCCCTGCGCAGCGCCATGCTCGCCGCCGCCGGCGCGGATCCGGCGCAGCTGCGCGACGGCAGGCTGCCGGCCCCGCTCGACACGGTCCTCGGCTCGGCGCAGGCGCCGGGGACATTCACCCTCACCGGCGTGACGCTCGCCCGCTGCCCGTCGGCGGACGCCGCCGAGCCGCTCCATCCCCTGCCTGCGGACCTGAGCGTCGAGCACGACGAGGCCACGGGGCATTGCACGGTCCAGCGCCTGGCACCGCAGCCGCTGCCCTCCGGCGTCGCCGGCAGCCAGCCGCTGGAGCGCCTGCCCGTGCTCCGGCGCAGGGAGCGCGGCAAGCCGGCGGAGGGCTACTGGCTGACCCACGCCGGCTGGCAGCGCTACTGCCGAGGGGAGACCCCGCCGGCCGAGACCCTGGTGCCCCGCTCGGCGATCTGGGCTAGCGATCCGCGCCTGGGCATCGCCCTCGATCCCGAGCAGCGCACGGCCGCCGAGCGCCAGCTCTACACCACCGAGGCCATCCGGCTGAAACAGGGATGCGGCTTTCTCGCCACAGTCGCCGGCGCTGACCCTGAGAGCCTGCCCGCCCAGGCGACGCTGCGCCTTGGGGGCGACGGCCGGGGCGCGGCCATGGCCCCGGCCCCCGCGCCGGCCGCGGCC
>NZ_JAJNQP010000038.1:0-8087 GCF_022227985.1 Halorhodospira sp. M38
GCGGTGCAGCGCCAGCTCGAGGAAGCAAACCGGGCCAAGAGCACGTTCCTCAATGCGGTCAGCCACGACCTGCGAACCCCGCTGAATGCGCTGGTCAGTTACGCGGAGCTGCTCAGCGACGCCGGTGTGAGTGAGGAGGAACGGCAGACCCATGCCGCACGCTGTCGGGAGGCGGGCGAGCGGCAGATGCAGCTGATCGACTCGCTGCTGGATATCGCGCACCTGCAGTCAGGCCATATCCAGTTGCGGCGTGTTCCGTTGGATCTGCACCGGCTGGTCGAGGAGCAGTGCAGCCTGCTGTTGCCGCGGGCGCAGGAGAAGGGGCTGACCCTCGAGTGGTCGGTCGCCAACGACGTCCCCGGCTGGGTGGCCGGTGATCCCACGCGCCTGAGCCAGGTGCTGGGCAACCTGGTGGATAACGCCATCAAGTACACGGACCAGGGGCGCGTGTGTGTCCGGGTGGAGGCCGAGGGCGACGAGCGGGTGGCCTTCACCGTGCAGGACAGTGGCCCCGGGCTGACCGAGGCGCAGCAGCGGTCGCTTTTCAACGCTTTCGATCGGCTCGGTTACGACGGTCCGGCCTCCGGTCACGGGCTGGGGTTGGCCATCGCCCAAGAGCTTGCCCAGCGCCTCGGCGGCGGCCTCTGGGTTGCCTCCACCCCTGGGCGGGGGGCGACCTTCTGCTTCACCGCGGATCTGCCGCCCAGCGCACGTCCGGAATGGGTGGAGGATGCGCTTGGGGGCGAGCTGCCGGAGTCGGAGACCCCGGGGGAGGGGCTGCACGTACTGGTGGCCGAGGACGAGCGGACCAGCGCGGTGGTGGTACCCCTGCGCCTCCGTCGCCTGGGGTGCCGGGTCACCGTGGTCGAGCGGGGGGATACGGCCCTGGAGGCGGCGCGGCAGGAGGCGTTCGACCTGCTCCTGCTGGATCTGCGCATGCCCGGGCTCAATGGGGCCGACGTGGCCCGCGCGTTGCGCGCGGAGGAAGCGGGCCGGCCAGGGGGGCAGCGGACCCCGACGGTACTCTGCACGGCCTACTCCCGCGAGGAGATCGAGCAGGAGTTCGGGCTGGAGGGGGTTGATGCGTTCCTGGCCAAGCCGATCCGTGAAGAGCCCCTGAGGCAGTTGGTCAACCGTGTTCGCCGCGGCTTCGCTCCTGCCGAGGCGGAGGAGCGGCCGGATGGGTTGGGCGCGGAGCTGTAGAGGGTGGTGATGCGTGGGGAGGCGGAGATCGACGGCGCACGGGCGTTCCAGGACGTCTGTGAGGCGCTGCATACACGGGCGATCTCGATCAACCAGCGGCTCAACGTCTACGACTCCGAGCCGGTGCTGAGCCGGCTGGCGTGTTTCGAGGCGCTGGCCACGGCGCGGGCTGCGGCTTATCTCCAGCGGCGCGTGGAGGGCACACCGGCGGATCGGCGCCTGGATCCGGCGGGGCTCCAGGCGCAGGCGCTCTGGGAGCTGCAGCAGACCCTGATCGCGGAGCAGCGCCTCGGCAGGGATCTGCGCCGGGAGGAGGCCGCGAAGGCACAGCAAGGCGCGGCACGCCATGCGCAGTGGCGCAGCCTCGCGCGGGTACTGGAAGCGCGTGAGCGGCTTTACCGGGCGCTGGAGGCGCTGCGGATGCAACTCCTCGAGCATGAACTCGATGCCCGGCAAGGCGGCGAAGACGGATCGATCAATCTCGATGAGGTCCGCAAGGTGATGAAGCGACTGGGCTGGTGAGCGGCGGCACGGCCTCGGCCCCGACCCAAACCAGCAGCAGGCCGGTGTGCACAGCAGCGAAGATCAGCGGCAGGCGGTTTTCAATGCGGCCCAGGGGGCGGAGGCTGATCGCCCGGTAGATCGTTTGCTCGCGCTCGATGGCCGGGAATGAAAGGTCCCGTTCAAGCTCGTGCAGGACCCGGTACTTCGCATCGTTGAGCTTGCGGTAGGAAAGGCGCAGCGTGTCCCAGCCCAGGCAGACCAGAATCCCCACCACCGGGATGGCGACCAGCCAGATCCAGCCCTCGGCGTTCGGCAGCAGAGCCCGATCCGCCGCAAGAAACGCGTAAAGGGCAATCAGGAAGACGTTGGCGCTCAGCATCCATCGGTTGACCGCGGCCCGGCGGTCGCTCACCTGCTCTGCAGTGCTGAGGTAGAGCTTGTAGAGCTCAAGGCGTTGACTCACGTCGGCATCGGCCATGCGCATTCCCTGTCGGTGGACTCGGCGATCACCATTAATCTTGTCCGCCGCCGGTAAACACCTCATTAATCTTCAGGCTGGTGCCCTGGCCGGACCCTTCCCCGGATCGTGTGGCTTCAACCGCTCCTTTGCCCCGGCTCGGCGCGGGGTGCCGCACCCACGCGTCGGGTGCGGCAGGTGGTCGCGCTGGCGTGCCCCAAGCTCTGGATTGCGCTGCATCAATAGCAATGCGAAGCGTTCTCATTTAGGTTACGCCCGTATCCTGCAGGCATCCGAGAGAGACGGCATCGATATGACCACCTGGAACCCGCGCCGGTCCCTGATCCTGCTGGGGATCTCCGGCATGGCTGTCAGCTCTGGATGGGCGATGGCCGGCTCTGAGCAGGCGCCGGCAAGCGGCGGCGTCGATCCGGCCCACGCCGAGGTTCTGCCCGAGGTGACCGTCACCACCGGCACCCGCAGCGAGCGGGCGCGGGAGCGGAGTCCGAGCAGTGTGGAAGTCATCGACCGTGAGCAGGTCGAGCGCAGCGGCGGCGCCGATCTCGGTGAGGTCCTGCGCCGCGAGTCGAGCCTGTTCGTCAGCCCCGACGGCACCCAGGCAAGCATCCGCGGGGCGCGGCGCGAGGACAACGTGATCCTCATCGATGGCCGCCGGGTCCTCGGCGAGCCCAGCCGGCGCTACGAGCTCAACCGCATTCCCACGGGGAGCATCGAGCGCATCGAGATCGTCAAGGGGCCGGGCAGCGTGCTCTACGGCGCCGACGCCCTCGGGGGCGTGATCAATGTCATCACCCGCAAGCCGGAACCCGGTCTCCATGGGGACATTGACGTGCAGGCCGGGGCGCGCACGGAAGATGCCGGGGCGGAGCGTTACAAGGCCGCCCTCGGTCTGCACGGCGGCGGTCTCGACACCCGCTTCCGGATCGACGCCCAGGCCACATCCCGGGCGGCGTACAGCGAGAGCGCCACGGCGCTGCCGGAGGGCAGGCGCGACATCGACCTTGAGGATTCGGGTGACTACGTTGTCGACCTGAAGGAACGCTATACCATCGAGGAAGCTCGCCGGGACGAAGCCGACGTCCACACCCTGGCCGGTACGCTGGAGCACTTCTTCACCGATGACCTGCAGGTCACCCTGCAGGCCGACTACTTGCACGAAGAGCGGGAGCGCGACTACATCAACACCGGACCGACGCAGGTTGATAATGGGAATAACGGCGCGGTGGCGAACATCCCCGCCCGCTGGCTCGATGACAACCAGCGCCTGGGGCTCGTCGCGGCGGCGGACTGGCAGGCCACCGAGACGTTCAACCTCTTCTTCCGCAGCTACCGCAGCGTCTACGAGAAGGAGCGGATCGTCACCAGCGAGCCGTGGACCACGCTGCGCTATTCCGCGGGGGAGCGGCCCAAGGAGCGCGACCGGGACGTGACACTCACGGACTGGCGCCAGGAACTGATCGCCAGCTGGACCCCGGGGCGGGCGCACACCGTGCAACTCGGTGCCGAGCACCGCGACCACGAGTACGAGGACCACCAGTTGGTCAGCGGCAGCGAAACCCGCTGGGATGCCGCCGCCTTCGCGCAGCACGAGTGGGCGGTTACCGACCGGCTGGATCTGGTCTACGGCGCCCGTTACGACGACAGCAGCCTGGACGACGCCGACAATACAGCGGTCGAAGGCGGCATTATCTATGCCTTCGCGCCGGCGGCGCGGCTGCGGCTGAACTACGCGCAGGGGTACAGCCTGCCCGATGAGCGCGCCCTCTATGCCGATACGCGGCGCCCCAACGGCGATCCCATGCACGGCGCCAACGTGGTGGCCGGCGACAAGCGGCAGACGCACAACCTCGATCCAGAGCGCAGCGAGAGTGTTGAGATCGGCCTCAGCGGCAGTCTCGGGGCCTTGGGCCCGGTGCGCGAGAGCCGCTACGACCTGGCGGTCTTCCACACTGTCATCGAGGATCGCATCACCCGTGAGCGGCGGGGCGAGCCCTATGTCAGCTTCTACAACCTCGACGACGAGGCACGGATTGCCGGCAGCGAGGGCAGCCTGGAGTTCGCCCTGCCGGCCGGGCTGCGGGTGGATATGGGGGTGACCTGGCTCGACGCCATCGAGCGTGGCGAGCGACACGAGCTGCCCTACGCCCCGGAGTGGAGTGCCCGGGCGGCCCTAGGCGGCGAGCACGGGGAGCGCTTCGGCTGGCGGGCGCGGGTGCAGCACACCGGTTCCCATGTCGATGAGATCGACCCGGATGACCAGCAGGCGCAGGAGGCCTTCACCCAGGTGGATCTGCAGGGCCATTACCGGCCGCCTGCCTGGGAGCAGGTCCGCCTCTACGCCGGCATCGACAACGTCTTCGATACCAGCAACGACACCTCGCTCTGCGCCGATCCGGGCCGCTACGCCCGGCTCGGCCTGCGGGCAAGCTTCTGAGGAGGGCTGCGACACCATGCGCAACCGACTGTCCCGGCACACGCTTGCAGCGGCCACCGCCGTGGGTCTGATGATGGCCATCGGTGGATCGGCAGCCGACGACCGCAAGGCCATCGAACTGAGCGAGGAGGACCGGACGCACTGCCTGGAGCGCATGCGCCTGTACCTGGAGGTGAGCAACGAGATCCTGCGCGCCACGCTCGAGCCGGATATGGAGGCCGCGCGCAGTCACGCCCTGACCGCGGTGCCACACCGTTACCGGGAGGATGACCTGGCGGATGCCGAGGTACCGGCGCGGGGCGCCGGGGCGGACGGCGAAGGCCGCGGCGAGGCGGGCCAGGGCGGGGCCGGGATGGGGCGTTCCGGCCGCCCGGAGCGGATGGAGGCGGCCACGCCGGAGGCGTATCAGGGCATGATGCACCACCAGCACGAGGCCTTTCAGGAGATCGCCCGCGACGCCCGCGAGGTGTCCGATCCGGCCCACACCCAGCGGCAGCTGACCGAACTCCAGGACAACTGCGTGGCCTGCCACAGCGCCTACCGCTTTGAGTGAGGTGCTCCCGTTGATCAGAAGAGCCGGCCCTGGTGGTCGTCCGGTTTCGGGCGCCTTCGGCGGCTGGGGGCGCGGCGGCGGCTGCCGTGGGCCTGCTGGATGGCATCCGCCTCGCGATGGGCGGCAGGGTCTCGGCGGATGGCGCGAAAACGCTCGCGGGCGTGCCGGGCGGCCTGCTGGTGATCCACGACCGGCGCCGGGTAGTTACGGCCGATCCAACACCCCGTGGCCCGCTGCACCGAGGTGGGCATATGCCACGGCTCGTGGAGCCAGCGGTCGGGCACGTGGGCCAGCTCCGGCAACCACTGCCGGATGAAGGTGCCCGCAGGGTCCTGCTCCTGGCTCTGCTTGACCGGGTTGTAGATGCGCAGGGTGTTGATCCCCGTCGTCCCGGACTGCATCTGCATCTGGCAGCAGTGGATGCCCACCTCGTAGTCCGTGAATTGTCGCGCCAGGAAGGGCGAGGTCCGCTTCCAGTCCAGCCACAGGTGGTAGCTGGCGAAGGCAACCACCATCGCGCGCATGCGGAAGTTCAGCCAGCCCCGGGCGTTGAGCTGGCGCATGCAGGCATCCACCAGCGGAAACCCGGTGGCGCCGCGGCACCAGGCCTCGAATCGCCCCGGGTCGAACTCTGCCTCGCGGAGCCCGTCGCAGGCGCGCTGCATGTTCTCGTGCTCGAAGCGCGGCTCCGATTCGAGTTTCTGCATGAAGTGGCAATGCCAGTGCAGCCGCTCCTCGAAACCCTTCAGGGAACGCAGCCACTGACCGCGCTCGGCGCAGCGGGGTTGCTCGCGCAGCGCCGCGCGTCGGGCACGGGTGGCGTGGACCACCTCGCGCAGGCTCAGCGTGCCGTGGGCCAGGTGCGGGCTCAGGCGCGAGCTGGCCAGCCAGGCCGGACCGGGGCTGGAGATCCCGCCGGAGTAGTGCTCGGCGCGGTTGGAGAGGAAGTCGAAGAGCACGGTGCGTCCCATGCGCCGCCCTCCGGGCTGCACGCGCATCTCAGGTGGCTCCGGGGCGAGCTCCGGCGTTGGCCACTCCGGGATGGGCCCGATGTCCAGGCCGGGCAGGGGCGGAATGGCCTGCGGCGCCCTTGCCCGGGGTGCGCCCATCAGCGCCTCCCACTGATCCGCCCAGCCGTCGCGGGAGCGCAGGCCGCGGACGACGCCGTGCTGTCGGTACTCCAGCCAGGGGATGCCGGCAGCTCTCAGGTAGGCGGCAACGCGGCGGTCGCGGGCGTAGGTCCAGCCGTTACCGGTCTCCTGGTGCGCGTGGACGGCGGCGATCGTGTAGTGCTGCTGCAGCTCCGCCAGTACCTCGCAGAGGTTCCCGCGGCGGAGGACCAGCGGCTGGCCGAGGGTGGCCAGCGCCTTGCGAAGATCCTTCAGGCTCGCCCGCACGAAGTGCCACTGCCGAGCGGAGGCATCGGGCTGGCGCCAGAGCTCCGGTTCCACCACGTAAAGAGGCAGGATCGCGCCACGACGTGCGGCCTCGGTGAGCGGGGCGTGATCGTGGATGCGCAGGTCGCGCTTGAACCAGACCAGCTGAATCTCGGTAGCCACGACTCCTCCGCACGGATGTCCTGGGGTGGGGTTGGCCCGGCCCTGCGCCGGCTGCCCGCGATCCCGCTCGACGCTAAGGGGCCTGCGCCACTACCTGAACGACGTGGGCCAGGCCGCTGTGGTAGCGCCCCTCCTCGACTCGGCGCTCGATCTCCTGACCGACCAGCAACTCCAGGCCCGGCAACTCGGCGCGCAGTCCCGCCAGGTCCATCATCATCTCCGCCGTTGGTGGTCCGCCGGTGCCGTAGGCCAGCTGCCGCGGCGTGTAGGCCTCGAGTAGGAAGAGGCCCCCGGGGCGCAGCCCGCTTGCGGCGCGTCGATGCACCTCGCGGCGGATGTCGGGGGGCAGGTGGCCGAAGATCGACACGATCCCCGCCCACGCCCGGGGCTCGATGGGGTGGTTGGCCAGATCTGCGTGGACGGCCTCGATCTCCACGCCGCGCTCAGCCGCGAGCCGGCGTGCCTTTTCCAGCCCCACGGCAGAGCCGTCCACCGCGGTAACGGCGTGGCCGCGCTCGGCCAGCCAGACCGCGTTGCGTCCCTCGCCCTCGGCCAAAAAGAGCACCGGGCCGTCGGGGATGCGCCCGGCCTCACTGGCGAAAAACGTATTCGGCTGCGTGCCGTAGGCGTACTCGTCGGGGTCTGCGTAGCGTTCGTCCCACATGCTTGCGCGCGCCTTTACCGGATCCGTCCATCCGGGACGCTACCCGGGTCGGGGCGCGGCGTCCATGGCGCGGTTAATGAGGGCTCCACGACTCAAGAGACCGGCGTGCGTGCTATGGTTGGTGGGGTAATCATCCCGCATGGAATGCGGCTGTAGCCCCGGGGTGCCGTCCCCCGAATCTTGAGATCGGCCACAGGCCCCAGTACCAACCCGCGCGCTCCGTGCCGGCTCCGGCGCGGCCGCCCGGGTTGTGCCCGCGAGCAGCCGACGCCCCCTTTGTCGTTATAACGGATTGGCTGGATTCAAATGAGTAAAAGACCCGAGATCGTGATCTCATCCCGCGACGCTGACCGGCTCGAGGATCTCATCGACTCGCTTTCAAAGGACGCCTTCCCGGGGAAGGCGGACCTGGAGAACGAACTGGCCAGGGCCCGGGTCGTTGCACCGGAGGAGGTTCCGCCCGACGTGGTGACCATGAACTCTACCGTCCGGTTCCGTGTGGAAGGGACCGACGAAGAGTTCACGCTGACCCTGGTCTATCCGAAAGATGCGGATCCCAACGGGGGATCCATCTCGATACTGGCCCCCGTGGGCAGCGCGCTGCTGGGTCTCCCGCAGGGCGGCGAGATCGACTGGCCCAAGGCCGGTGGCGGTGAGCACCGGGTCCGTATTGAGGAGATCGTCTATCAGCC
>NZ_JAJNQP010000039.1:0-8030 GCF_022227985.1 Halorhodospira sp. M38
TCCTCGACTCTATATCCCCTTCTCATTCAGTAACTTACAAAGTGGGTTATGCCAAAACGCGGGGTCCGCGGACTTATGAGCGACTCTCATCCGCAATTTATTCCTTTTTGAGAAAGAGCGTGCTTCCTTGATGCCGAATCATGCTACGGCATCGCGGTGGCCGTTTGCCAGGGACTTCAAGCTTGCTGCGAGTCGTGCCGCCGCGGTAGAGCGCCCCGGTCCGGAAAGCGCTCAATCGGAAGGCTCCTCGACCCCGATACAGGCGAAGTACGCCTGGATCAGATGCAGCGGGCGCAGCTTGAGCGCCTGGGCCAGCTCCACGATCGTAAAGATCGTCGGGTTGGCCCGACAGCAGCAGAGGTTATAGAGGCACTGGCGGCTGAGGTTGGCCCGGCGGGCGACCTCCGACAGGGAGAGGCCCTGGGCGCGGGCCTGCTTGCGGATCAGCAGATCAAGCTCCGTGGACATCGTGCTCCTCGGGGACAACTTGTGTGCCGAGTTGGGCGCACGCCGCCGCCAGGGCCAGCGCGGCGCGGCGCTGCCAGCGCCGGTGCAGCCCGGCGTGGCGCTCCCAGCAGCCGAAGAAGGTCTGCCGAGCGGCCTTGGCCAGCCGTACACCCTCGGCGCTGTGGGTGAAGTCCGAGCGCGTCAGCGCCTGCGTGGCAAAGAGCTGCCAGGTAAGCCGCTCCACCCGGGCCCGAGCGAGCTCCGTGAGATCGCAGGCCAGGGCGTCTCGCCCCCAAACGGGCTGGTGCAGCACGCCGATCGCCGGATCCAGGCCGGCGGCCGTGGCCGCCCGCAGCGCGTCGCCGTGGGCGAGGGTGTAGCCCAGGGAGAGGACAGCGTTGACCGGATCGCGGGGCGGGCGGCGGTTGCGCCCGGCGAAGCCGAGCGCCTCGGGGAAGAGGGTAGCGTAGCCGCGGAAGAAGGCCGCCGCGGCCGTTCCTTCTTGGCCGCGCAGCTGCTCGCCGGCGGGCGCTTGACGCCGTACGGCCGCATGAGCCGCCTCGATCTCGCGCCGGGCGGCCGTGAGCGGCTGGCGCTGGTCGGGACGCTGGTGCAGTGCCCCGGCGAGCAGCCGCTGCTGACCGGCGAGGCGCAGCCGGACGAGCTGGCGGGCCCAGGCCTGGCGCTCGGGTTCGAGCTGGGCGAGCCGGTACTGGCCGAGGCGGCGGACGGCGTCGCCGTGGCCCTCGCTGCGGAGGAAGGCGCTGCGCCGTTGCCCGCGGGCCGGCATCAGGACGACGCCGACACCGCGCTCGGCGAGGGCGGTGAGCACGCCGCTGCTTAGCTCGACATGGCCGATGATGACGAGCCGGTCGATGAGGCTCAGCGGCACCGAGCGGGGCCGGGCCTCCGGCTCGCGGATGGTGAGGGCCTTGTGCGCGAGCGTCAGGTGCGTCCCGCGCCGGTCGATGTAGAGGGTGCCCACGGTCTTGGTTCCCTTCGCTTCGAGCTTGAGAGCCTCAGGCTGACACGGAGGTGCTCGCGTGAACGGCGCGGCAATCTTGCGGCACCGCGAGCGTGTGGCGGCGACATTACTCTGTCTCCGGGAATTGCGGGGTCAGGGTGAGCCCTGGCAGCACGAGCCCAGGCGGCAGGGGCGGCGGGCCCTGGTAGGTGCCCTCGCCCTGGGGCTGCAGGGCGTAGATGCGCACGTCGTCGACGCGCTCGTCGATCGTCCGGCGCAGCGCCTCGGCGAGCTGGTGCCGGGCGCTCGGGACGAGCCGGCAGTAGAAGACGCTGTACTGAAGCGGCACGCCCCAGTCCGTCATCAGCCGATGGACGCGGCGCAGGCGGGCCGGCTTGCGGATGTCGTAGCAGACCAGATGGTCGATGGCGCGCTCACCCATGGGCGGGCTCCTCTGCACGGCGCTGGCGCTGCCAGCTGACGTAGTACTCCTCGGTCAAGGCCTGGAGATGGCGGTGGAGCTGAGTGGGGACCGGGCGGGCAAGCTGGAGCTCGAGGAACTCGGTGCGCCGGCGCTCCGTGAGTTCGAGGGGCTGCTGGCGCCGCCAGCGGACGAAGCGCCAGAGCAGCGGGAGGTAGAGGCAGCGGCGCAGCTCGCCCTCCAGGTCCTCGCCCTGGGCGGCGAGGGTGCGGCAGGCTGGCCGCCAGCCGCTGCGGTGCAGCTCGGCCTGCAGCCAGCTGTGCAGCCCGCCGCCGAGGGCCTCGATCTCGTGGGGAATCCAGCGCATCGGACTGAGCTGGCGCAGGTAGCCCTCGAGCCGTCGGCACGCCCCCCGGAAGTCGCCCCGGGGGCCCCGCCGGAAGACCAGGCTCCAGGCGTGGCGGCGCTGGGCATCCCGCCACCAGTGGTAGGGGCCGAGCCCGGTGTGCGTCTCGATCAGCGAGGCGAGCTCCTGGACCGGCCGGCTCTGCGGCTCCTGGGCGGGCTGCAGGCAGGCCGTGGGCTGGCCGTTGCCGTCCTGGAAGTGCACGACGGCCCCCGCCTCCACGAGGGCGAGGCAGGCCTGGAGGAGATCCTCACCGGCACAGCCGCGCACGACGGCGCGGCTGATGCGCACGAGCGGGATGGACTCGGCCGCCTTGCCGGGACGGCGCAGGCGCAGGGCGGCGCCCTCGCGGCGCACCTCGACGCGCTCGGCGTTGAGGTAGAGGGTGCGCGGCTCGAGACGGGACATCGGCGGACCCTCCCTAGCCGAAATAGAAGAAGTCCGGATCCGCCGGCGCCTCGGCGGCGCCGAGGGTGACCAGCGGCCGGCGCGGCTCCAGCGGCAGGAGGGCGAACTGATCCTCGTCGGGGTCGATGACCTCGGCCATCTCCTGGTGCAGCGCCGTCCGCTCGGCCGGTGTCAGCCAGCACTCGTAGGCCGATTTCTGCCCGCCGCTGGCGTAGCCCTTGATGACCCGGACGGCTCGGGCGAGCCGGCTCGGGCTGCGGACGTCGTAGGCAGCGAGGTAGAGCTTGCGGGGCATCGGGGATCCTTCGTGCAACAGCTGGTGCTTAGGCTGGCATCCAGCGCGGCGGAGGGCGGCGGATGGGAAACTTGCAGCCGAAGCGGCTGCCTTGAAGGGGGCGGCCCTCTACCCGGCGGAGCGGGGCAGGAGCCGCTCGAGGACGCTGCTCAGCAGCTCGTGGAGTGCCTGCGGACTGCTCAGCGCTGACTGGACATCGGCGTGCCCCGGCTGATCACCGTGGGCGAGCGCGTTGCGCAGCTCCCGGAGTTGGTGGAAGGCCTGGCATTCCGGGATTTCCCGGCTGTGGCTCTGGCAGTCCCCGATGGACGCCTCCTGGGCTGCCTCACGCTGGTTGTGGCCACTGACCTGCTGCGCGTTGGCGTCCTGGTGGACCTGCTGGGTGATGAGGGCCTCGTAGCCGTACAGGGGAAACAACCGGACGGACCGGTCGAATGCGGTTCCGGCCGAGAGTTGACCGTACTTGTGTTCCCCTCATGCAGCCTAACCGGGTCCATCCAGACTGCTGCGGGAACTAGCCGTCCATCCAGAAAGGATCACCAGGACGCGTGCAATCCGTCAGTGGGGTCACCTCACGGCGGCGATTCCCAGAGGAGAAGGTCTCCTCAGAGCTGGTGACGTAGCTCAGCACATCGGCGCTGGAGGGTGCCGATTTCCTCTTGGAGCGCCCGGCGCTGGGCGTCGGCATCAACGATTTCCCGGCGCTCGGCTTCAAGCTCCTGAAGGCCGGGTTGGATTACCCCCCTGGAAATCTCGTCCAGAGCGCTCTCCAGCGCCTCAGCCAAATTATCGGCCTGTTCCGCAAAGGCCTTGTGGAGCGCACTACGGACCTCGGCCAGATGCTGCTCACGCGCCTGCTTGGCCTGCTCTTCCCGGATCTCGCTGTAGATGTCCATGGCAAGCGCGAGCCAGGGCATGGCCTTGCTCACGCGGCCGAGGACTCTGGATAGCATCTGCCCCGTCTTGACGGCCTCCCAGGGCTTGAACTTCTTGCCCATCTTCTTGCCGATCTGGTAGACGAGATCGCGCAGCTTCTGGGGGTCCTGGGCGAGACGCCCGAGATGCTGCTGGAGTGGGTCCGTGGCCTGGCGGCCCCAATAGAGGGAGCGGCTGTATGCGCTGGGTGCTTCGCCAACCGCATCCACGCCTGCCGTCTCGGCCCGCTGCGCATGGATCCGGGCCACCGCTTGGCCGAGGGGGCTGTCGCCGATAGCCTCGAGATCAGCCCTTGCTTCGTTCAGAGCCTGCTTGATCTCGGTATCCGCCGCGTCGTAGACCGCGTCCACGTCGCTGCTGGCCTGGCGTAGCCCCTGCTCGAAGAGTTCCTCCAGTATCTGCTGATCCGCGCCCTCCGTTACCTGCTCCATGGCCCCGTTGGCCTGCGCCATGACCGCGTTGCGCGCTTCCTGCTTGCGGCGGTTGCGCACCTCGCGGAGTTTCTGCTCGAGCTGCTCATAGACCCGCCGCTTGCGCCGGATCAGCTCCAGGTGCTCTTGCTGGTCCTTCGATTCGGCGAGCTCCGACTCCAGCCGGTTGAGCAGCTCACTGACCTGTTGCAGCGGGGTCTGAAGGCGTCCTGCGGTGCCGGCCTCAGCGACGAAGCGGTTCAGCCCGTCGGCGAGCTCGTCTATACGGCTCTGGCTCTCGAAGCGCTCCGCGAGGTGCGCCTGACGGGTCTTGCGCGCCTGCAGGAGCTTGCCGGCGGCGCAGAAAAACACCGGTACCTCAGGGTAGGGCTCAAGAACCCGCCCCGCCTCGCTGAGTAGCTCGGCATCGGGATCCGGATCGGACTCGCGGTCCACCTTGTTGATCACCAGGCAGGTCTTGGACGCCAGGCCCAGGCCTTCGTCGCTGTCCAGGATAAAGCGCAGGTGCTCGGCCAGGCGCGGGTTGAACAGCTCATTGCTGACCACGAACAGCACCAGGTCGGCGCCGTGGGTCGCCTCTCGAGCGATGCGGTCGTGGGCCGTATCGTCGCTGTCCGAGTGCACCCCGGGTGTGTCCACGAGCACCAGGCCCTGCCAGGTGTACTCCGCCGTCTTGCGGGTCGTGACGTCCGCGGAGATGGCCACCTCCGCCCCGGTCAGCGCGGAGATGAGCGCCGACTTGCCGGCGCTGAACTGCCCCACCACGGCGATGCGCAAGGGCGCGTCGCGCTCCAGCCTGGCCCGCGCCTCCTGGACCTGTTCCATCAGCGTGCGGTGCTCGTCCGTGCCGGCGCGCTCGACCAGGTCATGGGTCTTGCCCAGGATCCACTCCAGCTCGTGGTAGTAGCGTGCGTAATCGAGTTTCATGGCCTACGCTCCTTGAACGCGAATCTTCATACCGAGGAGCTCGCCGGCGAGCCGGCTGTTAGCCCCCTTGGGCCCGATGAGCCGGCCGGCCTGCTTTTGATCGCAGCGCACCGTGGCGATGGTGACGTCCCCGGAGCGCGTGATCCGGACGACGTCTTGTGGGCACGCGGCGTCCGGCGGACTCATCCCCAGGGCCTGGCGGACCTGGGTCTCGAGAGGGGCGCCGGCATCGACGAACTCGATGCGCTCGCCGCCGAGGGCCTCGCGCAGCGCCTTGACCCGGTGGCCCTGAGATCCGATGCAGGCGCCCAACGGGCAGACGCCTTGCGCCTGTGAAGCGACCCGGATCTTGGTCGCGAAGCTGGGCTGGCGGGCGACCCCGGTCACGTGGACCCGGCCCTCGGCCACCTGAGGGATCTGGTCATGGAGCAGCTCCTCGACACAGTGGCGGTTGAGCCGGGCGGCGACCTCATCGAGGCTGTCCAGGGTCGTCGTAGCCGCCCCATGGATGCGCCGGGCGGCCTGCTGCACGGGGCGGACGGTGCCCCGAATATTGTCGCGATGGGCCGCGTGAGCGCGCTCGAGCCAATCCCGGCAGCTCGCCTCGGCTCGCTTGCGGTCCGCTCGGAGGCGCTCCTGGAGGCGCTTGATGATCTTCTGCCGGTGACGGGACAGACCCCTGTTCGTCGAGGCCCGCCACTCCTCGGTGACCGAGCGCGCGGCTTCCTGCGCCGCCAGACCCGCTACAGCCGCTCCACCGATCGCTACCCAGCCCGAGGGGTTCCACCAGTTCGCGAGCCCGTACCAGGCCAGGTAGCCGGCTGCTGCTCCCGCGCCGCCGCGCAGCCCGGCGCGGCCATAGCCCTCCCATTCCTTCGTGTCCTGCTGCTCATGGTATGCGTCGAGGGCACCGTCGAGATCCCGGACGGTGGAGAGGCTGAAGTCGGCGGCGGCCACGCGCACCCCCTCCTCGAGCTCGCGGATGAAGTCTCTCTGCGCAGCGTCGATGAACCAATCGACTCCTTCCGTGACACCACGCGCACGGAGCCGTCGTTGCCATTCGGCCTCCAGGTCCCGCCCCGAACCACGCCTCTTGAGGATGTCGTCCACCATGGGCGTGATGTCATTCTCCGCGGCCGTGAAGAGCAGCCGCAGCTGCGTCAGGCGCTCGGCGGCCCGGTCATGAGCCCGGTCGAGCCTCTTCTCAAGGTCTTCGCAGAGGCGCTTGAGCTCGCCATCGAGCGTTCGGAACGCGCCGGCCGTGGGGCGCAGCTCATTCTTGAGCTCGATCAGGTAGCTGTTCAGCAGGTCCCGGGGCGCCCGGCGCCGGGCCGCGATAGCCTCGTTGACCACGAACCGCCGCAGGCGCTTCTCAACGGCGCTCAGGCCGCTCGCGCGCTCGAGCGCGGTACGGCTCGGTACGCCGCCCGATGACTCGTCGGCGGAGCGGGCCTTCCAGCCGCCGTGGGCGTGGAACGGGATCACCTCCGGGCTCTCCAGGCCGAAGCGCCGGCGCAGATGACCCGCGATTTGACGACGGTGCCCCTTGATCTCGTCAGGCTGGAACACCTCCTCCGGCGAGTCGGCGAGCAGCTCCAGGTCCCCTTCCTTGACGTTGAGCAGGACCGTCAGATCCTTGCCCCGGGTTTGGATCCAGTCGAAACGCGCCAGCTGCTCGGGATCGGCGCTATCATTGCTGATCAGGAACAGGATGTGGTCGGCGTGATCCACATGCTTCTCGGCCATCTCGGCCAGCTCCTGCCCCTCGAAGCCCTCGATGCCGGGCGTATCGACGATGCGCAGGCGGGGCTGATCGGGGTTGTCGCCCGCGGTCGGTGTGGGGACGTAGTAGGCCCGGATGTCACGGGTGGCGTGCTGTCTGCCCGTTCCGATCGTGGTGCCGTCGCCGGCGGTAAGGGCCTCGAGCGTGGTGCTCTTGCCGGCCTTGGTACGCCCGAAGAGCAGGATGGTCACATAGGGGGCGTCGCGCTCGAGCTGAGCATAGCTCTCAGCGAGCTGCGCGCAGGTGCGATCCGCCAGGCCCTCGAAAAGGTGGCGCCGCTTCTCGAACTCCTCGCTGAAGTTGCGCACCGCTTCCTGAACGGCCTCGTTCTGCCCCGCAGCGGGCTGCACACTCGCCTCGCGGATCTGCTCCTCGAAGCGCTCGAGGATGCGCAGCATGCAGTCGCGCTCGGGAGCGATGGCCTCCAGGGAGTGCTGAGCCATCTCCGCGGCGCGCTCCAGCGACTGCATGAAGTCCGGATCCGGGTTGCGGCGTGACGGATTGCGGGTCATGATCATCCTTTCCAGTTGCCGGGACGGGGCCTTACGTCCCCGCTAGTAGCGGTACACGTCGTCGCGCAGAAACCGTTTGATGAGCAGCGCTAGCGCTCGCAGCCGACGGTCACGGCGCGGCGGAACGAACTTCGAGCTCGGGATGCGGCGCTGGGATAAGGGGCTCATCGGGTTTGCCTCCGTCTTCATTTTGCTGTCGCTCATCGAGAGCCGAGTCCGCGCGGTCGCTTTACAAAGGCTCCGCTTGGTCCGCTTGGCTCGATGAGCGTAAGGTGGCATACAGCGCGGCGAGGGCGCCGGATCGAAAGCTTTCGTCTGGTCTGGCCCTCCAGAGGCTCGGCCTTCTACCCGGAACGGGGCAGGAGCTGCTCGAGGACGCTGCTCAGCAGCTCGTGGAGCGCCTGCGGGCTGCTCAACGCCGACTGGACATCGGCATGCCCCGGCTGATCACCGTGGGCGAGGGCGTTGCGCAGCTCCCGGAGCTGGTGAAAGGCCTGGCA